>WJME01000189.1 GCA_014728115.1 Candidatus Zhuqueibacterota bacterium | reverse complement strand
TTGAACGTGTGAACGTGTGAACGTGTGAACGTGTGAACGTGTGAACGTGTGAACGTGTGAACGTGAAAAAATAAACAATTAAATCGAATCGACAAGATGTTGTTTAAATTCGCGGGCATGGCTGGTGAAATAGTCGCGAATGGTGCTCCAGTCTGTGGTATAGTCAACGGAAAGCCAGACAGGGTCAGGATCGTGATCGGCATCCTGAAACCAGGTCAAGCTTTTTAGAACCGCATAACTATTGATACCGGTATTCAAGAATCGTTTGTTAAAAACAGCGCAGGCGGTTGCAATATCGAATCCTTGATGAAACGCGGCATACAGATCACAAAAATCTTTACGTGCCCCGCGTTGAGATACGGTTTTAAATTTTTCGGCAATGATATCGCGGCTATCTGCGATTTGCAGTCCCCGCCAGGACAGTGAGGGGAAAACCAATGGAACGTCATAAAACAAAAACGTTATGCGAACCCCGTTTTTTTCGAGATGTAATGTCTGCCGATAGTTCATCACGACACGATCAGGCTGCAATCGCTCAATGATGGGTTCGTTTTCAAATTCATTAGCCGTAAAAAAGTCCAAATCCACAGACAAACGGTGTCCCAACTGCAGCGCCAGAGCTGTTCCGCCGGCCATGTAGAATGGTTGGCACACATTCGTCAATTCAGGCGTCAACTGAATCATATTCTCTTTTATGGCGATTTCCAGCATAGGATATTTATTTAAAACAGGCTTGCCAAAACTGTCGGGTACGGTCACCAATGCGCCGGCTGGTCAGAACAGTTTCTTTTATCTTGTTTTCACTATAGAGCGAAAACAAGTTTCTGACATCCGAGGCGTCGCCCTCTTCCAGAATACGGCTGATTACGAAAGAATCATGCAGAGTCGGGTCGATTTTTTCAACATCCCAAAACAAGCCGGGATGGAATTGCTTTTTCAGATCATCATGAGTCATTGGAATGTGGAAACGTGTGGACGTTTTATTTCTTGTCTGCGTTCGAATAATAGGAATAATAATAATTGTATTTGTAATAATATCCGTATCCGCGGCCGGATTTGACGTCGTTGAGGACGACGCCGTGGATCTTGGCTCTCGAGCGGTTGAGGATATCCTTGGCGTTTTGGATGATCTTGAGATCCGAAACCCCAAACCGCGTCACTAACAATACATTCTTGACCTGCGATGCCAACAACAGCGGATCGGTCACCACATTGACCGGCGGGGTATCCAGGATCACGGTATCGAACATCTGGCGCAGCTGCTGCAGCAGATCTTTCATGCGGCTGCTGGCCACCATCTCGGCCGGATTCGGGGGCTGCGTGCCCGAGGTCAACAGGTAGAGATTGGGCACCGGCGTCTTGCGAATCACCTTGTTCAGGTCGTCACCCTTGGCCAGGATATCTGTGAGTCCGGGCGCCTTGTCCACCTGAAACACCTCATGCTGCCGCGGTTTGCGCAAATCGCAATCTACGATCACCACCTTTTTGCTCATCTCGGCCATGATAATGGCCAGGTTGGCCGAGGTCAGGGTCTTGCCCTCGCCGGGCAGGGCGCTGGTGATCATGAGCATGTCCAGCTGGCTATCCACCTCGGAAAACTGCAAATTGGTGCGCAGACCGCGATACTGGTCGGCAATGGGATCGCGCGGACTGATGGTGGAGATGAGGTTGGGTTTATAGCCGCCATTGGCGCCGTTGGTGCTCTCGCTCTTTTTCAACGCGAATTTGCGCTGTTTGGGCGTGGAAATGCTCTGCACTGTACCGATGACCGGAATGCCCACATGCTTTTGCACGTCATCGGGATTCTTGATCGAATGGTCGAGATATTCCTGTAAAAAGGCGATGCCGAATCCCAGTCCCAATCCCAGAATAAGCCCCATAGCAATGAGCCGCATGGCATTGACCGGTATCGGCTGCGTGGGCATCAAGGGTTCGTCGATGATGCGGATGCCGCCGGTGCTGGTGGCGGCCTTGATATTAGCTTCTTCGCCGCGCTGGATCAAAAAGTTATACAGGTTTTCATAGACCGACTTTGTGCGTTGCAGCTGCGTGAGCTGAATGGCGCTCTCGAGCATCTGCGGGTGCTGGCGCTTGTAATTGTCGATGAGCCGGCGGTAATAATAGACGCGGTTTTTCATCTGATAGAGCACCATCTCTTCGCGCAACAGATTGCTCTGGATCTCGCTTATCATCTCGCGGGTGGTTCCTTCTGCCGGCCGGGAACTGGTCGCCGCCATATTCTCTTCGATGGTGCGGATCCAGTCGTTGCGGACCCGCTCGATCTGGCGATCCAGCTCATCCAGTCGCGGCGAGTTGGGATTGGTCTGGGCGATCTGGTTGCGCTGCTGTTCTATGTTGTCGATCTGTTCCTTGTACTGCCGGGAGACCGGATCCTCGATCTCGAATCCGCTGCTCGCCTCGGGTCCCTTGACCTGGGACAATCGCTGTTCGATGGCCTCGATATTGGCCTGGGCCAGGGCCTGCTGCGTCTCGGCCTCGGCCAGTTGATTCTCGTATTCGATCAGCCGGCGCATGAGTCCGCCGTCTTCTTCGTTCAGGGTAATGTTGGTGGTCTCTTTAAAACGCTGCAGCTCGCGTTCGGCAGACTCTAGATTCTCGCGCGCGATCTCGCGTTGCTTGCTGACAAAGTCCACCACATTGTACGACTCTTCCTGCTCCACCTGGCGCAGCCGCTCTTTATAGGCAAAGGTGGCGGCCTTGGCAATGCGATAGGCGATCACCGAATCTTCTGCCGTGGCCGTGAGATAGACCATCTCTTCATAGGCGCCTTGTTGCAGGGAAACACTGGACGCCACAAAGCTCCAAATATGCCGGTCTGCATAGACCTCTGCAAAGCGCTGTTTGAATTCGTCATCGGCCAGCTGTTCGCGCAGCAGATCGAGATAGGACTGGCTGCCCA
>WJME01000188.1 GCA_014728115.1 Candidatus Zhuqueibacterota bacterium | reverse complement strand
TTGAAAATAGCGAACACCCACATTGAAACGGTTATTGATCACCAATCCCGCACCGGCGCCAAAACCAAAATCACGGGCAAAATCATATTTCGTATCTTCTGCCACCAGGTCTTCCTGTGCCTTGACCTGACTGCCCTCGGTGGGTGTGATATCCACGATCGCCTTTTGCGACGGACGACGCGAAAAATTCATCCCTCCCTGGATCAAACCATAGACCGTCAAGCCGGACGATAATTCATAATCATAACGAAACCCGCTCAATATCGGAATATTGATCCATTGACCAAATTCCAGAGCAACAGAGACGGTCCTCGAGGTATCGGTCAACATGTCACTATAAATCGGCTCCAGGGCAGATTTGTCCACCGGATTGGTCAGGGCATTCATACTGAATATCCACTGCAACCCCTCGAACCACACCGAGGAAGATAGCTCTGCACCCCCGCCAAAACCGGTGGTCGCAAGACCCACCTCGTCTCCGATGCTGAATCCAAAGCGTCGCGTCGGAAACGCATTCTCACCTTTTTCTTTGCCAAAATCGCCCGTGGGTTGCGACAAGGTGCCGTACAAATGAACTGACAAATCATCGGTCACCTGGCCATACATGATGCCTCCGAGCAAAAAGACGAGTACCGCCAGAGTTAATCCTATTCGTTTCATCCCTTGTATCCTTTCATCTAGGTCTCTTTCCATTGCATCCTGAAAACAGACCCGGCAGGCGGAGCAAACGAGGCGTCCACCTGCCGGTATTTAACGGTGATCTGAAACGATCACGTTATTTCATCAACGTCATCTTTCTGGTCTCGACCTGATTGCCGGTCGTTAACTGATAAATATAAATACCGCTGGCAACCTGGGCACCATTGTCATCACGACCATCCCATTGGACGCTGTGCGTGCCTACCGCCTGGATCTTGTCTGATACCAGGGTACGGATCTTTTGACCCAGCATGTTATACACGGCAAGCTCTACCTGCGAAGAATGGCTCAACCGGTAATCGATCGTGGTCGTCGGGTTGAACGGATTCGGATAATTTTGATCCAGATTAAAGGCTGACGGCTGTTTATCGGATTGATCAAACACCGACGTCTCGATCCAGGCTTCCCATTCCGCTTTTTTGCCCGGGAACCAGTTCAAATCACCAACCGGAAATCCGCCTTCGGCAAATGTATAAGCCTGGGCATCGGTATTGTAATCAAAATCAAATTCATCTTCAGCCGGACCCACACTCGTCGGATCTTCAGACAAGGCCACGATACCATTGCGGTCGGCACGCGGATCCGGATTGTTTTCATCGCTGAACTTGGTGCTGTGACGATGCTGCGCAAACGTCACCACATTCGACGGCGGCGGAGGATCGGAAAACTGCACAAATTCTTCGATATTGTCCTCGGCAACCCAGTTCTCATACGTATCGAAAAACCGCTGTATACGGGCATCGAACAATACCGGTTTTTGAACCGTATCGATTCCGGCGAAAAAGGCTTCCACTTCCGGGGACCAACCATACACATTATTCTTGACCGTAAACATACGTTCTGCATCGGTCATCAGCTCCGGAGCATTCAGAGAATCCGACTCGATTAATTCTTCCTCTAAACTATCTGCCAAAGCTGCGGCCGGATCACTCGGCTCGACATCGCCTTCCCATTCCATATCGATCATCAGGCAGTTCTTTACCGTCACATTCAGGCCCTTGTCAAAAGACAGTTCGCCGCCGGACTGGTACAAGGTCACATGATCAAAAATGGCATTACGAATGATGCCACTGCCGTCACGCAACGCAGATGAGGAGCAAAGGTAAAACGTGCTGTTTTGAACCATGATCGTATCCTGCGTATTGCCGCGTGTATCGATAAAACGGCCATTGCCGGGATTTGCCAGCAATATCGAATTACGCATGATCGTATTCTTGACAAACAACTTTTGATTCTCGGAATTCATACGAACAAATGATTGGGCATCGTGATCCAGAAAACAACCATCCACAACGTAGCGACCGCCTTCTTTTTCTATACGAAGCATATTCTTGGTCGCCTGATTGCCCAGATTGTCGATACCTGAAACATAGACATGCTTGAGGGTTGCGTCGGTTTTAAGCTTGAACGCACGATCGGCAGAACCCGCTTCATCCGCCGCAGGAATGATCACTGGAAGAGGGCCATCCCCTTCGGCAGCTTCCAGACGAAATGTGCTCCCTTTGGAATTCTGGATCGCACCATTCAAAAGGTAAAATCCACCGCGTTCGAGACGATACACGCGATTTTCGCTCACCGGATCTCCTGTCGCTGTGGTGTCTCCTTCGACAGCCAGATTCAAGGTCTCAAAGCCCTGCGGAACATCCAGATAATCCTGAGCAACAACGGGCATGGCAATCATACAACACAAAACAACCAACCACATGATAGTAGATGAAAACTTCATGCTAACCTCCGAGTAAATAAATAGAATTACAACGAATTATGGATATTTTTGGGTCATCACCTCCTTTGTTAGAATGGCATCATGATCAATACGTCGCACATATTGACTATTTTTTATTTATAAGGCATAGCCGATACCAAAATCCATGGTCCAGCCATAGAATTCACGAGCCGTCAAATATCGTTGAGCCATCATATAAGACTCGTCCGGTTCGTTGGTGATATTGTTATAATTAAAGAACAGACCGATTTGACGGGTCAAGCGGTATTTGACAGACAAATCAAACCGTAAAAGATCGGCGGTAAAGCCGTCCTGTTCAGGACGCTCACCCACAGATGACAGGGTCCGTCCCTGATATAGCATGGACAACCGTGCCGAAAACGGGCCTTTATCATATCCGAGAGCCAGGTTGGCAATGTCATCGGCCTGGTCGGGCATGTCGCCCACCCGAAACGTGTCGATCACAGTCGTTTCGACAAATGGAAACACCGGAATCTTGTTGGAAATCACAAAAGAGCGCGGAAAGCGTGTCTCTGACCAGATATGCGAATAATTGGCATTGATCACAAAGCCATCAAACGGGCTGGGCAACCAGTTCAGATTGGTTTGCCACTCGATCTCGAATCCCCGCACCTCGGTTTTGTAGGGATTATTTTCCGGACGATCGAGCCATAATCCTTGCAGGTCATCAGTAAAGCCTTCCTTTTCAGCGTTCAGAATTTTATGTCCTTCCCGCTCGAAGATAAGGTCTTCTATTTCTTTATAGAACGCACCCAGAGTGAGCAGTCCGATTCGATTACCATAAAAGGAGAGAAACAAGTCAAAATTGTCTGCGATTTGGGGTTCCAAATCAGGGCGCCCAAACTCTACCAGCTGGGCAGATCCGTGCACCTTGCGTTTCGGCAGCATCCAGTCCATACGGGGACGGGACAATGATTTGGTATAGGCAAATCTGACATCAAACCACGAGATCGGGCGAACGCGGGCATGAATCATAGGGAACCATCGTGCATAAGAATTGGTTGCAGTGGTATCGGTCACATAGGGTTGGGCGAGTTCGGGTTCAAAAAATTCCTCACCGACACTTCCTTCACGACCGGTCATATCATTATGCGTGTATTCGTAACGTACACCTGGCATGACCATGAAAAGACGTCCCAGATTAATCTCTGTCATGACATACCCTGCAGTGACCATCTCTTGGACCTCATAATCATCCATATCGGCCAGGGAAGAAAAAATATAGGTGGAATCCATCAGGAATGAATTTAACAGATAATTCATTTCATTCCGGTCTACTCCAACACCAAAATCGTAATCACCACTTAAAAAATCTCCCGGATCAAACCCACGATCGAGGTAATTATAGATAGAGGGCAATCCCGACCCTGGAATGCGTTGATATTCAAAATCAGGGTCTCCGGCTTGTGTATGGTAACGCGCAAAGGCAGGAGAATTATAGATATCCAGGCGTCGCGATGCCTGGAGGCGGTCGCGCTCTTTTCGCTTAGTCCGGTATTTTCCGCCGAATTTCAGATAACCGGCTAGCTTGTTGCCCAGTACATAGGGAATATCTACGTTAAACTGGGCATTATAATCCCGCTCGAACGATTTTTCCTGGTAATAACTGCCATGATACATAAACGTCTTTTCCAGGTCATTGACCGCCGCATTAACCAGGTCATCAGCACTGTTGAATGACCCCAGCTTTGACTGATCAAAAGCAGAGAGTTCCCGAAATTGAAATCTGCTGTCAAATGGATGGCGGGTCATGGAAGAGGTACGAGACAATCTCCAGTCAATGGTGCCGAAATAGAGACTGTGCTCACCGGTAAAAGAGTTGGTCATGATATCGATCTGGCGTTGTCGATCTCCGAGTCTGCGCTGGTGGTTATTACTGCCTTCGCTGTATCGGTTTTGCATGCTCAATTCGTCCCTGTCCAGGCGGGTAAAAAAGTTGGTGAACATGATTTTACCATGAGGAAGGCGATAATCTGTCAGCACACTGAATCCCAGCCGTTCGCGAATTTCATCCACCCACTCGAGACGGACATCACTAATCGTCACCGGAGCAAATTCTTCACCTTCACGTTTTTCGCGCACAATCCCGTATCCGGCATTGAATTGATCGGAACCTCGCTGTGCCCGTTCGATATTTCCGGTTACCATGATACCGAATTTCTCATCCAGGTAACGATTGCTCAGGGTCAGACTGCCTTTATATTGACCCAATTCATTGCGCTGCTGATTATAGCCTTGTTGAAAACGCAGGTTAGAACGAAAACCCGAAGGGGCATCAGCCAGTTTAAAGTTCACAGTACCGCCGAAAGCATCTGCATCCATATCAGGTGTCAGAGCCTTGGTCACTTCGATGCCGTCCAGGATCTCCGGAGAAATCATGTTCAGATCAACGCTACGGTCGTCGAGATCGGTGGCAGGGACTTTTTCGCCACCGACGGTGATGGCATTATAGGTGGGGGCCAGACCTCTTATTACGACCCGATTCCCCTCACCGCCGCTCCGTTTGATCGATATTCCGGGAAGCCGACCGACCGACTCTGCAGCATTGGCGTCAGGCAACTCCATGATGCGCTCAGCAGAAACTACATTCTTGATCGTATTGGAACGAAGCTGCTGGTTGATTGCTGCCACCTGGCCCTCGGCCTGGGCCGTAATCGTTACGGTCTCGCCTTCGACCACATCGTACACCAGTTCCATATCGACGTTCGCTGTCCGGCCGAATTGCACATTCACTTCTGATTCGGCGGACTTGTAGCCGATATAGGTCACCACAAGCGTATACGTCCCGGGCGGGACTTTACTTATGTGATATTCACCATCCAGATCCGTTGCTGCCCCCATAGCCGTTCCTTCAATGACTATGTTGGCGCCGGGCAATGGTTCACCGGTCGCTTTATCCGTAATCTTTCCTCTTATATCCGCTGCATGGCTAAAAGCTGAAAAAATGACGACAAATAAAGCGGTAAAAAGTATCCTCATCCTCGGCTTGTTCATAAATAAACCTCCATTTATAATATGAACGAAAATGATAGGCAGAAGAATTTCCGTTGTGGAATTATTTTAAGGTATGAAAAAAAAGTTGGCCAAACAAACCTATCAACATCAATATTCAAACAGAATCACCTTTACCAAGAAAATTAATGCAACTAAACTATATGATACGGGTTTTGATATAAAGATACAACCTAAAAGTTTTCATTTACATTTTCTTGCAGAATCATGTATATATTTTAAATATTTATCCAAATCATCCCTGATTATTAATACATTTTAAAGAATCAACGTTCATCCTAAAAATATTTATCAATTAACTCCATCTGTCCAAAAATCTTTTAATAATAATGTTGTTGTAATCAGAAAAATTTTTATGTACTATTATTAAACAAATCAGGAAAAGCCCTCGTAACGTATAAAATCACGGTATTGAATGCGTTTGTCAATAAAATTATCCCATAAAAACAACCCTCCGACATACCCTGA
>WJME01000187.1 GCA_014728115.1 Candidatus Zhuqueibacterota bacterium | reverse complement strand
TCCAAGGTGATCAAAGTCCCCCCTTCCATGATGATGAGTTCCTGGATGGGATCTGACTTTACCAATGATGACCTGGTGGATGAATTTTCCCTGCTCACGGACTATACCTATGAGCTGGTGCAACCCGAGGACGCCCAAAAAGGGTACCTCTATGTCAAATGCGTGCCCAAGCCGGATCGCCCCATCATCTGGGGGCACATCCTTATGCAGGTTCGTCAGCAAGACTATATTCCGGTGCGGGATGAATACTATGATGAAAAAGGCAAGCTCATGCGGGTCATGAATTTTCGGGAGATCAAGACCTTTGACGGTCGCCGGATCCCTTCGGTCATGGAATTGATCCCGCAGGATGAAAAAGGGAACAAGACAGTGCTCACCTATATTGACGCAGAATTCAATATTTCCATCAAAGAATCGGTTTTTTCGTTGCGTAATCTTAGAGCCTGGAACTAACGGATTTGGAAAAACAGCCATGATCATCCTGAAAATCGCTTTTCGTAATATATTCCGACAGAAACGCCGCAGTCTGCTGACCGCTCTCACCATGGCCGGGGGTGTGATTCTCGCGGCCGTATCCATCGGATGGTCAGATGGAACCTATACGACCATCATCGAGATGTTTACCCGGAATCGGCTCGGACACATCCAGATCCACCATGGCGATTATCGCAGCAGGCCTTCGATCTATAAAACCATCGAACGCTATAAAGCGGTCGGCGACACCTTGTCGCAAATCAGGGGTGTGCAATTCTGGTCGCCCAGACTCTATGCAGGGGGACTGGCTTCCCTGGGCAACAAGAGCGCCGGCATTCAGCTCTGGGGTGTGGATCCAGAGCTGGAAAACAGTGCCACGCATCTGCAGGAAAAAATCATCAAAGGTGAAAATCTCTCCAGTCCCGCACATGAAGCATTGCTGGGCAAAGGGCTTGCAAACGTTCTGAATGCCGATATCGGAGACTCGGTGGTCTTTTTATCCCAGGCTGCAGACGGATCTATCGCAAACGATCGCTATACCGTGATCGGACTGGTCGAAAGCGGTGATCAAATGGTTGACCGGACGGCTTTATATCTGCATTTAAAAGATGCACAAGAGGTCATGGTTTTGCCTGATCAGGTGCATGAAATTGCAGTGATCGCATCTGATCTCGATGGGGTCGCCCCGCTAGTGGATCGAATCCGGACACAATTACAAAACGATCAGCTGCAAGTCGCTCCCTGGCAGGTATTTGCAAAATCTTTTTATCAGGCCATGCAGGCAGATGTGCAGGGCATGTGGATCATGCTGTTCGTTATCATGCTGATCGTGGCAGTAGGGGTGTTGAATACCGTCCTCATGTCGGTTCTCGAGCGCACCAGAGAATATGGTTTGCTCAAAGCCATGGGCACGCGCCCTCATCAAATTGTCTATCTGATCCTTTACGAAGTCTCGTTTTTATCGTTCATGAGTATTTTGGTCGGCACCCTGATCGGTGTCATTCTCAATTCTACAATGGCACAACAAGGGGTGCCTTTGCCCGAGCCGTTTACCTATGGGGGCATAGAATTCACCAAAATGTATACCACGGTAAATATGCGCAGCATTCTGTTACCTGCAACCACGGTACTGGTCACTGCCGCTATCGTATCTGTTTTCCCGGGGTTAAAAGCAGCCCGAAATGATCCGGCAAAATCGATGCGCACACATTAGGAGGAGTTATGCGGATGTTGTTGAAAATGGCCTGGCGCAATCTGTTTCGAAATAAACGCCGCACCTTTATCGCCGGTACAGCCATCGGGATCGGGCTCGCTTCTCTCATTTTTGTCGACGCCCTGATGATCGGTATGAAAGAAAACATGATCGACTCGGCCACAGAATCCTTTACCGGCGAAGCGCAGATTCACCGGCAAGATTATCAGGAATCCCGGGATGTGGAAATGACTCTCCAAAACGCCGACAGCGTCATGGCGGCTCTGTCACACGATCCGGTCGTTGCCGCCTTTGCTCCGCGTACCTATGCCTTTGCCATGATCACCTCGCCTTCGAATGTGAATTCCATACAACTGGTGGGCATCGACCCGGATAAAGAACCTGCTCTCTCTTTGATCGATGAAACCATGCAAAAAGGTGAATATCTCGGTGAGCAAAGTGAGCGTCAGCTCATCATCGGCAGCGAACTGGCCGATATCCTGAAACTGTCCCTGAATGATCGCGCCGTGATTACGGTTGCCCAGGCCTTTGGTGGCGATATGACCCAGGAAATGTTTCGGGTCACCGGCATCTATCATTTTAATATCCCGGAAATGGACAAAGGCATGGCATTTGTTCCGTTGAAAAAAGCGCAAGAGATGCTCAACCTGAATAATCAGATCCACGAGATCGCGATCAATTTTACAAACTCTGAAATCGCTCAACAATCCAAGCATCCCTTTTGGCAACGATATAATCGCATGGGAAACCGTGCCTCGAGCTGGACAGAACTCATGCCACAACTGGAAGCAGCACTCGGTCTCACTGACTTTAGCACCCTGATCATTGCCTTTATCTTATTTGGAGTCGTGGCTCTGGGCATCATCAATACCTTGTTCATGTCCATTCACGAGCGAATATTCGAGTTCGGTGTGCTCCGGGCAGTGGGCACGCGTCCCGGATCTGTGGGATTGTTGATCTTTTTCGAAGCCGGATGTCTGGCGTTTATCAGCATCCTCTGGGGCTGTCTGTTGGGATATGTGCTGACCTGGATCGTTTCACAAACAGGCATCGATTACACAGGTATCGAATTTGCAGGCGTCACCTTTCGGCGTCTGCTGTATCCGGTTCTGCAGATCCATCAATTTATGACGTATCCCTTTTGGGTGTTTGTCTTTACCCTGTTCATCGGGCTTTATCCTGCCCGGTATGCAGCCAAAATGTCACCTGCAGAAGCGTTGCAAAAAACGATATGATTTTTCCTCACAACAGGAGAACGAGTGATGAGTGAAAAGGATGTCATCATCCAGACCGAAAATCTCTACAAGACCTATAAAGAAAATGGTGTCCCCACGCATGCGCTGCGAGGTGTGGATATGACCATCGAAAAGGGCGAATTCTCTGCCATTGTCGGGCCTTCCGGATCGGGAAAAACCACGTTATTGAATATCATTTCCGGACTCGATTCTGCCACCAAAGGCAAAGCCTGGCTCGGTGGCCGGTTGATTTCGGAAATCAGCGGCAAGGAATTGTCGGATTATCGCCGCGATCATATCGGCTTTATCTTTCAGGCTTATAATCTCATTCCGGTGCTTACGGTCGAGGAAAATATCGAATATATCATGCTGCTTCAGGGAGTACCCAAATCCGAGCGCCATGAACGGGTGATGGAACTCCTCGAGGATCTGGGATTGCAGGGATATGAAAAGCGACGGCCTCCCCAACTCTCCGGCGGTCAGCAGCAACGGGTGGCCATTGCCCGGGCCATGGTGTCCAGGCCGTTGATCATTCTGGCCGATGAACCCACAGCGAATCTCGACTCCAAAACCGGGTCCGAGCTATTGGATATGATGAGAGAATTGAATGAAAAAACAGGCATGACCTTTGTTTTTTCCACGCATGATCAGATGATCATGGACCGAGCGCGCCGGCTGATCATTCTTCAGGATGGGGCCATCAAAGAGGATAAGCATAAAGAATGAAACGAATGGTTGTCTTTATATTGCTTTTACCGGTTTGCCTTTATGCTCAAAAGGGGATCTCTATACACGGCTATTTGAAATCCTTTTTTATCAATCTGCACGCCCCGGAATCTTTACTGATCGGAACGGCATCTGAACGACAAAATCTGGGACTGGTGAATCAGCGATTGCGTCTGGAATCCTCGGCCAGCCTGAGCAAGACGCTTTCCCTGAATGCTGCCTATGATCTCAATATGCGCGTTCAGGATCCATTGCTTTCGCAAGGATCGCTGCTGACACTGGGAACCAATCCCACGACCTACCGGTTCTCGGATCCCCAGACCCAGCTCTATCCAGATCCCGAACAAAACACGAGTTTTGCTCTGTTGCAAAACCTCGACCGTCTCGCGCTCACTGCAAGACTGCCGTTTGCCGATTTCATCGTCGGCAGACAGGCCATTGCCTGGGGAAGCGCGCGGATCATCAATCCCACAGACATTTTGGCGCCGTTTACATTCGATGAGCTGGACAAGGAAGAACGCCGGGGCATCGATGCGGTCAGGGTGCGAATTCCCATCGGACTGTATGGGGAATTCGATACGGGATTCGTCTTTGGCCGGGATTTCGAGTCCCACAACAATGCCTGGTACAGCCGTCTGAAATATTATCTCTGGAATACGGATATCTCGGTTTTGGGAATCGGGTTCCAAAACCATATTCTCGCAGGCATGAATCTGGCCAGAGCACTGGGGGGAGCCGGTGTATGGCTCGAAATGGCGCAGGTCTGGCCCCATGCCTATGGTGCGGAAGCGGAATCCGATGCCGACACGTATCTGCGGCTTTCAGTGGGTGCGGATTATGCATTCGGCAGCAAGACTTATGGCTTTATGGAATTTCACCTGAGCACAGCCGGAGCCGGTGACCCGCTAAAGTATGCGGGTCTGTTGTCTTCCGTGCCTTTCAGGGAGGGCGCGGTCTATCTGCTGGGCCGGCATTACCTGGCACCGGGTATCAATGTACAAATCACTCCCCTGATCACCCTGACAGGTCAGATCCTCTGGAATCTGGACGATCTATCGCTCTATTTTGCCCCTGCTGTAGAGTATAACATTGCCCAAAACATTTATTTGCAAGCCGGCGCGTATATGGGAACAGGCGCAGAGCCACAAGCCTTTACCCTCGAATCCGAGTTTGGCACCTACCCGGACAGCTATTACACCTCGTTTCGTATTTATTTCTAAGTTGACCTATCCAGCAGGTGAATGCCTTCTGTCCTGTAAAAATCTATGCTTGAATCCCACAGATTTTTTGCTTATACTCTGTGCTGAACAAGATGACCCCATCAGTTTTTTGGCTTGTCACGATGATCCAAAATCCATTTAAACAATCAAGACCGGCAATTACAACTCGGCGAGGGATATTATGGGAGGCTTTTTTGGCGTCGTAGCAGATGAACCGTGTATACAGGATCTCTTTTACGGCACAGACTATCATTCACATCTCGGAACGCGGCGCGGCGGTATGGCGGTTTATCACCCGGATGGGTTCCGGCGCAAAATTCATAAAATAGAAAACACCCAGTTCAGATCGAAATTCGAAGAAGAGCTTTCCATATTCAGAGGCAATATGGGCATTGGCGTGATCAGTGATTATGAAGATCAACCCCTTCTCATCGCTTCCCACCTGGGCAACTATGCCCTCGCTACAGTGGGGGTGATAAACAATCTGGATTCCCTGGCCCACAAGGCACTGACCAATCATCGCGGCCATTTTACCGAGATGAATCTCAATGCCATCAATCCCACCGAATTGATCGCCTCGATCATCAATCAAGGGGACACGTGGGTAGAGGGGATTGCAAAGGTACAGGATTCCGTACAAGGGTCGTGCTCGCTCTTGCTGGTCACCGAAGAGGGGATCTATGCGGCACGCGACAAACTCGGCCGAACGCCTGTGGTGCTGGGAGAAAAGGCAGGCAAGTTTGCAATCGCTTCCGAGAGCAGCGCTCTGCCCAATCTGGGATACACACCGGTAAAATATCTGGGTCCGGGGGAGATCGTTCGGGTCTCGCTGCAAGGATACGAGACCGTAAAACAACCGGGAAAAGAGATGCAGATCTGTTCCTTTTTGTGGATCTATTACGGTTATCCGGCTGCGAGCTATGAAGATATTAACGTCGAACAGGTGCGATATCAGTGTGGTGCAGCGCTGGCACGAAAGGATGATGTGGACATCGATCTGGTCTCCGGGATACCCGATTCCGGCATTGCCCATGCACTGGGATACGCTGCAGAAGCAAAGGTCCCCTATCGTCGTCCCTTTGTAAAGTACACCCCGACCTGGCCCCGCAGTTTTATGCCCCAGAATCAGGGCGACCGTGACCTCATCGCCAGCATGAAACTCATCCCGATCCGCAAGCTCATTCAGGGACAACGCATGTTGCTCTGTGAAGATTCTATTGTACGCGGAACCCAGCTCAAGCACTTTATCCAGAGACTGTACGAGTATGGGGCTCAGGAAGTGCATATGCGGGTAGCTTGTCCGCCGCTTCTCTATGGCTGTAAATTCCTCAATTTCTCGCGCTCGCGCTCGGAAATGGATCTGGCTGCGAGAAAAGCCGTCTCTGAACTGTCGGGTGATCAGAAAGTGGATTTGAACAAATATTCGGATCCGGATTCACCGGAATACAAAGAGATGGTCGAGCGCATTCGCCAGCGCCTGGGTCTGAGTACATTGAAATATTTGAACCTGAACGATATGCAGGAAGCGATTGGTCTGCCCTCGTCACACTTGTGTACGTTTTGCTGGAGTGGCAAAGAGCACGCGTGATATGTGTAAAGACGACCAATAAGAGACAAAACGTCTCTTATTTAAGCTACTCTTTAGCCAGCCATAAATCCTGCCCAGGGGGATGGTAAAACAAATCGCGGGGTATGAGAAAATATCGGGGGAAATTTCTGCTGTCGTCATTGGCACCGGCGTACCTGTTTGAGCATCGATTCCTGCCTTTGTCGTGCATATTGTGCACGCTCTGCAGTTATCCTTCCCTGTTCCTCCTTGTCATTTTTATTTTTAAACATTTGTAATTCAAACAGTTGAGTGCTTGACCACAACGATGGTATGAAACTTGCATTTTATATCATAAATAGAATAAAAGGAGGACTCGTTTATGGCTGTTGTAAAATCTATCGAACTATTGGCCCAATCGGAAAAGAGTTGGGAAGATGCAGCGCAAAAAGCTCTGGATGCCGCTGCAAAGTCTGTCAAAAATATCCAGAACATCTATATTCGCGATTTCAAGGCAGATGTTGAGAACAACAAAATTACGGCCTATCGCGTAGATGCCAAGGTTTCCTTTTTAGTCGATGGAACATAGTCAAAAAGGGGATGATCCTGCCGGATCATCCCCTTTTTCTATTTGATAATCGGGGTCAGGATCATATTTCTGAATTTTACCGGTCCGTGATCCCCTTGCAGATAGATCGGACCCGGTTCGAATTCATTGGCTGTCAGAGCGCCACCGGTGACGCCCAGCAGGGGTTCATTATCGATAATCGTGGTTCCATTGAGCACCACCGTGACATGGCGATCGCATAAGGTAATATCGAACGATTGCCACTCGCCGGCAGGTTTTTCAGCCGATACCGCAGGGGTGATCCGGCTATAGATGGCCCCCATATGATGCGAATCCGGATCTTTGCCATAGCTATCCAGAATCTGCACCTCATAAATTCCCCGCAGATAGATGCCGCTGTTGCTGCCTTGAGGAACCGCCACATCCATTTTCAGATTAAAATCCTCAAATTCGTCCACCGTCCGGATATTTCCGGATCGGGGATGGCTATGCCCCTTTGGCGGATCATTGACCAGAACGCCCTCTTGCACGGAAAAGCTGTTTTTGCGGGACTTGTCTGTCAGCACCCAGCCGGTGAGATCCTTGCCGTTGAACAGGGTGACAGGGGTGCCGAATCTCAGGGTTTCGAGATGGGGTGCAGGTGGCAGGGGCGGAATGGCTTTGCCGGTAAAGCGGGTGATTTCAATGCCTTTGCCATCCCGGTGAGGAGCGGTCATTTTTCCCCCCAGGAGATCACCATAGTTTTCCAATTCGAGAATGTTGGGTTGCAGATGCACACGGGTGGGTTCGTCGTTTTTATCCCGTTCCCGCACGACACGGCGAGTGCGCATGACCACCAGTTTTCCATTGTCGATATGCACATAATCCACAGGGGTTACGCTGCCGCCATACCATAACAATTCGGCATCGAGATACCCCTCCTCCTGGGTCACATTGAGCCATCCCGCTCCCCCGGGCAAATAGAGGGCCCAGCGTCCCAGGAAATTCTCGATAGAATCCTGCGCCAGGCTTGTCACGAATAACATCAGCAAAAATAAAACTGTTCGTCGCATGCTATACTCCTTTAATCACCGGTTTCTACTTGTTCGGAAATATACAAAGATAATGGAAATTGAACAACAGGAATTGACAATAAACAGCCTTCTCACAGAGGGCACTGAGTAAAAGATATACCTCCGTGGGCTCTGCAAGGGGTTGGCTCAACAGGTCTCACGGAGGGCACAGAGAGCACAGGGGGAAAAATATACCTCCGTGGGCTTGGTGAGCTCTGTGAGGGAGGTCTCACGGAGAGCACAGAGAGCACAGGGGGAAAAATATACCTCCGTGGGCTCGGTGAGCTCTGTGAGGGAGGTCTCACGGAGGGCACAGAGAGCACAGGGGAAAAAATATACCTCCTTGGGCTCGGTAAGCTCTGTGAGGGATTGGTTCATTAGGTCTCACAAAAGGCACAGAGAAATCAAGAGGCCGCCAAAAAAAAATATGCAATCACCAGTGTATTTTGTTATTTTTCGTTCTTAATAAAGGTTCTGATTGAAAAAAAGGCAATATATTCTTACTTTGATATATGGAATCCAGTGAACGACAGCTGCTCGAACGGATATACAGGGGTGACCGGCAAGCCGAAGGTGAACTCGTACGGCAATTCGATTATGTTATTCGCCGCAAGATCGAATCCTGCGTACAGGCAGACAAGGACAGAATCCATGACATTCTTGCCGAAGTGCATCTGGCTATCATTCAATCGATTCGCCAGAAAAAATTTAGCATGGAGAACGGCCGTTCTCTGGGTGCCTATATCTATGGGATCACCCGTAACAAAATCAGCGACTTTTACAAGGAACGCAAACGTCATCAGAACACGGAAATTTTTCCCCAGTACCTGATGGACACGATTAAAGATCTCGAATTAGAACGTAAAGAATTGGCATTCGTGCTGCGCAAGGAACTGGAAAAGCTGCAACCCAAATACAAGAAAATATTATATTTGAGGTATTTCAAAGAGCTTTCGATCACTGAAATCTGTGAGCAACTCGACCTCTCTCCGAGACGAGTGAGCGAACGCATTCATTATGCAGTAAAGCTCTTGAGAAAAAACAGCAAAAAAAAGTTATCCATATTTTTGTCTCTTGTGATAATAATTCATAAACAAGAAAGCTGATTATGCCATGCAACTTTTCACACAGAGATCAAACCTTGGAAGCCTATATCAGGAATGAGCTGAATGAACCGGAAAAATCCGGGTTTGAAGAGCACCTCTTTAGCTGTGCGTCATGTCGCAAGGATCTGCAGGTATGGGACGCAGTCACAGGATTGGTCAAAAGCGAAGGCCAAGCTCTCATCAATAGAGACCCCGGATTCATTCAAAAAGGTCTCCGATGGTTCAAACCAAAGCATCATGGCTGGATATGGGCTGGCAGCGGGCTGGCCGGTGCAGCTGCGGCAGTGGCGTTGTTTATGCTCATCGGCATCCCGAACGATAGCGTGGATCAGGAAGAGCCTTTTGCTCCGTATCTGGAAGAGAGGGTGGGACAAGTCCATCGTTCCGCTGCGCTCACCATCCTCTCGCCGCAACCAGGCGAGATCGTCGATCCTCCCCCCCGCTTTCAATGGCAAAATCCGCTAAATGAATCCCTGACCCTGGTTCTTTTGGACGCGCACGGAAATGAAATAACAAGCAAAACCGTCGGGAGCGGCGAAACGCAAGTGCTTTTGCAAAACACCTTTTCGCCCGGAGTGTATTATTGGAAGCTGGAATCCGCTAACGAGCTCATCTATGTGGGGAAATTCAGGCTCAGCGGCCAATGAGTATAAATCCGCTCCAGTAATACGGAAAAGCCGTGCTTTCACGATCGATATATTCCAGTTTCATCGCTCGCAGGGCATGTGCATAATCGGCTCCCTCTACCAGCCGCCGATAAAATCCGGGCATAAAACGGCTGGTCGATTTATCCGGGATTTTCCAAAGGGAAACCAGCAGATTATTTGCCCCTGCATATAAAAATCCTCTTGTCAGCGCTGCGAGTCCCTCCCCCTTGACCAACTTGCCTGTTCCGCTCTCGCAACAGCTCAAAACCACCAAATCGGCATTCAGCTGCAAATTGTATATTTCGCCGGCATAGAGCATGCCATCCTGGTCAGCGTCTGTCGTGTCTTCCGGGAAAAAAGCAATGGCAGAGCATTGCGGATGTTCGTGATCGATCAGGCCATGTGAGGCAAGATGGATCATGCTGTATTCCGGACTGACCGCTTTAAAGGCAGATTCTGTGGCCTGGGTTTCAGTAAAGCACTTGCCTGGGATCTGACCGAGAGCCATTTGTTCGGCAATCGCTGCAATCTCTGTGTCTGAATGGGGCAAGGCTTGCAGTGTCTTGCTGTCCCGCGTGATGGCAGGATGACCGATCCCCCATACATCGGCAATCCATCGGGAAGGGGGATGATCAGAGAATACCGGGGCAAACCCGGCAAAAGAGGCAGAAAAGGGTTGTGTTTTACGATTGACCAGAGCATACAGAGAAGCGGAATAGTGATAGCTTGTCGCGGCATGACGAATTAAATAATCGAGATCAGAAAAACGTGTGCTGTTTTTATTCTGCGAAAGCAGCAATGCATCGAAAGGCAAACGATACAAGGCATCATGAGGAATGAGGATCAGTTTTGCAGCTTTGACCTGTGAAGAGACAGGACTCAACAGCTGCCGTCCCAGCGACCCTCCCAGAGCCCGCACATTCTGCTGATCCATCATGCGAATAGCGCGGCAATACTCGTGGATCTGATCATGAATCGTGGAATCCACATGCAGGGGAATGGCCTGCATGTCATCTTGAGTGATGATAAAGGCGACAAGATCCTTATCCGTGAAAAAGTAGGATACGAGCACAGCACTTTCAGTCAGACCGGACTGTATCCTCTGCACAGATACCGGATCGGTTTGATATTTCAGCTGATAGTACTCTGGATAGTGGGATTCAAATTGCCTGATCAGTTCGGCTTGCCGGCTCTTGAGTCTAAAAATGTGGCGTTCGGCCTCGTTGCGTTCCTGGTCTCCTTCAAATCGCTGGCGTTCCCAATAGGCAATTCGGGATTTCAAAGACCGTTCTCTGTGCAGCAGAGAATCCGGGATTCCGGCAAAAGATCGTGCTCTGGATTCGTTCATCAATCCATACAGCACATTTGCCTTTGCTTTTTCACTCCAGTAAAAAGCGGTCTGTAAAAGATTCGGAGAAGGATCGAGTTCATGTAAATAGAGCGCGACCCGTACCGCCTGACGATAGATTCTGTCCCCCAGATTTTGATTTAAAAAAAGCCGGCTGTTATCATCCAGTTTTTCACGCATCTTGTCCAAAAGATCGACTGCCATGTGCCAGGTTTCAAAACTCTGCTCGAGGTCGCGTAAGGAAATCCGTTCGCGTTCATAGATCTCCTCGAGTATTTGGGCTTTGAGTGTCAAACACTGCAGCAAGGATGGGTCATACAAAGAACTGTCGAGGGCTTTTCTCAAGGAAAGAGAGGCATGATCTGGAATCAAAACATCGATTGCCTGTTCGACATGATCCAAAGCTGCATAATAATCCCCTTTGGCACGAGCGAGTTCGCTCATTTCACACAGCACATTGGCCAACTCTATGCCCTCTCCCCATATTTGCAGGCAAAGCGCATGAGCTTGTTGAAACAGCGAATCGGCCTTTGCCAAATCGTTCTTTGTCAGATAGATGCGTCCGAGTTTTTTGCAGAGATTCTGGGTTTCGGCAACATAGGGGTTTTCAAGACTGGAATTCAAGGCCATCGCTTGTTCGTAAAATGTCTGCGCGCTGTCGAGCTTTCCCATTTCGTGATAGGCTCTGCCCAAACAGACGATGGAATGGATTTTGTCAAGGACCCGTTGTGTATTGATTGTGGTGTAAAAATCCAGAGATTTCTGGATATAGCTGACCGCCTGAACATATTCGTTCATTTCCAGATAAGAGAGGCCCAGATTCCTGTAAACCATGCCAATGCGGTGGTAATCTTTACCATAGCCGTCCTTAAACTTTACAAGAGCATTTTGGTAATAACCGACAGACCTTTCATATTCATGTAAATTCTTGGAAATGACGCCGAGATTGTTATAGAGATGGCCGACAATACGATGCTCGGGTCCCTTTACCTGTACAAAGATATCGAAGGACTGTTGAAAGCATTCGAGAGCTTTTGGATAATCCTGCAAATTTTTGTAATAGATCCCCAGATTGTTCAAGGTATTGGAATTTTCATAATGTACGTTTCCCAGTTTCTCGCGGCCAACAGACAGCGCCCGGTTAAGGACATTTTCTGCTTTTTCAAACTCGGAGCGAACCCGATATTGGTCTCCCAGAGCAGCCAGGCTGTTGACATAGTCGGCCCAGCGGGCCGGATGATCGTATGCGGTTGCCAGAGCATAACAGAGATCTTTTTCGAGCTGCAGGTAAACCACACAGCTATCTGACTTGCCCTGACTGCTGGCTTTTTTGGCGAGTTGGCGAATCGATTTTACTTTTAAGGTATCTGAAAGGTCTGTTGCAGACACGTTGAGGGTACAAAAAAGTGACAAAAGAATGATCAATCCATAGCCCGGACCGGCAGAGATTCTCATGGTTTCCCCTGATAAAAGATCATCATCGATTGAAAACGCAACACTCTCCTCTAACCATACGAATTTTTGGCTTTTAAATCAAGGTTAAACATTATTATTGCAGACCTGTTCATTGACCGTAAAAAAAAAGGCACACTATATAATAAAAATAGTTCACTATGGCACGTAAATTGTAATAAATTTGCTGTACAATCAAAAGCGATCGAAAAGACGCCCTTGCATGCTTTCAGGAAAAATTTAAAGCTAATAAAATCAATATTTTGGATAATTGCCTGCAAATCCTTCTCCAGAGGGCATGTTGTCACTTATTATTAATACATGTCATCAAAATATGACATGTACAAGATGGGCTGGAGCGATTGCAATGTCATTCTCGACGACCCGGCTCCTGAACCATCAGAATTTCGCTCGTTGAATACCATCACCATTCACGAACTATAATCGTTTCACGACGAGTTCAGAGGATGCACCATTTCTGTCCTCTGAACTCTTGATCAGTTGCAGCGCAACCTATTGAAACCAACACACCAGATCTCGATTCAGACGAGATTGGGATAATCAGAAAAAACAGCAATGATTCTGGCACCAAACTGATCTAACACCTCCCGCCTAAAACGGCCGAGTTCCCCGCTTTATATGGGCCGTATCGATCAACAAAGGATGCCAGAATTCAGGGGACGACGGACCAAACAGAGGGGCACCAACATGTCTACAGATACCAAGCATCTGCACCACACGGGTATGGCAATACTTTTATTATGTCTCACCGGACTCTTGTTTCCGGTTCTTGCCGAAACCCATCTCTCCATCAGCAAACAAGCCAAAAAGGGAGCCGATGTCATCACCGAGGCGTACCCGGGGGATCCCTTTTATTACAGTATCAAATTCCAGGTCTCATCGACCTCGGAACCGGCGCTGAATGTGACCGTGACCGACACCCTGCCGGAAAATCTCATCTATATCGGCACCGGCGGTGATGTGGACCACATCACCGATGGTGGTTCCTATGATCCCGAATCCCATTCGGTGACCTGGACAGTTGCAGACCCCTTGCCCACAGGACGCATGGTCGAGGTATTCCTGGACGTCAAATTTCCCTATGGCATCACCTGTCCCGGCGACCAGGCCACCAATGGATCCTGGGCCAGTGCCAGCAATGCCACAGAACCGGTCAAATCAGCTCTTTGCACGGTCACGGCCAAGGTGATGCAACCCAATCTGATTTTGCGTAAAGATCATCGTGTCGAATGTCCGGTCGTGGGCACAGGACAACAACGCTATGACATTATCATACGGGTGAACAATATCCCCACCTGGCCGTTCACTCCCAACAGAGACGCGCATTTTGGGATTTTGAATCTCACCGGCATCAAACTCGTCGATACCCTGCCGCCCGGTGCAGTGGTCGAAGAGGTACTGACGTATCCCGAAATTGCAACCGTGTCCGGCAACACGGTGACATGGGACTTTGGTACCTATACTGTGGATGACCAGACCGGTAAATTGATCGACTGGCCTTACAAGTGGGACGAGCAGACGTACAAATTCTGCTGCTTTGGCAATTATCAGCGCACCATGTCGCTCATCGTCTCGTTTCCGGAGAGCCATTTCGAGGCCGGCCAAACCGTCACCAATCACAGCGAGTTTATCATCACCCGGGAATGTCTGGGCGATACGGTTCTCACCTCGAGCACTGAACATGAATTGTGCGAGGAAGGAGCAGACGGTTGGTGTAACAAAGAATTCAATAGCCAGTTTAATCCCGATAAAATTGCCATCGGCCAAAATTCGAGCTTTCAAACCAACTTTAGAAACGACGGCAATGTATATCTCGACACTTTATATTGGACGGATCCTATTCCGCCCTCTATGGATGTTTATCAGGTTTACATCAATTCGATGGGGGGCGGAACCTCTGCAGCAGCGCCGATTCATTTGCAATATACAACCGATGTGTTATCCGACACCTGGATCGATATCCCGGGCAGCCCGTTTAGCTCTGCCACAGGCTGGGTGGATATGAATGTGCCGGCCGGCGAACATGTAGAGGTGGTTCGTGCCTTTACAGAAGACCCGGTCGCACCCAATACCCTTTATAAGATTTATTGGAGATTTTTCCTCCTGGAAACCGGCTGGGATGGCACTCCCGTTCAGGTCGGCGATGTGGTCGAAAACTGTTTCCATGGAGCCTGGCGATACGGCGAGACCGTACGCGCGTTTGAATGCTGCGACCGGTTTACGGTCATCGAACCGGGTCCTCCTTATTGCCGGGCCCTGAAGCGTTCATCGACGCAGGATTTTGTCGCCCAGGGCGATCTCATCGATTTTACATTGACCGTGGGGATCGAGTATTCAGCCGGCACCCCGGAATCGGGTCAGGAACCCCTCATCAATCCCGAAGTCGTGGATCTGCTTCCCGCAGGCATGGAATTTGTCGAGTGGTCCAAGGCGAGTGGAACAGCCGGGATTCCGGATCCCGTGTTCGTCGAGCGTGTGCCAGATTATAATGGCAGCGGCCGCGAACTGTTGCGCTGGAAATGGCCGAATACCGAATTTTCCGGCACGGTCGCCTCTTATTGTAATTATCAGATCAAGCTCAAAGTCCGTTTGACGGAAAAAGCCCTCAATGGCACCTGGAGAAACGACTGGTATATCTCTGACTCGGACAATGAGAAAATCGTGTTGCGAACCCAACAATACAATCTCGGCTTTTACACCGTCGATGAATTTGACGTCAATAACAATGGCGATACCTCTGAAAAGCTGATCCATAACTATGACGAGGTGCATGTACGCGGTACCACAGAGTATGCGGGTAAAAAAGCTGCACGCAATCTCTATACAGAAGACTGGAAAATTCACCCGGAATTCAGCAGCATTCCTGAAAAAGATCAGGTGGATTTTAAACTCACCATCACCAATACCGGCCAGGCGCCCCTGGATTCCATAGAGATCATCGATATTTTGCCCTTTGTCGGAGATACCGAGGTAACCAGCACCCGCAGCCGCGGCAGCGAATGGGCCCCCCGGCTGATCAGTGTGGAGGCCTCACCCAACTGGACGGTCTATTACAGCTCGCAGGGCAATCCGGATCGGCCGCAATTCGGGGTGTCTGGCTCTGCACCGGGATGGTCGACATCCATGGGTGATCCGGCCTTTGTCAAATCGATTCGACTCATCGGTGATCTGACCGAAAACCTGATCGTGCCGGGTGAATCCGTTGCCCTGACCATCAGAATGCAAGCACCAGAGAATGCACCGTTACAAAAAATGGCCTGGAACTCTTTTGCCTTTCGCGGCCATGACGGCTCTTCATGGGCTATGGCCACAGAACCGCAAAAAGCCGGGGTGATGATCGTGCCCGGATCGGTCTCCAAATCCAACAACAGTGACCAGGTGCAGGTCAATGAAGAGATCTCTTATCAGATCTCATGGACCGCTCCGGTCGATCTCGACAGTGCCGTGGTCAGAGATATCCTGCCGGAATGCTTTACCATCGAATCGGTCTCGACAGGAGGTAAAATCATCAATGCCCATACCGTCGAGTGGACTCTGGAATCCGTGACAAAGGGACAAACCGGAACACTCTCGCTCACCGTGATCCCCGGCATCGATTGCCCGGACGAGTCTGTACAGAATTGCGTCACGCTCTATGGCATCGACCGTAATAAACAACGCAGACAGTTTTATCAACATTGCGATACCGATAAACTTCTCACCTGGGGCAGTATCGGTGATAAGGTGTGGTATGACCATAACGGTGATGATAACCAGGACAAGGGTGAATCAGGCATTCCCGGCGTGATCGTGCAGCTGTGGCAGGAAAAGACCCTGGTGATCAGCGACACCACCGACGGCACAGGCCTTTATCTGTTCGACCAGGTAGAGCCAGGCGAGTATCAGGTCAAAATCGATCCCAACTCTGTACCGGCAAACCACTCGTATACCGGCTCTACCTCCCCCCATCCCGTCAGCCTGGGTGTGGATCAGGAGTATCTCGAGGCCGATTTCGGCTACAAACCCGACCCCGGGGTTGTAGGAGATTATTGCTGGTTCGATCTCAATGGCGACGGCAAACAGGATGGCGGTGACGAGACCGGTATTGCGGGCTGTATTCTCTATCTCCTGAACGCACAAGAGGATACAGTGGCACGGGATACCAGCAGTGAAAACGGATTGTACCAATTCAAAGAGGTACAGCCCGGTGAATATACGGTTCATATCGATCCCGCTACGGTTCCGGAAAACCACACGCTTACCGGCGGGACTCAGCCTCATCCCTTTACCATCGCTGCCGGCGGTACCTATCTCGATGCGGATTTTGGCTATATGCCTGTTCCCGGTTTTATCGGCGATTATGTATGGATCGATCTGGACGGCGAGGGCGATCAGGATAGCGAAGAAAAACCCAAAGCCGATGTCATTCTCTATCTCCTCGATGCTCAGGGCGATACCCTGGCCTGTGACACCACAGACAGCCAGGGAGCCTATGGTTTTGAAAAAGTACCCACACATCGCGATGGCATCGCCTATCAGGTCATTGTGGATGAACGATCATTAAAAGCCCATTATATTCTCACCGGAGGAACAGATCCGCATGATGTCTCGCTGACAGCGGGACTCGTCTATCGCGAGGCCGATTTTGGTTACCAACCGCGAGGCACGATCGGCGATTTTGTCTGGTTCGACAGCAACGGCAATGGATTGCCCGATGCCGGGGAAAAAGGCATCGGCAATACGGTTTTGCGGCTGTTTGACGACCAAAACAACCTGATCGCCAAGGCCCTGACGTCACCGGACGGCTATTATCTGTTCAAAAATGTGCCGCCGGGTACCTATCAGGTGGTCATCGATCCCACCAACCTGCCCAAAGAATATAAAAACACCTATGGCGGCAGCGGATACCGGATTGAGTTGAGCGAGTTTCAGATCAACCTCACAGCCGACTTTGCCTATACCGATGATCCGGTGCCGGGTGGAAAAGGCGAAAAACACGTGCTGGCGTGGTACGAGCCCTGGTTTGCCGCGGCCGGCCGCGATT
>WJME01000186.1 GCA_014728115.1 Candidatus Zhuqueibacterota bacterium | reverse complement strand
GGCACCATACTCTCCCGGTTAGCGATGAACAATTACTCCCTTTTAATCGCAGTGGCAACGCTGGATATTTCCATTGCCACCGCGCTCCTGGCAAGCAGCCGTGCCTTTTGGGGAAAAGTCTGCATAAAATGAGCAAAGAACGAAATCGATTTGAGCATAGCCATGTGGTGTATTTTGTGCAAAAGCACGGACATTTTCAATTTTCATCAAGACGATACACGCCCTTATTTACGCTGCAACACTTGTAAATTGGTCTTTGTCCCTGCAAAGTATTGGCTCTCTGAAAAAGATGAAAAGGCCGAGTATGATTTGCACCGGAACGATCCCTCAGACAAGGGTTACCAAAGATTTCTATCGCGATTATCGAAACCGCTCATTGCACGGCTTGGTCCTCATAAAAAAGGATTGGATTTCGGATGCGGACCAGGACCCGCCCTTTATCTGCTTTTTGAAAAAGAGGGACATGAGATAGATCTGTATGATCCCTTTTACTATCGAGACAAATCGGTCTTTGAAAACAACTATGATTTTATCTGTGCCACCGAAGTCGTAGAACACCTGAAAGATCCGCATCAGGTTTTTGCAACCCTGTTCACCATACTGAACCCTCGTGGCTGGTTGGGCATCATGACCAAACTGGTGATCGATCAACAAGCCTTTAGCACCTGGCACTATAAGCGAGATATGACCCACATTTGCTTTTACAGTCGCGAAACCTTTAGGGTTATCGCCAGTCGATATCATGCCCATATTCAGTTTGCAGACAAGGATGTGATTTTGCTGCGTAAAATTTAAGACCCATCCAGAGTGTTAAAGGGTGAAATAACAAATAGCGACCATAAACTCGGGGATCCAAAATGATGAACGTACTAGTCCGAACCCTTTGCAGGCTTGTTCGATACTCTTTCATCCCGCTGCTCTTGTGTATATTACTCAATTTTGCAGAGTCCTTTGCCCAGCGTATTGAACCGGACAAAGAAAAGCTCGACTTTATGGATGGATGGATCAGATCCTATATGCAGGAGCAGAATATCCCGGGTGGGCTTTATGCGGTTTCGGCAAAGGGTCGCATAGAGGTTTTACGACCCTATGGGATGGCCAATGTCGAACTCAAAGTGCCGGTGACAGACAGTACCGTGTTTGAAATCGGTTCGGTCAGCAAACAATTCGTATCTGCGGCCATCATGCTTTTCATGCAAGAGGGCAAGCTCGGATTGGATGATCCGGTTCATCAGTATCTGCCCTATCTCCCGGGGGAATGGCTGGGCATCACCATCCGGCAGGTGCTGACCCACACGTCAGGGATTCCGGATTATGAAGAGATCGAAAGTTATGATGTTTATCGCTTCCGTTTGACTCCTAACCAAGTCATCAGAATCGCCCATTCGCGTCCTTTGGATTTCGAACCCGGCACAGGGTGGTATTACAGCAACACAGGATATTTTTTGGCGAGCATGATCATAGAGACCATAGAAGGGCAGCCATTGGGGCAGGTGCTGCAATCCAGAATTTTTGCTCCACTGGGAATGAACCAAACGCGGATGGCGAGTCCGGAAGACATTATTCCACACCGGGCCAGCGGATATTGGGTAGATAAATCAGGAAAGCTCATCAACCGCAAGCCGACCGAGACATCGTCCACTCTGGGTGCAGGCGGCTTGCTTTCCTCTGCCTATGATCTGGTCAAATGGGACCAGGCACTCTATGACAATCGACTTTTAAGCGAATCCACCAAGCAAATCTGGTGGGCCGAAACCATTTTGCCCAATGGGGACAGCACAGGATATGCCCTGGGGTGGAATGTACGACCCTACAAGCATCTCGAAAAGCAGAGTCACGGCGGCCAGGTGGCCGGATTTGTAACCAGATTCTCCCGGTTTCCGAAACAGGAAACGTGTATCATTGTATTCCTGAACCGCTATCGCGTAAGCAGCCTGGCACCGAGCCTGGCAGTATTGCACACGTTTATGCCGGCCCTCGGTCCTATTCCGGAATAAAAATGACCTCAATGGAACAATCAAGTGGAAAACAGCTTGCTCCATCGCTACGGATGCGAGGTTCGCCGGGAATTCCTTTTCGAAAATAACGCGCTGCAAAAGTTTTATCGGAAACCAAAAATTTATTAGAGTTTTCAATTAAAATTTATCATATTAATCTATAGGTTGACATATATCTCGTTCCAGGGCGTTTCTGAATCGAGTCCTATGCCATTTCTATAAAATGTGTGAGGTTTGCATGCAAAAATGTATAGTTTTGTTGCTGATCACGCTGTTTTCCCCCAACCTCTTGTTTTCACAGGTTAAAGAAGATCTCGATCGGGGTGTCGTCGCGTTGACCCTGAACGAAAACACGGTATATGTCGGATGGCGCTTGCTTAAGGACGATCCGGAGCATTTGATGTTCAATGTTTACAGACAGGATATCGGTTTTGGCGGCTATAGCAAAGTGAATGCAGAACCTGTCAAACACTCTACCAACTTTATCGATTCTACGGTGACAGGAGGTCATGGCTATCAATATAAAGTTCATACCGTGGTCGATGGTGTCGAAACCGAATCTCCCGGGGAGGGATATGTCTTTACACTCACAGGCAATCAGCCCTGGTATTCGATCAAGCTACAGGACAATGTAGAACTGAAAAGAGTGGGAATCGGTGATCTGGATGGTGATGGAGCATACGATTTTGTTTTGCAACACCCCAATTTCAATGTGGATCCCTATCACCGTCCGGGGTATTGGAAGAAAAGCCCGGAACCCTACAAACTCGATGCCTATTCATCCCGGGGAGATTTTTTGTGGCGCCATGATATGGGCTGGGCCATTGAAACCGGCACCTGGTATTCGCCCTATATGGTATTTGATGTAGATCAGGATGGCAAAGCTGAAGTCTATGCCAAGGCCGGTGAGGGAGACCCGCGTCAAGTCGACGGTCACGTATTGCAGGGACCGGAATATCTCATCAAGCTGGATGGAAAAACCGGCGTCGAAATCAAAAAACAGGATTGGATTTCCAAACAAGGATTCGAATCCTATAATTATTGGAGCAGAAACTTTCTCACAGTGGCATATCTGGATGGAATAAATCCCTCACTCGTGATGCAACGGGGGACCTATACCGTGATCAAAACCATGGCGTTGGATAAAGCCCTCAATCCCATCTGGCAGTGGGCGAGTCTGGGTGAATATGAGGATTATAAAGGCCAGGGCATGCACGGTATCATGACCGGTGATATCGACCTGGATGGTAAAGATGAACTGGTAATCGGAACCGCAGCTCTGGATCATGACGGTCAGCCGATGTGGCGAACCGGACTGGGCCATAATGACGCAGGATATATCGCAGACATCGATCCAGATCGACCCGGCTATGAGATATTTTACGGCGTCGAATCCCGCTCGCCGAAAAACGGCGTTTGTCTCGTTGATGCCAAAACCGGAGACATTATCTGGGGCTATAAAGGCCGGACCCATCACGTTCACAGCCAGGGTATGGTTGCCGATTTGACAGATGAATATCCTGGTATCGAGTGTTATGCCGGTGAAGCCAAGGGTGGAGATAAATTCTTTCTATACAGTGCCCAGGGTCATCGCTTGTCTGATCAAAATCTCTGGGGACTGGCTCCAAGGGCGGTTTGGTGGGATAAGGATGACCAAAAAGAGATCTGTTATGATAACAAGATCATCGAGTATGGAGGTGAAGAAAAGCTGGCAATAGAAGGAAAAATCCTCATTGTGGCCGATGTCATCGGCGACTGGCGTGAGGAAATCCTGACCAGCCTGCCCGGAGAGCTTCGCATCTATTCGACCAATATTCCGGCGGATCGTAAAAAGGTATGCCTGATGCAAAATCATTTGTATCGCATGGCAGTTGCAGATGCATCCATGGGGTATTATAATGCTCCTCAAATCGGATTCAAATAGCGAAAAGAAAGGACGATCACTTGAATACCCGCATTGTACATGTAACAGCCGACAATATCAAAGATTATCCACAAGCGATATGCTTTATCAACCCAAAGCATCCCCAGTTCCATCATAAAATGGATTGGCTAAACGAGCAGTTCAAGAATGGGTTGATCATCAAATTGCTCTTTATCGAGGACGTAAAAAGACCGGTGGGGTTTATCGAATATGTACCCGGTGAGTACTGCTGGCGGTCGGTGGATGCGAGAGGATACATGTTTATCCATTGTCTCTATACCAATGGCAAAAAATTCCAGCATCAAGGACTAGGGCAACTCTTGTTGCAGGAGGCTGAAAAAGATGCCCAGGACATGCTGGGAGTGGCAACCGTTACCAGCGACGCTGCCTTTATGGCTACACAGCATCTGTTTATAAAACACGATTATAAACTCGTCGCCGAATCCGGCAAAGAACAATTGTTGCTAAAACCCTTCAAAGAGGGTCCTTTGCCTTCGTTCAACAGGGGTATGCTTTCACCTCATCTCGACAAAGGGTGGGTGATTTTATATTCAAAGCAATGTCCGTGGGTCGCCCGGTTCATCGATGAAATACAGCCTGTTTTGCAGGAAAAGGGACTGGTGCCCAAAATAATCGAATTAAAAACTCCTCTACAGGCACAACAGGCTCCTGCCTTATATGGCGTATTCAACCTGATCCATAATGGCAAGATCCTGGCTGACCGGTATATTTCGACAACAAGATTTGCGAATATTGTGGAAAAGGAACTGAGATAATTTCAATGTGGCCCTCGAATCTGTTTCAGCGGATCAAAGGGGGAGGTAACCGGTCTCAGGACTTGACCGCTCATACAGGGAAATAAATTCATGCAGTGCTCTCTCTTTTTATCAACTTTTCAGAATGTAAATTAAATCTATATTGTTAAAGGTAAAAAGCATCTACTCGGGTTCAGGCAATTCTTATACTTGCATCAAGAGTGGCAAACGTGTAAAATAGAGGAGGACTGTCATGCAAGTACCTCTCGAAATATCCTATCGCAATATCAATAAAACAGAGGAAATCGATCAACTCATCAGCGACAAAGTCAATTCTTTGGAACGAGTTCATGATCATATCACATCCTGCCGAATAGCGATCGAAAAGACGCAACAACATCAGCGTCAGGGCACGCCATACCGGATTCGCATCGCGATCACCGTTCCCCCTGGTCATGAAATCGTGGTCAAAAGAGAGCCCTCAAAAGGCATCCTGCACCGAAAATTGAGCGCTGTCATCAGAGATGCGTTTTCAGCAGCGCGCAGACAGCTCAAAGAGCTCGAGAAAAAGCAACGGGGAGCGGTCAAGGTGCATGCCTACAACAATCACAATAATGGTTTTATTAAAGCGATTTTTCCCTTTGACGGATATGGTTTTATTACCACCCTGGACAATCGCGAGGTTTATTTTCACCAAAACAGCGTTCTGCACAATGATTTCGATCGCCTGGAGATCGGTACAGGTGTAAGATATGTCGAAGAGATGGGTGACCAGGGACCTCAGGCCAGCACGGTACAAATCGTGGACAAGCCAGGTTCGAGAATCGACGCCTGAACAGAATGATTCAGCATGCTAAAATGATCACAGCCAAAATGAACAAGGAGAGAACGTGATTAAACCCTTAAAGCTCGATCAACTGACCAAATCATTTGACCTTTCAAACTATGATTTCAAAACCACTCAGGATCTGGAGCCATCGGATGCCATCATAGGCCAGGAACGCGCAGTTTCTTCTCTTGATTTTGGGTTGCACGTGGATGGTACGGGATTCAATTTGTATGTTGCAGGTCAGCCGGGTATCGGAAAGATGAGTGCTGTAGTCGCTTTTGTCAAGCAGCGAGCTGCCAAACAAAGCACTCCGCTTGACTGGTGTTATCTTTATAATTTTGAGGACCCCTATCATCCGACCATTCGTTCTCTCCCTCCGGGTAAAGCGCGTGAACTGGAAAAAGACATGGATAATTTGATCGAGCAAATCCATGAAAAACTCACCCGGGTTTTTGAAAGTGATGATTACGCCGAGAGACAGAACAGAATCACCCGGGATATCAAGACCGAACAGGAATCTATATACGAACAATTCAATCGCAATGCCGAAGAGGCAGGGTTTGCGGTGAAACATACCCCTATGGGCATGATGCTTTCTCCCAAAAAAGAGACGGGCGAACCCATGCAGGAAAAAGAGTTCAATGAATTGCCAGAAGACAAACAGCAAGAACTGGTACAAAAACGCAGAGAATTAGAACAAGATCTTGAAAAAGTGAGCAAAGATATCCGTAAAGCTGAACGGTCATCGCAGGAAAAACTACGAGAGCTGGACAAGCAAATTGCCATGAATGTCATCGGCGGTATGATCGATGACTTGATCGACAAATACAAACAAACAGAACCTGTCATAGATTATCTAAAGCAGGTTCAGGAGGATATTGCAGAACATATCGATATGTTCAAACCCTCACAACAACAAAAGATGAGCGAACAGTCGCCTCAGGCCCAGGTACAGTTTCAAATGCTTAAAGAACAGACCTTTAAAAAATATTCTGTAAATGTGTTGGTGGACAATGGCAAAGACAATGGCGTTCCGGTGATTGTTGAACGCAATCCCAGTTATCACAATCTCTTTGGCCGTATTGAAAAAGAGATTCAGATGGGAGGCTATAGCACAGATTTCACCATGATTCGTCCGGGCTCTTTGCACCGGGCCAATGGCGGATACCTGATTTTACAAATGGAAGATGTATTAAAGAATTTTTTGAGTTGGGAGAGTCTAAAGCGGGCCCTGACTTCAAGAGAAATACAAATCGAAGAGGTAGGTGAACGGCTGGGATTCTTGTCTACCAAAACCTTGCGACCGGAAGCCATGCCGCTGGAAGTCAAGGTGATCCTCGTTGGCAGGCCAATCTATTATTATCTTTTGCACCAATATGATGAAGAATTTGCAGAGCTGTTCAAGGTCAAAGCTGATTTCGATACCGTCATGAACCGCGATGATGCTCACATTAAAGCTTTTTTGAGTTTTGTTGCCCGGTTTTGTCAAAAGGAGAATTTGCGCTGTTTGGCCCGCGATGGGGTCGTGAGATTGCTCGAGCACGCCTCTAGACTGGCTGAAGATCAGGAAAAAATATCGACCCATTTTGGCGCGCTGGCAGACATTTTACGGGAATCCCATTTTTGGGCGGATAAAGACAAGAGCAAAACTGTCAAGGCAAAACACGTACAAAAAGCAATCGATGAAAAAATCTATCGCTCGAGTATGGTTCAGGAAAAACTGCAAAAAATGGCAGAACGAGAGACATTGCTAATCGACACAAAAGGCAGCGTCGTTAGCCAGGTCAATGGACTCTCGGTCATGGATATGGGCGATTATCGATTCGGCAAACCGACACGCATTACCGTGACGGTGGGCCCCGGACGCGATGGCATCATGGATATCGAACGAGAGGTCAAACTGGGCGGTCCCTTGCACAGTAAAGGAGTACTGATTCTGGGCGGCTATCTCGCAAAAAAATATGCACAGAATCTCCCTCTCACCCTCTCTGCCAGGCTGGTGTTTGAACAAAGCTATTCAGGAGTCGATGGAGACAGTGCTTCATCAGCAGAGCTCTATGCAATGCTATCCGCTCTATCTGAAACTCCCCTTGCTCAAGGAATTGCTGTAACCGGGTCAGTGAATCAAAAAGGTGAGGTCCAGGCCATCGGCGGAGTCAATGAAAAGATAGAAGGCTTTTTCGATTTATGTAAGAGTCGCGGCCTGACCGGCGACCAGGGGGTCATCATCCCCGCTGCAAATGTTAAAAATCTTATGCTCAAAACGCAAGTGCTCGATGCTGTTAAAAAGAAAAAGTTCAAAATCTGGGCGGTAACGACAATCGATGAAGGATTGGAAATCCTGACCGGCAAACCTTCCGGAGAGCGACAGCCAGATGGAAGCTTTAAAAAAGACACAATTAACGCAGCAGTAGAAAAACAGTTGCTATTATTCACAGAAAACTGGCAAAAATTAAACTCTGACAACAAACACAAACTAAACTGAGACTGCAGTCAGTGTCACATCTGGTATAGAATCCTTACAATTGGGCAGAGTTGACAGCAAATGAGAAAGACCGGGAGCACATATTCACCCTTTTATGCTCTGGTGCTTGGAGGCACCGGCTTTATTGGATCAGCCTTGATAAATGCACTGCAAAGTAGAAACCACAACGTTGCCTGTCTCATACACAAACGCATGTGCAAACAGAATATCAAAAGTGGCCAGCAAGACAGGCCGGCTATCCTTCCACAGGTAAAGAGCGGTATGCGGATCAAAATGCCAATTTCGGGGTGAGAACCGGTGTTTTTCCGCAGCGATCCACCAGCCGAGCCCCATAAATAAATTCTCTGCAACGATAAGCCAAATAAAAATCATCAGCGGAGCATCGCCCAGTATGGCCGCAATACGTAGTCCCGACGCGACAAAAAGTGCTCCCGTACGAACCCAAACGCTATATCGTGATGCGATCCTGGCCTGATATTCCGCATCCACGACAGAAAAAAGATGAAAAGGCAAGGAAAGCGATGCAATTCCTATCAATAGCGTGATCTCTGAATTTTGACCCCCAAAAACAATATACAACGCCAGAATGGCATAGGCAATAAACAGCCCCACTCCTCTTAACCCAAAAGCTGAACCCAAATGGGCAGTCCGGGCATCCGGGTGCCTGACCCGCTCTCTTGTGAGGATTTGTTCGAGTCCCAACTGTGACAGCGGCGAAACCAGAGCCACTATACTTGTGACGAAATTCAACAGGCCGAAATCAGACGGACCCAGATAACGAGCGACCCATACGCCGACTGTAAATCCAAGAGCCAGACGGACACTGCGTCCAAACAATAACCAGCCCATATTCAAAAAATAGGGCTGCCAGGTCCGGGGAAGCAGCTGCCTGATAAACACACGGATCATCAATTGACAATGAATCCAAAGAATTGTAATGATAGAGTTCAGTCAGAGTCAAAGGATATTCAAAGACATCAAAATAAACAAGTGTTCTCAGTATAGCGTTTTCCGGATCCGAATTCTGGATTTCGCTTTGGGACATTGAGCCTTCCCAAGAATTTCTGATGCTTATCAGGATAAAATGGCTTGAATCGCTATGAATCTTATTCACTGCATACATTATTCTTAAAAACCAACATAATATCAAAATCAAATAATCCCACTGAATTGGAGTGGGGCTTTGTGTTTGTAATGTCTTTTCAGATTACCCTCCCCCCCAAAAAAAAGTCCGAAAAATCACTGAACATTTTACAACCCCATACAAATAAATGATCGAGGATCTGGCAAATCATAGTTTAACACTTTTTTTCTTGCTCTTTTTATCATCTTTTCATAAACTATTACTGACAAAATACGGCATTGTCGTATCACTTTCTTGGGGACATTTTCTTAGCCGAGGCGAAAAAGGAAGGATCTGTACCTCCTTTTTCCGCAACCAAAATTCTAGGGGCAGAGTCGAATCGATAGCTGCTTTTGATGAAATTGCGTCTTGGGAACGCACTCTTTTAATCGGCAGTTTTGCGCAGCAGAGTAGAGCATCTGTATAAAAAAGAGAGTCCTGGTGAGCCCGGTCAAAACAATTATAGAGTCATCGAATCTGCAACAATTGAGTCACGAGCGGATTGGCCGCGGTCTGACCGGATTTGGTATTGTGCTTTTTTACCTGCTCGGATTTTTTGTCCATCCCTTCTTCCATTTATGCAATCTGTTGATTGCCGTCAATCTATTTCAATCCTCGATTAGCAACAAGTGTATGATAAAAAATCTGCTCATTTCCTTAGGATTTCCCGGCGAGCGAGACATTGCCTTGAATAACCAATCCACCACCTCACAGCCCACACAACCTCAAAACGGAGACTAGTCCATGTCTTTTTTATCACAGTCCGAGTCGACCGGAGCCATCAATAATATCACAAAAGCCAGACACAGACCAGGACAGCATGACCAAGCTCGCGAGTCCACTCGATATAAAATAAGAATAGCCACGACTAAACAAGAAATGGAAAAAGTATATCGCCTCACGCATGATGCCTATATAGACATGAACTATGCAAAGCCCCAGCCCGACGGTAAGCTCGTTCATTATCCGGAACTGGAAAATATCCCCGAGACCACGGTGATGATTGCCGATACCGGTTCACGGCTGCTGGGCACACTCTCTATCACTCTTGATGGTCCTATGGGCCTCAATACTGACAGGGATTTTCCCCAGCTGACCCGACAGATACGAAGCCAAACAGACAAATTAGCCTCTTGCTGGCGAATGGCTACATCTAAAGAATGCCGGAATAAAAAGAGCATTGTCAAAGATCTCCTAAAAGTATCGGTATGCTATATCTTTCGACAGCTGGAAATCGAGACTCTTTTATGCACGGTCAATCCTTGCCATGAGAGGATTTATCAACTCTTGTTCGGGTTTGAAACAATCGCCAGACAAGATTCGAGTCTGCAAGGGCTGGAAAATGCTCCGGCGGTCCTGATGCGTCTGGAACACAAGAATGTCCCTGAACGGTGGTTTATTTAAGATCAATAAAAGATAAAGTTCACAAATAGAAAAAAAGTGACATGCTGAGCCCTCGAAAGTTTCTCAGGAAAAGATATATTTCCCGAAAAAAGACCATTGCAGAACTGATCCGGATTGCACTTGACAGAAACAGCAAAAAGACGGCCCTGGTCTATAGAGATCGTGCCTTGACCTATAATGACTTGGCCAAAGAGGTCAAACAGGCATCTGCTTTTTTACACTCGCAAGATTTAAAACAAAATGACCGTATCGCGGTCTGTTTACCCGATTCGACACCATCGATCGTGCTGCGATTGGCGTGTCATCTGAACGGCATTGAGATCATGCTGATTCCCAATGATTTTTCTTCAGACACAATACATCACATCATCGCTCAAACACAACCTCGATTCACCATCGTTCCGGCAGAGTCAAACCAATGTCTGAATGCACCCACGCTTTGTTATCAATCCTCAGAGCGGACAGACTCTTTCATACCTGCCGCTCGTCCTGCGCCGGAGAATGCAGCCACGATTAACTTCACTTCAGGCTCGACGGGGCGTCCCAGGGGAATACGACTCTGTCAATCAAGCTGGGCAGCGAGTTGCCATGCTTTTGTGAACGCTGCAAACAGCGGACACAAGCACCAACAAACCTATCTACCTTTAATCCCTTGTACTCTTGCCGGCAGCACATCCCTCATTCCGGCTTTGCTTGCCGGAATGAAGATCGTATTGCCGGGAAATTGGGACATGCAAAAATTATCGAACCTGATCAACGAATATCATGTCAATTTTATCTTTTTAACTCCTTTATGGTTGGCAAAATGGATGAAAAGCTCACACTCGGGGATCAAACATCCCTCACTGAACAAGATTGCCATTGGCACAGATACCGTGCATGCAGCTATCTTGCAGCGCGCCATAGAGATGTTTGGCCCGATCATATCCTGTGGCTATGGTATGGCTGAAGTCCTGCCTCCCCTGACGGTGCTCGGACCAGAGGATTATAAAGGTCTCGCCAAGAATCATCCTGTCTGGTGTTCGGTAGGTAAACCTCACCCGCATGTTGACATTTCTATTCTCGACGAAAAAGGAAACAAGCACCCCAGAGGAAACACAGGACGCATTTGCATTCATTCTCCCTCCCGGGCTCAGGGATATATCGATGCGACCACAAAAGAATCTCACCGATTCAAAAACAATGGTTCCTTTATTTCAGAAGATTTGGGTTATCTCGATGAAAAAGGGTACCTCTATATAAGGGGACGAGCGAATCAACGATTCGAAACGTTTGCAAGACAACTCTTTGCAAGAGACATTGAAGAATTGTGCCTGCAAAACAGCCAGGTCTCGTATGCCTGTGCCGTAAAGCACAAAAAAACAATATGCATCGCCGTTGCTGCTTCTGTGCGGGATGTTTCGAGACTGCAATGCGCTCTTTTGTCAGAGCTCTGTAATGCAATTCCCAATACCGATTTTAAAATCAAAATCATCAGAGAAATGCCAGAGACAGCAGCAGGCAAAGCAGACCGTCAGGCCGTGTGCAGACTTTATGAATCCAGAGGTGATTTCGATGGCCAAAATCACAATCTGTAATATGATTGCAACAAAAAGACGGTCAGCGAGCGATCTTTTTCTCGAGAATGGAATTGGGATCCTGAAAAGTCACCTGGAAGCCAGAGGACACAGGGTAGAACCTCTGGATCTGGCCACCAGCTCATTTTACAAAAAGATCAGTCCGGCCCTGATCTCCCGTCTTGTCCGATCCATCTATGAGATCATTCTTTGGAATAAAGATGGCAATAAACATCAGCAAAGCACAAAGGTTCTTTTTGGCCTCGCCCTGATGCTACAGAAACTAAACACCGCTATCCGAAAAAATCTTATGCGGAAACAATTGGCTTTGATAGCGGATCGGATCGTCAACAGTGGTGATAAAATTTTTGGTATCAAAGTGTGGTACGGCGAATCATTCCAATGGGCTGATAAATTGGCACAAATGATTCAAAAAAGGTCGTCTTCGATTCTCGTCATTGCCGGAGGCTATCATCCCTCTCTTTATGAGAGTGATTTTATGCAGCATTCGCACTTTGATCTGGCAGTGACCGGTGAAGGTGAACACCCTCTGGAACAGATACTGAACCTCATCGATGATCCCTCCATTCATGGGCATAAGGAACAGCTCCTGCAAGAGATCAGACAGCGAATTCTCGAGGGTAGATTGACCAATACGATGGTCCGCGATGCAAGACACGACCTTAAAGTTCTTCATACCCGTGTGTACCCAAAAATTCTGGAAAAAGCCATTCCTCGTTTCGATCTCGCTCAAAATAACAAAATGCGAGTCCATATCGTGGTGGATTCTTTGGGATGTGCCTGGGGAAAGTGTCATTTTTGTGTGCATTCGAAATTCTTTAGCCAAATGGTGCCAAGAGATCCCGTTAAAATTGTGGATGAAATCCAGACCATGACGGAACAAGGTATCGGTTTGTTCCGGTTTAGCGGATCCGACACGTTTCCGGGGTTTGGTGTGCTTATAGCCAAAGAAATCCTACGTCGCAGACTCGATGTCCGTTATACCATTGGTGCACGAGCCACAAAGAATGCAGCTGACCCTGCGATTTTTGAACAAACCGTCTCGCACTATGAGCAGATGATCCGCAGCGGCATGTTATCGGTATTTATGGGGGGAGAGACTGGGAATGACTGGGTCAATGAGCATGTCATGAATAAAGGAATCACCAGCGAGGATATTCGCTGGACGATTCGCGCCATGCGAAAAGCCGAGCAGCAGGCAGGACAAAAACTCTATATCAGCCTGGCCTTTATCTATCCCACACCGACTCTGGGCAACGTGGAACTGGAGCAGGTATTTCAGGATAATCTGGATCTGGTACGAGAAACAAAACCCGATTCAGTCATGGTGACACCACCCAGTCCGTTCAAACAAAGCACCTGGTATAAAAATCGCCGGAAATTCGGATTCGTGTTGAATGATACGTTTGTGCAAGACCTGATGAAATACGAGTATGTGCTCTATAAACCCGTTGAATTATGGCCCGACATTGGCATCAGACTCGATCACATGGATTTCAAAACCATGATGATAGAGTGTGGCAGGTTACGAAGAGCCATCGAACAGGAGGGCATAGAAACGGATGTGAGTGACGAACATTTCTTGATGCTGGTCGCCTCGGGATACAGCGGCAAAGCCAACGGATTCAAACGTCAGAGTATGCTGGATATTATCTCGGGCGATTATCGCTGGTCAGAAACAATAGAGCGTCAGCTCAACCGATTCTCTAAAGATCTTGCTAAAAAGAACCGTATGACATCAATTCGAACCGGGAAACCATTTCAATGATAGCCTATCCCCTACTGTGTGTTTTCTGGCTCTGGGATACGACTGTTTTGTTGCCATATCTGAAAATCCTGATCATCTACAACACCATCCAGATTCAGGTCTCCGTCCAGGTACCAGAGTCCGCCTTCACTTGAAAGACTTTTTTGATTGTACCAGATTACGTAATCTCGAGTTGTTATTTGTCCGTCCTGGTTCATATCACCTGCGGTTATCCCCCAAAGGCCCTCTTCCAGACAACGTCCGGGTGTTGAATCGTGAAATCGGCTCTCGGAGGAGCTGAAATAATAAACAGAATGAGTACCCGCCTTCAAAACCAATTTCGTTCCGCTCACAGTGGGGAGATGATTGCGATGGCTGAGACGAATATAGTAACTGTCTCCTTCCAGGCTGGGTCCAAACACCGATTCTCCATCAGGCGAACAGAGCCATCCGTTTTGACTCAAGAGTACACTCGTTTGCCAGGCGGGTTGAGCCCCTATTTCAGGGAGCAATTCAAGCCACATCCAGTCGACCAATGAATCAGGGATTCCTTCGAACGGGATATAGCTCTCATCAAAAGGCGATTGATAGGGAATATCACCGGATGCGGCCAGATCATTTCGCATTGTATTGGATTCGGGCAGATAGGGACCTTGTAAATGGGCATATATCGTAAATGTCGGAGGAGACGGAGATTTCGTTGATATCAATGCATAGAGGCCATTTTCATCGATTGTTGTCTCAAAAAATTCACCCTTTGCATCCAGTTGTGTCGGAACCGAATTCCACTGGTTTTCGCCGGCTTTATGAACGATTGTCATTCCCTCACTACTATAGGAATCCTGCCCAACAAAGCGAAATCGCAGTTTTCCATTGACCTGTTGTTCGGCCGCAATGGATACCATAAAGTTGAGTCGTTCTCCAATTGGTGGTTCATTCATGGTTTCGCGGCGAAACTCTAGCATACAAACCGTTTGATCCAGTGAGGCATTTTCAGATGCAGGTACCCAATGAACATAATAGGGATAATTTCCAAGAGTATCATTTTCCGTTGAACCTGGATTGATCAGCGCATAGTCTACAAACTCTTGAAGGGTGTCGGATCCGCACAGTCCTTGTAAGAACAGACCCTGATAATTCTGCAAATCCGAAAAGGGCAAGGTAAACAAAAATGTCGGTTCTGATGACGGCAAGATCTCTGTGGCAGTATAGGGTGTATCACCGAGAAATACTTTGACATTGGATGCATACTCGGTTTGACTTTCATCATAGAGAGATGTGACAAGCCCCATTGCCATCATGTCATTATCATTGATCAGTCGTGTTTCTATAGATGATGAGGTATTGGCCAAAGGTGGTGCCAGATAGATATCCCAAACAGCATGTGGCATTTGAACATTCGGCTTCCGTGTGATTTCATGATATCCATGTAATCCCAATATTATTAATGCCCGCTCCAACGATGCCAATGAGGGGTGATAATGGCCGGAGAAATTATTGATCATCAATGGTTGTCCTTCTATGCACAAGAGTTGGCCGGCTGTCAAAACTGCCCCTCCTCCCAAAAATTGAGAATGAAAATCAGCGTCAACATTTTGATAATGATTCATATATATGCGCTGATTGCATGCCATGACCATATCCTGGTTGCCTGATGCATTTCCGACCAAATGTCCGGTTGATGTCGATTTTAAAAGATGGGTTTCCGGATCGAATACGCATTCATAAGGACCTCGTTTGGCAGGATCCTTGAAATATTCGAGACCGGCTTGTCGCACATCATAATCGAATCTCCAAAAGTGTTTAAGCATGGGTTCCAGGGGCAGCACCAGGCTATTAAATTCGGTCACAGGAGCCGGAAAATTGGGATGATAACTTTTATCCTCATTTATTCCAATCACGGAAAAATAAAAGTCACCTGTTGTGATATTGGTTTTCGATGCGATCCAATCCTGCAGGGTGAAATAGAGACCGGAGGACAAGTACTCCCCTTTAAGACCATAGGGTTCCTGGCCGAAAGAGCGATCTGTCACTAAAAAATAATTCGCCTGATCTGAGCCATTTGTGTCGATATGTTTCCATGGCCCATAAGAAATCAGGCCCGACAGAAAAAATTCAGGCGTATAGCACTCATCAAGAGAAGCAAACATTTGCTCTGCAGGAGCAAAATCAATGCCAGCGACATCCTGAGACTGGATGGGAGCGCTGACATATACTTCTTTATAGTGTTGATCACCCTCAATTCGTTCGACCAAAAGAAATTTTGAATACACAGCCCCCACACATTCGCAATTCGCAGTACCAGACGAATTGAATGGTTCAATTCCATTGGTTACCAAAGGGTAATACTCATCCCACTCATAGTATTCACTGGTAAATTCGGTATCCGTGATTTCACATTGTTTTTCCCGAGTATCTCTATGTGCAGAAATCGCTATTTTGGTCAAGGCAACAACCGCTGTAAAAACCGCCAATTTTGTGAGAAAAGGATGATTGCCGGGGTCTTCACCGGGATCGAAGAGCATTTTATTGGCAGACATTCGTCTCAACGCCTCACGGAATACTTTGAGATCATCCACGACCTCTGTTGTTTTAGCCGGTGCAGAGGCCATTCCAAGATTAAAAGAGGTAATCTGCTGAGAAGCCATATACTGCGATTGGACCAGATTCAAATAACCGGCAACCAAGAGTAATCCCCCTATGACCAATTCCGCCGGGGGATTCTTTATCAGGACCAGCGCCAATGGCCCTACATTGGTCATCAATGTCTGTGGCTGGGTTTGATATTCATCCCATTCAAGTGGGGCATTGCTAACAATCGCATCATACGTCGAGAATGAATAAAACGTAGAAGCGCCCTCTTTATCCCGTACCACCAATTGACCCTCGGTGTCGAATAAAAAACAGCCGATATCATTGTGCGAGAGTCCAGCGGGTGGATCGAAAATTTTATTATAATCCGTGCCAAAGCTTCCGCAAAGCCCATAGACCGGCGACAAATATACCAACTCTCCGGTCACCGGATTGACCTTCATGTCTATAATTCCGGCACGACTCTGTGGTGTTTCCAGAGGCCATTCAAATTTGCCGAGAGCACCGGCATCCGGTTTGATGGCAAAGACACGGCTTTCATATCCCCCTCCTGCGACAGCACTGTTCCTTGCCAACCAGACCCGTTCGGAACTCACAGAGATAAGATCAGCACCTTGGCCGAATAGATAGGGGTCTGAATGCATTTCCAATCTCAGGGTTTCGGCATTCAAGTCAAAAATCCCCAAATCCGCTACCGTAGAAGAACCAGCTCGGGGACCCAGGCGCTGAATCCCGGGCACCTGTTGCTTGCCTGAAGAGAGTGCAGCTGGAAATGGGCCGGTATTGAGTTTAACTGCCATATAAAGTCGATCCCCCGAATGTTCCAATTGCTTGGGATACCCTCCTCCAAAATCCAGTGCCATCTCTCGCATGTATGTGGCATCACTTTCAAGTGTCACCCGCCAGAGATCACCATGGGTATGTGCTACATAGATCTGATTGCCCACGATTTCAATATCGGTGACATTGAATCCATCATTGCCTTTATGTATAGTGTAGACGGAAAACGAACCATCCTCTCGCTTGATCAACAGGTGATGATAAAAGGCCGACCCATTCTCTCCATAATCCCACCCATAGACAAATGCATAGGCGCCGAGATTCCCTTCGCTGGCATACCCGGACACCGGAGCATAGGGTAAATAGTGAAACAAATCGGTATTTGTAATCTCTGCAACCGGGATTGTTTTATGAATACATTGACGTATTTCACCTTCTTGGCCATTTTCATCGATGGGATAGAGTTGAAAAGAATAAAAGGTCTCTGGGTGCAGATCGTTTACACAAAAACCGCTATAATCTCCTGGCAGCGTATAATGGATACTGTCCCCCCATACTCCTTCACCCTCTTTCCAGCGGATGACATCCAGTTTGTAACTCTCGTTGGTTGTTGAACTGTCATCCCATAATATACACATCGATTCCGGTGATAGGATATGGACATCGAGGAGTGGTCCGGAATCCATTTCCGGATCACAGGTACCCCAATTGAGGTCCACCCAAAATACCTGGTTTTCGCCGAGATAGTTTTCCTCATAATACAAGGTGCAATAGCGACCAAAATCACCCACCCACCAGGACTGTTCGCCCCAGTCTTTATAGAAATCGAATGTATTTGAATCCTGAATCAGAATCGTATCACCCGGTGTAAATGCCCGATAAAACTCGTCAGTACTTTCCAGCCCATGCCGCTCGATATGCAATACAAAATAATCATAAAAAGACCAGTCATCATGAACTATAAAACTCAATGTCTGATTCAGTATTGTCCCAACCTCCTCTGCACCCTCATCTAGAGGATCGAACTGAGCGACAATAGAATCAGCTTCAGGATATTCATGAACCGCATAGATGTTATAATGTTCGATCTGATCATATCCATCTTCCGGATTGATATCATACCCACCATTGCCACTGCGCTGATAAGTTACATTCAGGGAACACATGTCGTACTGATCGGCGTACACGGGGATTTGAAGAAACGTGAAAATTGCAAATAAACAACAAAAATGAATTCGAGACATAGTTTATACTCCAATAGTCGGCAAGAAGGATTCTGACTGGGATTGTAAAAAATATTCCAAACGGTTACGGGAACTCGATGGTGGAGTCAATGAAAAGAAAGGCAAAAAACGGGCCAAACTTTAGTCCACAACGACTATACATAACCCCATTATTTACAATAATAACAAACTAGTCACAAATCGGCCCAGGCTAAAAAAATCACAGGCCTAGGCATATCACGACAAGACATTCGTGATTTACCAATTGAAAGATAAATGAAAATGCATCATACGACTGGAACAGTATTCAATATGCTCGAGAAATGACGGTTTTTCAAACTTTGCGCTTTCTCGAAACTTTAAACCAAAAACACAAAAAGACCGATTGCTTGAAATAAAAATACAATGGTTTTGATTAAATAATTAGAACCAGATAGGGCCCTTTTAATGAAATACTGGGCAAAACAGGTCAAATTCTCGGGAGCACAACTCTGAACATCGATAACAACAAGCTAACCTTGATTAAAGCATGGCGATGGTTCGGCCCCAATGATGCGGTGACGATGAATGATCTGAAACAGATGGAAATCGAAACGGTTGTGACCAGTCTCTATGATATACCAGCCGGTGAATGCTGGGGTTATGAACAAATCAACCAGTTGAAACAATATATCGAACGAGCCGGATTAACATGGCAGGTGGTTGAAAGCTTGCCGGTTGCCGAAGGCATAAAACAACACACTGCCGACTATGACCGGCTGGTGCATCATTATATCCAATCGCTCAGAAATCTCGCCGAAAACGGAATCACCACGGTATGCTATAATTTTATGCCGGCCATCGACTGGCTGAGAACGGATCTTGACGACACTCTGCCCTCCGGTGGGGTCATTATGAACTTTGATTATATCAAGTTTATCGCTTTTGATCTCTTTATCCTGCAACGGCCCGACGCTGAAAACGACTATACAGAAGGTCAGATTCATAAAGCCGATAAACTATACGCCTTGCTCTCTGAAAAAGAACGTGAAGATCTGGCCTATAACATCATTGTAAAAACACAAGCGTTTATTCATGGCCAACCTGACCCTTCTGATTATAAAAAGGCCTTTCTGACAACATTGGAAAATTACCGCACGATAGATAAACAGACCCTCCGAAATAACCTGGCCACCTTTTTGCGTGACGTAACGGGTGAAACACGTGAATTAGGAATCCGGCTCGCCATCCATCCGGATGATCCGCCGTTTCCGGTCCTTGGATTGCCCAGAATTGTGAGTACCTTTGAGGATTTGCAATGGATATTTCAAACCATCCCGGACGAGGCAAATGGCCTGACGTTCTGCAGCGGGTCACTGTCGGCCAGCAAAGACAATGACGTAAAAAAAATATTGAAAACATTTGCACATCGTATTTATTTTGCCCATCTTCGTAACAACAAGGTCTCGGATAATGGCGATTTTCATGAGACAGGTCATTTGACCGGAGATGTCGATCTTGCGGAATTGATTTATTTTTTACTTGCAGAACAAATCAAAAGACAACGATCAGACCCGACGAATGTCCGCATCCCGGTGCGGCCGGATCATGGCATCAAAATGCTCGACGACTTTAAAAGAGATTCCCCGCCGGGATATCCACTGATCGGCCGCTTCAAGGGATTGACAGAGATCACCGGTGTCGAAACCGGTATCCTTTATATGCTGAAAAACAAGACAAGCCTTTCCTAAAATGCCTGAACAGGTAAAAAATGGTCAAGCTGCAAAATGGCGGATATTTTAGCTTCCCGGGTCAGAACTCTGAAAAATCGAACAACAGATCATTCAAAATGCACTGAAAAAAGCCAGTGCCGAAAATCTGGTACGCAAAGAGATTGAAGAAAATGGCATGAGCAGTACGAACGCTTTTGCCAAATATAGAGTATTGTAATCCAAAGGACTAGCTATGCAGGTATTTATCATTCACCCACAGGATAATGTGGCAACAGCCCTCACAACTCTTAAACAAGGAAAAGTGAATCTCATCGGCACGCATGAAAAAGTCCTGGAGCTCATAAACGAGATCAAAGAGGGACATAAAGTGGCACTGAAAGATATCGATGCAGGTGACCCGGTCGTAAAATTCGGCATTCCCATCGGCCATGCAACCCGGCCGATTCAAAAAGGACAATGGGTCCATCTGCACAACTGTGCGAGCAATTTTGACGAAAAATCACAGACCCTGGATTTACAAACCGGGGCGCCCACAGAGAGTGATGCCTATCAATAAAGAACGGAAAACTCTATGAACAATCACCAAAAGGACTCTTTTCTGGAAACGACCTGGACAGGCTATTTGCGTGCAGACCAGCGCAAGGGTGTGCGCAATCTGGTTCTGGTCATTTATACGGTCGAATGTGCGAGTTTTGTCGCCCAAAAAATCGCCGAAAATGAGCCGAATACCCAGGTGATCGGATTTTCCGGATGCTATGGCAATGACTATGCGATCCGCCTGTTGTTGGCTCTCGGACGACATCCCAATGTCGGAGCCGTTCTCTGTGTCGGTCTGGGCTGTGAATATCTGCAGCCCGCAAAACTGGCTCAGGTCATCCGAGAATCCGGACGCCCGTCAGAGAGTTTTTTCATCCAGGATGAGGGTGGCACCGCATCGAGCATAAGTAAAGGCAAGCAGATCGTTAAACAGTTTCGGCAAAGCATCGATGCAGATGTAAAACGGGTCAGCATGTCGATAGCCGATCTCGTGATTGGCAGCGAATGTGGTGGCAGCGATGCGACATCAGGACTGGCCGGTAACCCGGTTGTCGGCAAATTTTTCGATATCCTTATAGATCACGGGGGCACCGCTATATTTGAAGAAGTGGTGGAAATGATCGGATTAAAAGATCTCCTGGTCTCCAGAGGAAAATCACAAACCGTAAAAACACAACTTGCCGCCACCTATGACAAGGCCATGGCATACTGCCAATCGGTTCAGCAATACAGCGCGTCTCCGGGAAATTTTGCCGGAGGCCTCACGACCATTGAAGAAAAGAGCATGGGGGCCTTTGCCAAAAGCGGCTCCCGCGAGATCCAGGGGGTGATCAAAGTGTCGGAACAGCCTGCGAGGGCCGGACTGTGGCTGCTCGACAGCGTTCCGGATGATCACTTTATGCAATTCGGCTATACCAATCCCAATGACAGCGAGGGACTCATGGACCTGATTTCTGCCGGTGCACAGATTATTTTGTTCATAACCGGGCGTGGATCGGTCATTGGCTCTCCCATTGCCCCGCTTATCAAAATCACCGGAAATCGCCAGACGTTTGAAAAGATGACCGGCGATATGGATTTCAATGCTGGCCCTGTGCTCGAAGGCAAACAATCGCTCAAAGAATCTGCCCAAAATCTGGCAAGACTCGTCACGCAAATCGCATCCGGACAATTGACAAAACCCGAAACCCTCGGCCATCAGGAATACTGTGTTCCCTACAAATATCAAACACATGCGCAAGAGCCTGGTTGCAGAGTTTGATTGCATTCAGGTTGAGCGGGTTTGTCATTAATGGCTTTTTTATGCCAAACCTGCTGGTTCAGGACGGGATAAGCAGGAAACAAACCGACCGAGTGAGCAGGTTTGTTTCAATGATGAATGGAAAAATAAAAATGATTCTTATCGACATACTCTTTTTTGAAGGGAGGGACAAATATGACTCAACCAACACTTGTCAATTATGATAGACCAGATATTTATTTCAAAGGTCTGGCCAAAAATACGAGAAAAGATTATCCTGACGAAAAATGGAAAGATAAATTCCGTTTTTGAAGCAAAAATGGAATTATCGATTCCATTTTTCGACATTTATATCACCTTACCATCAAAAAGGTCATTCCGCGCGTCGCAATGGCAGATCGAATCCCTGCGAAAGTTCGAAATCCCTGAATCCATGCAACAGCAACAGGGTTTCGCACCGCTGGGCCCTGCAGAGGGCAAGGTAAAAAACAGAATCTTTGGTAAAAATTCTGCAAAATTGTACGCAATCGATCCCGCTGCCTGTTGAAAACAGGCACAGATTTGTAAAAATCCCCTGGATTTACTGTTATTTTTTCACTAGATTTTAGCATTACGATCAGCCAAAATTTTATGTGCAGGATGCTCACAACCACAGGTGAAAAAAATGAATCCCGAAAAAAGCTATCTATTTTCTTGCCGTTGCAATCATCTCTGATTAGAATCGGACAAAAAATTACTGG
>WJME01000185.1 GCA_014728115.1 Candidatus Zhuqueibacterota bacterium | reverse complement strand
GAGATTTTCCTTGCATTAGCCTGTTTTTTTTCGTTAATATAGAGTACTGGAAATTGTCAGAGTGACCTATGGGACGACCGGGGGGCGAATCAAAGAATGGATGTCAATTGTACGTATAAAATAGAGGTCAAAAATAGACACATTGAACTATTTTTGACCTTTTTTTTGCTGTCTGGACAGAATTATTTATTCATACAAAAAGGAGCTTGCCATGTTATTTTTTAAACGAAACCTTTTGCTCATTACACTGTTGTTTTTCGCGGCAAATGGGATGTCATCGAATCGTGCCGTATTTAACATTCTGGATTATGGCGCGAATCCGGATGGCGAGACATTGTGCACGAAACAAATCCAGGCGGCCATCGATGCCTGTTTTGAGGCAGGTGGGGGAAAGGTGTTATTCCCTAAAGGCAAATTCTTAACGGGAACGATTGTATTAAAAGACAATGTATTTATCCATCTCGATCCAATGGCAACCCTTTTGGGGAGCAAGGATATCGATGATTATGACCGCTATTTGATCTATGCCCAGGACGCGACCCATTTCGGTATCACCGGTGACGGAACGATCAATGGTCAGGGTGACTCTTTTTGGCGGGGTAAAGAGCGCCCGTACAACCGTCCTTCTCGCACCATAAAGTGTCTGGACTGCCAGGATGTGGTTTTTCGTGATTTTCGTCTCATCAACTCGGCGAATTGGTGTATCGATGTGGAGCGCTGTGATCGTGTGACTATGACGGGATTGACTCTTCTCAATGATCGTGATGCGCCCAATACAGATGGTATCGATCCTGTGTCTTCGTCCAATGTGTTTATCTCGAATTGCTATATCGATACCGGGGATGACTGTATATGTCCCAAATCAGAGGGTCTCGAAAAGCCCTGCGAAAATCTGGTGGTGACCAATTGTGTGCTCATCAGCGACGACTCGGCCATTAAACTGGGTACGCGTTCTGACGGCGCCATCCGTAATAGTACATTCAGCAATATCGTTATCCGAAATACCCAATACGGAATCGGATTCTATATGAAAGACGGCGGGAGTTTTGAGGATATCCAATTTTCGAATATTTCCATTGAAACGACGATGCCCTCTGATCTTGAGAATTATGATCGCACCAACAGTTTTGCCATTTTTATGGACATCGAGGGCAGGGACGAACAGACGCCGCTCGGGATGGTCCGTAATGTCATGTTCAATGATATCAATATCATCACGGCTGACGGTAATTGTCTGTTCTCCGGGATGCCCGAACAAAACATCCAGGATCTGACCCTGAATAATGTACGCATGCGAGTGCTGAACCGCACCGATCTGAATGGCCGGCGGAAACCTCGCGGAACCAGAAGACTGAAAAATGTTGCGATCAATGATCGTGCCGGTATTCAGTCCTATTTTACGTTTATCAATATCGATGGCCTGAACATCCAGGATCTGGTGATAGAGGATGACACAGAGCATGGCAACTTTGAAAGCTATTTCCTCTGGGGGCAGAATCTCAGGGATGTGACGTTGAGCGGCTTTCAAAACCAGCAGGTGGTCGCCAACCAAAGCCGCCCCTTGCTCTGGTTCGAAAATCCCAAAGGATTGTTTATTTCCGGCTCGCAACCTGTTTCTTCCAGGACTCCGTTTCTGTCGTTGCAAGGCCAAGAGACCAGGCGTGTGACCCTGATGGGGAACGATTTTAGCAGGATAGAATCACCTCTGGACCTCGCTCCACAAGTGAATGAGGAAAATATCTATATCGAACAAAATAGAATGCCATAGAGTGCATCATGCGCTCCTGTCGTTACATGCAATAAAAAGCCGAATGTCAGAACCCGTTCAGCAGAGGCATTCATGCTGCGGGTGACTGTAAAACCGAAAGGATGTTTTATGCGTAATTTTGTATTCATCGTGTTGATCTTTGCTGTCTCTATCACGCTGGCAGCCGATCCTCAGGGCGTTGTCGAATGGAAAAAACGGCGTGACCTTGCGACCGACAGATTTGTCTGGCAGATCACCAGTCACGATTCTGCCAGTGAAGCGGTCTATTTTGAAAACCAGCCCTTTACTCATGATGATCAATATGTGGTGTTTGGCTCAAAGCGCAGCGGGGACTGGAAAATCTATCGAGCCGATCTCGAGACCGGCGAAATCGTGCGGGTAACGGACCGGGAGGATCCGGGCCGGTTTACCATCGGTCCCGATGGTGAGCATGTGTGGTATATGCATCAGAAAAAACTCTATAAAACCCATGTGGCCAACCTCAAAGAGACGCTGGTGATGGATTTCAGTGACCGGTTTTCCGACGGGGTTTCGTTTTCCAGATCGTTTACCCATGACGGAAAATATACCCTGATCACCACGCGCAGCGAATCCAGCCGCTCTATTTATCGTGTCAATCTCGAGACAAAACAAGTGGAGCGCGCTCTGGAGGTGACCGAAGGATGGTTTAGCCATCCGCAGATTTGTCCGACCAATCCGGATCTGATCGCCTGGGTTCCCGGACCGGATACCCAGAACGACATGTCCCTGCCCATGGAAGAGCGGGCGCGAAACTGGCTCATCAATATGAAAACCGGCGAAAACAAACAATTCCTGACCATGCCGTATGGTTATCGTGCCACGCATGAAACCTGGTCAGCAGACGGTGAGCGGTTTTTCTTTTTCAAGAAAAAGGTGCCGGGCTGGACGCCGGTTGCCATTTGTTCACAGGATCAGGATGGGTCCAATTTCCGTGAATATTACACCCATGATAATATTCGTCTGGGTCATGGCCTGGCTTCCAGCGATGGTGAATGGTTTGTAACAGACGGACAGGATCCGGGCTACAATCCTCTCATCTTGATCAATCTGATCACCGGTGAGGAAGTCTTTTTGTGCTGGCCCAATGCGAGTATCGATGATCAGCATGTGCATCCGTCCATCAGCAAGAGCGGACGATTCGTGTGCTATACGTCTGACGTCACCGGCACCTCGCAGGTCTATGTGGTCCCCACCGGGATCAAATAAAAACTACTCCGGTGTCAAGGTTGCTTTGACCTGTGGCACCGGATGACTGCCCATTGTTCAAACTATTCAAATGAGGAACCATAGTGATGACCAAATATTTATTGACTTGTATGATCATCTGCTCGTTTGCCATCGCAGCAGAGCCCGCGGGTGTGGTGGAATGGCAAAAGAAACGCGATCTTGTGACCGGACGTTTTGTCTGGCAAATCACCGATCATGATTCAGCCAGCGAAACGGTGTATAATGAGAATCAGGCCTTTACCGCAGATGATCGATACATCGTCTTTGGATCCAATCGAAGCGGTTATCCGCAGATTTACAGAGCAGATTTGCAGTCAGGTGAAATTCTTGCTGTTTCGGATAAAAGAATAGCGGGCCGGGTCACCATAGGTCCGGAGGGCCAACACGTCTGGTATATCCATGACAATGTCCTTTATAAAACCCATATAGAGAGCCGCAGGGATGTGCCGGTCATGGATTTTCGAAAGCATTTTTCTGATGATGTCCAATTTTCCCGCTCGTTTACCAAGGATGGGGTATTTACTCTGGTCTACACACAGTCAGAATCTCAAAAACACTTGTATCGGGTGAATTTGCGAACAAAAGAAATCGAAAAGGTCATGAGCAAATCCGCCTTTGGTCATCCCCAGATGTGTCCGACTAACCCTGATCTTGTCTCATTTGCCCAGAGACCGGACACCCAGAACGACATGTCGCTTCCCATGGAAAAGCGTACACACACCTGGGTGGTCAATATGAAAACCGGCGAGCATTCCCGAATTCTGACCATGCCCTATGGATTTCGGCTGACGCACCCGACCTGGGCGGCTGACGGTAAAGGATTTTTCTTTTTCAGAAAGACCGTGCCGGGCTGGCTGCCGGTTACCATTTGTTCGCAAAACCTGGATGGTACCGGCTTTCGCGAATATACCACGCATTCCATTATCCGGTTGGGACACGGTGTCTCTTCAGCTGACGGCAAATGGTTTGTCTCCGACGGTCAGGATCCGCATTTTAATCCGATTATGCTCATAAATCTCATTACCGGCGAGGAGACCATACTGTGCTGGCCCAATTCGAGTATCTATAATCAGCATGTTCATCCTTCTCTGAGCCAGAGCGGAAAATTTGTCGCCTATACTTCGGATATCTCTGGCACCTCACAGGTGTACGTGGTGCCTACAGGGATTGATTGAGAAAAGGATCCCCTTGGTGGAGCATGACGCTTTTTTGTCCTGTTTGTAAAGTCACCGATCATTTTACGAGAATGAATTTTTGTAAATAAATATTCGCTTTCAGGCAAAGTGTGCCACTTAATACAAACAACATTTGTTGGACTGTGCAACACAGGAGAGAATATGAAAGCCATCGTCTATACCGAATACGGACCCCCTGAGGTCCTCGGGGTCAAAGAGGTCCCGCTGCCAAAACCCAAGGAAGGTGAGGTGTTGATTAAAATTCGCGCCACGCCAGTCAACTTTGGTGATCTCATGGCCCGTAACTTTGGCAATGTGTCTCTGCAAAATTTTAACATGCCTTTTGCGTTCTATTTTCCGGCCAGACTTTATTTCGGATATTCCAGACCGAAACAGGGTGTCCTGGGTAGCGAGTTTAGCGGTGATATCGTGGCTGTGGGCAAAGGGGTCGAGCGGTTCAAGGTGGGCGATGCCGTGTTTGGCTACCGGGGCCAGGCCATGGGCGCTTATGCCGAGTATCTTTGTATGGCAGAGTCCGGTACTTTGACTCACAAACCCTCCAACATGAGTTATAAAGAGGCCGCCACTGTTCCTTATGGTGCGATCACTGCACTGAACCTTTTGCGTAAAGTGGATATTAAAAAGGGCGAAAAAGTCCTGATCAATGGTGCCTCAGGCAGTATCGGCTCATATGCAGTGCAACTGTCGAAACACTATGGTGCCGAGGTCACCGGTGTATGCAGCACGCCGCGGGTAGAGTGGGTAAGAGCGATGGGAGCCGACAGAGTGATCGATTATACCCGGGAGGATTTTACTGAAAACAAACAAACGTATGATCTGATTTTCGATGTTCTGGGCAAGAGTTCATTTCACCGTTGCAAAGCGTCACTCAAGCCAAACGGACGATATCTTTTGGCAAGTTTTAAATCACGGCAGCTCTGGCAAATGCTGACGACCAAACTGGCAGGGGACAAAAAAGTGATCTGTGCTCTGTCGACGGACAAGGTCGAGGATCTCGAGCATATCAAAGAACTCGTCGAAGCAAACGTGATCACCAGTGTCATCGATAAAACGTTTTCCATGGATCAGGCCGCAGACGCTCATCGCTATATTGAAAGCGGCCTTAAAAAAGGAAATATCGTCATTGTCATGGACCACGACGAGACAAAGGAACATCCTCAGGAATAAGATAAACTGAACAGATGGACCACAATACCCACCTGATTCTCAGAAAATTCAAGCTCCCAAAGGGTCGGGTTTTATTCACTCTGGGAGCTTTTGCAAAGGGATTTCGTCTGGTCCCTGAATGGTTTGGTATCATTTTTCTATATGGATAAAGATCATATGAAAGCGATAATTTATCACCAATATGGCGACCCTGGTGTAATGGAATTGCAGGAGATAAAAGAGCCGGTGCCTGCAGATGATCAGGTGCTCGTCAGGATACTTGCAGCCTCGGTCAATGCCTCTGATTACGAGTTTCTCACGGGATCACCCAAATACACCCGTATGTGGGGACTATTCAAGCCCAAAGTTCATATTCTCGGATCTGATATCGCAGGCGAGGTCGTGGCGGTTGGAAAAAATGTCAGCCGATTCGGACCTGGCGATGCCGTATTTGGTGATATTTTTGAACAGTGGGGCGGTTTTGCAGAATATGTCTGTGCTCCGGCCAGCGCTCTGATGCAAAAACCCGACAGTCTGAGCTTTGAGCAGACTGCAGCCCTGCCTCAGGCTGCCTGTCTGGCCCTGCAAAGCATGCAATATGCAGGACCTGTGCAATCCGGTCAGTCTGTTCTCATCAATGGTGCGGGCGGCGGGGCCGGATCTTTTGCCGTACAGTTGGCCAAACATTACGGTGCCGAGGTGACCGGTGTCGATCACACTGAAAAGATAGAGTTTATGCGATCCCTCGGTGCCGATCATGTCATCGACTATACCCGGACCGACTTTACCCGGAACAACCGATCCTATGATCGTATCATCGATTTTGTCGCTTGCCATTCGATTTTCGCTTATCAGCGTGCCCTCGATCCTGATGGTGTCTATCTCATGATCGGCGGCAGCATCCCGCATGTCCTCCAAACTCTGCTTTTAGGATCCTTGCTGTCTTTGATCGATACCCGAAAAATGGCTATACTGGGTGCCAAACCCAATCATGATCTGGAGATGGTGGTGCAAACCATTGCTGACGGACATCTCAAACCGGTCATCGATAAGCAATTCCCTCTTGACGAGGTTCCTCAGGCTCTTGATTACCTGGGTAAGGGACTTGCCAAAGGAAAAATCGTGATATCCATGAAAACGGGATAATGGACTCTCCATGAAAGGCCCTTCATCGACCTGCGGTTCGATTTGCTCGTCCAGGCACAATCTCGAATAAAGACCTTTTGGTTTTCGAATATTTTTTTTAATATGGTCAAAGACAATCCTTACAGATTCCCGGTTCTTTATCGTACGAACCCGGGGTAAACACTAATCAGCTTAATGGATGCTAGAATGAAAAAAATCAATTTCCCTAGCTATAACCTTTTCGTTTTTATATCCTTGTGGTCAATCTTTACTGTTTTCGTCCATGCAATGGCTGTCCAGACTGATCCGATCGACTATAATTTGGTTGCCTATAAATCTCAGCCGGGATTAAAGGCAGTCGTACAGGATCAATATCTCACTGTGACCTGGGCGGGCGCAATGAACGACGAATTGCGTCTGATATTTGCTGTCCGGGAAGGCCGGCCGACGATCCAGGAATTGGCGATCAGGCCGGCAGATGAACCCTGGCGTGTTCTTGCAACCAACGTCAACCCTGAATTTCGTGTTGTCTCTGGCCTTCGGCGGGTTACCCAACAACAGACAGAGCCACTCGAGGAAATGGGCGTCGAGCTGACACCTGAAAAGCTAAACGAGATCAAATGGGAAGCGTTTTGGGATGCACCCCTCTATACACCTGACGAACTTTCTCCCACACACCGGTCGTCCATACCGGCAACAGAACCGTTCGCCAACCATCCGGGTATGCCACGCAAGCCTAAAGAAGTAAAACGCGCCACCGCCATCTTTCAAACCGCCGAGTGTGTCGTGCGCACCAACGGTACACGGCTCGAGATCACGTTTCCGGGAGTAGAACTCGGGATTTTTGCGGGTTATTTGCGATATGATGTTTACAAGGGGTCCAACCTGATTCGTCAGATGATAGTGGCCAAGACAGACCACCCATCAGCCGCATTCAAATATGATGCCGGATTAAAGGGACTATCCCTAAAGGATCCTGTACGCATGGTGTGGCGTGATCTTGCCAATAATTGGCAGCACTATCGATACGGTGGTCCGGTCAATACCGAACCTGTTATTGTCAAAAGCAATTACAGGCTGATTGCCGCAGAATTGGACGGGGGCAGCCTGGCTGCTTTTCCACCCCCGCACAGTTTTTATTGGGCGCGCGAGTCAGAACAAAATCTGGGCTATAGCTGGTACCGCAAAGAGAGTGCCGAAACATTTTCTTTTGGCATGCGCCAGGCCGAACACGAAGAGGATCCCGAATTTTATCAAAATTTTGCACTCTATAGTGCCCGGCCAGGTACCTGGCAGCGAATGCCCTTGTTTCTGTATGTGAGTTCCGGCAGTGGGAAAGATGTGATAAAGTCGGCGTTAAAATTTACACGTGGGGATCATTTTAAACCGCTGCAGGGATATAAGGTTATGGGACACCACTATCATGTTGGACTCGTTCGTCGTCTCAAGGAAAAAGGCGGATTCGACCAGCGCCTCAACGATATGGCTACGATGAGAGCCATTGGGGTGGATATCTTTAGCATCATCGACGGGGTGCGCGGTCCGGCACGCCACGACCGGGGAGAAGCGTTTCTGGATGCACTGGCCGAGTATTACGAGGCAGCCAGATACCAGTCTGATGAGGATTTTTTGGTGATGCCTAATGATGAAAACAGCACAGGGGGAAGGCCGCCGTTTATGGGCGGACACTATGATATCCTGATCGGCAAACCTCTCTTTTGGCGACCCCAACGCCAGCCCGGGCAACCGCTGGCAGAAGAGCATCCTGAATATGGCACGGTCTATAATATTGCCACTCCGGAAGATATGATGGCCATGACCGAACATGAAAATGTACTCATCTCCATGCCGCATCCGCGTTCAAAACGTTCGACAGGCTATCCGGATGCGATCAAAGATACCCCGCATTTTCAGCACGAAAACTATTACGGACTGGGATACCGCTGGGGAATGGGTATCGATGCCTCTGAGACAAGACTGGGTGAATACCGGTTTTTAAGCCTTTGGGATGAAGCCAATAACTGGATGGCCGCAGCCGGGCTGCCTCCCAAATTCGCTCTGGCCATCTCAGAATCTCGTTCTGATTATGGTGAACGTGGTAAACCACCCTGGGAAGATGCTTATGGCATGTCTCCTGTAAATTATATCAGGCTGGATCAGGTTCCTGCCATAGACGATATGACACCGATTATCGATGCACTGCGGCAGGGCGACTATTTTGTTACCTCGGGTGAAGTGTTGATTCCCTATTATGAGGTCCGGGGTAGCGGTAGTCAAAGAACCATTATCGCTGATGTAGAATGGACCTTTCCTTTGGATTTTGTCGAGGTGGTTTGGGGGGATGGCAAAACAGTCGATCGTAAAATCCTCTCCACCACTGATCTGCCGGCATTTGGCAAAAAACGGTTCGAGATTCCGGTCAATGTCACCGGACAACGATGGATACGTTTTGCCGCCTGGGATGTCGCCACGAATGGCGCTCTGGTTCAGCCGGTGGCAATCAATCTGGATGATTGATTTATTAACCGGCGGTTCGATCACCCGGTCCGTTTATTCTTCTGGGTGTTTTGGGCCGCGGTGTTGGTAGGGGGTATGCAGGGAACGGGCTTCTGATCAAGCTCTGTTTCCGGCTGGTCATAAAATATAAAGATGTCTTTTCCAATGTACAGGGTACAGGATTTCACAGGAAAAAGGGTCCCTGTTCAGGATGAAAGGGAATGCCAATATATGTTTACCCATGCCATTATCAAAACCCCATGCGAAAACATGATCCATGGACTGACCACCGCCGGGTTGGGGCAACCGGACTATGAACTGGCTCTTGAGCAGCATGATCAATACGGTTCTGCCCTGAAAGAGTGTGGATTGGAGGTCCGGGTATTGCTAGCAAAAGGCTTTCCCAAAGCAAGCCAGGCTATTAAAAACGCCGGCCTGCCGGTTGTGGAGCTCGATGTGTCTGAATTTCGCAAACTGGACGGCGGACTGAGTTGTCTCTCCCTGCGATTCTAGTCGGTGGCCTATTCATGTGCAACGCCTTGCTCTTCCGCCTTTAGCCGCTGTTTTTCAGCAACTTTGGCAAACGGATAATAAACCAGCATGGCCAATAGAATGGATATCACTCCCCATACGGCTGCTCTCCAGTCGCCACCGGTAACCAAATAGTGACCGATGACCGGTGGGGTGGTCCAGGGTACATTGATGAACGGCTTGGAGATGACGCCCCAATCCATCAAAAGAAAAGTCAGGGCCGTGAGCATCAAAGCATTGAAAATATAGGGGATCATAAAGATGGGATTCAGAACGATCGGAAATCCGAAAAAAATCGGTTCGTTGATCTGAAAGACCTGGGTCGGCATGGAAACCCGGCTGATCTTTCGGAATCCCGGTTCTTTGGAGTTGAACATGATCAGGGCCAGGGCAATCGTGGCACCTGTGCCTCCTACATTGACAAATGCCGTAAAAAATCCATAGGCCGTGATATATGGCAGGGGTTCGCCCTGGGCCATTGCGGTCACATTCATGGAGAGATATTGTAAAAAGATGGGAGCTACAATAGCATCCATGGCATTATCTCCATTGATCCCTACTGACCAAAGAAGCGTGACCATGAACGCATAGACCATAATTCCCGGCAGAGTGTTGAGGGCAAAGACCACGGGCTGAAAAGCGGTTTGTACCAGTCCGTTGATATCGATGCCAAGAATGAACGAAATAACCCAAAAGGCTGTCATCAGAAACAGGAGGGGGGTCAACGACAGAAAGGATTGGGCCACGATAGGCGGAACATTCTCGGGCAGTTTGATTACAAAATTTCGTTTGATAAAGAATTTCTGCACCTCTACCGTGATAAAGGCGATGAGGATGGCCGTAAAAATACCGACAGATCCCAGTCCTTCCATGTTTATCGTCAATGTTTCAACATCCACCTGAATCATGATAAAGATGGCGGTTGCGAGAATGGCACTCATTACGGCTTCTATCTTTTCCTGCAAAGCGAGATCATAGGCAATGGAAAAGCAGACAATGACCGCAAGCAAGCCAAACGTTGCAGTAACGGGAACTTGCAACACCTGGAGGAACGGCTCGATAATCTCGCTCCAGCCGGGGATGGGGAGAAAGCTGATAATGATAAAAATACTGCCAATGATCGTAAAGGGAACAGTGGCCACCATACCTGCACGGATGGCAGAGAGATATCGATTCTCGCTAAATGTCGTTAGTGCCGGCACAATATGTTTATCCAGGTACTGGGTGGCGTTCATGACTCCCCTCCTTTTATCTGGTGAAAGCCTAGAGTTTCAATGTCTGGTTTTTCCTGCCGATTCATTCTGGTAGGGCGTATGGACCAGTGGGTTTAAACTGACAATCTTAACTGATACAAAAAATTGATCATTTATGCAACATTTTTTTGACCCGGAATAAAGACTTTTTGTCAATATCACAGAGTTGAGCCATCTATCCCCATTGCTTGATATTTTTATTGCAAAGGATCGGTTTTTTTTCTTATTATGAGATTTCATATAATCCGACACTACCCTCTGCAACGTCTGCAGACGGATCAAAAGATAATCAGCAGAATACGATGATTAATTTTAAAACACGATAAAGCTATCCCACTGTACAAGAGAAGGAAAAAACATGTGCCGCTTGCAAAAAAAACATTTACTGTCGATCTTGATTCTCACAGCCTTGCAACCCCTTTTTGCCTCCAAATTCGTCGAACTGCAAGTCCTCGATCAGGATATCCTGGTTCTCCATTTTCAGGACGGTGAGGTCGAGTATGTGGATGACGGGCAAGGCCCGGGCGCCTTTGGCGGCCACCATTCCGGTGAAGCAAATAATTCATATGTGGTCTCTTTTGAACCGGCTCTCGATCTCGTACAGGCAACAGATGCCGGCAAATGGACCCTCACATCATCGGATGATGAGCGATATGGCCAGGCCGGAGTCTCTCCTCAGACCGTGTATCGAAAATCACGTGTCAATGGCATGTCCTATACCGGCTGGGATCCTGTTACCAGCGATCACGGTTTCGACTATACGCATGAACATTTTATCTACCTCCGATTGCCCTTTTCCATGCAGCAGGGCAAGACATACACTGTTGAAATGGATGAATCTATAAATTCCGAAACGAGCATCACGAGCATCACCTTTGATATTTTCAATTGTCCCTCTAAAGCGCTCCATACCAATCTGGTGGGGTATATGAGCAGCTCCCGGATCAAAGCGGCCGATCTGTATCATTTTATGGGAGACGGAGGAAACAGAGATTATTCAGACCTGCAAGGAAATACGGTCTATATCTATAATGTGGAGACCAAAGAATCCCAGCCTGTCGGTTCGGTTGCGTTTTGGATGGAAAACGAAACAGAAACCAATCATAATCTAACGGGATCGGATGTGTGGACTGTGGATTTTACCGGATTCACGCAACCGGGTACCTATCGTCTGGCCGTGCAGGGGGTGGGGTGCAGTGAGGATTTCGAGATCCGGGATGATATCTATCACGATCCTTTCAAGGTCGCGGTCATGGGCTATTTCTATATGCGCATCGGCCAGGACAATCTCGATATGACGCCGGTACCTCGAAGACCGTTGTTCATTCCCAATCAGTCTCCGGCCAATTGTACGGTGTATATCACGGATATGGATCCCTATCATCCGCAATGGAGCACCTTTGCCGGCGGTGACAAATGGGATGCACCAGCCAACTGGGCATTCTTTAAAAAAACGGGTAACCCCACCAATCCCCATGCCATTGGCGGGCACAGCGATGCACTGGACTGGGACCGCCATCTGGGACACGTGGTCAATATCTATGATCTCTGTCTGGCCTATATCCTGAGCGATGGCGCGCTGGATGACGATGACCTGCGAATCGCCGAGAGCGGCAATGGCATTCCCGACATTCTCGATGAAGCGAGAAACGAAGTCGATTTCTGGCTCAATCTGCGCTATCAAAAAGGCTATTCGCACGGACTGACCAATCCCGACAAAAACAACACGCTCTACCAGGCAGACAATACCGCAATCGCTGCCTGGGCCAATGCCCTGAACAGCGCCATGCTCGCCTATTGCTTTCAGATCGCCGGATTAGGTGAGCTAAGGCAGGCCTATCAGGATTCGGCTGTCATTGCATTCGACTATGCCGGTCAGTTGTCCGATCCCATGTGGGAAACGAGAATAGAGGGTATCAGAGGCGTCGATTTCAGAATGATGACTGCGGCATATCTCTACAATCTGACCGGGGACACAAAATACGAAGATATTATGAGCGATGAGAGCATGGTAACGAGTTCGTCATCTGCTGTTTATCAACAAGGCTCGTATCATCAGCTCTGGGGGGTGGCGGCTTATCTGCTGACCAGGCGTCCGGTTCATTACCCGGAATTGCAAGGCAACATGAAAGCGGCGATCATGGCCAAAGCAAAGAGCAAAGAAGCCGGCAAGGTGAACCAGCGTCCGTCGCGTCGTGGCTATAGCGACGAACAGGCCTGGTGGCAGACCAGTCAGGATATGCATCGCACGATACTGGCACATGCCGTGGCCGATAATCCTGCGGACCGGCTCTTGTTTTTGGATGCCTTGCTGCTGGAGGCGGACTGGGGTCTGGGGCGCAATCCGCTCAACATGATCCAAATGACCACAGCCACCACAGAGCTGGCAGACAAAAATAGCGTGGAAAACTGTTATACTTCTGGTCGCGATGACGGCACGCCCGGCCTCCATCCGGGGCATACGCCGTATCTCAATATCGACGGCTGGGGCGGACATATGGTGGGCAGCAATCCGAAAAAGATCCTTGCAAAGTTTTATCCGGATCATAACCAGTGGCCGCACGCCTCCAAATATATCGATACCCGCCATATCTGGGCTCATTCCGAGTTTACACCACGGCAGACCATGCGGGGCAAAACATTGTTGTATGCTTATTTGTATGCGCTGTCCCAATCCGGGGGGAACCTCATACCCATCCTCGTGGCGGATGCAGGCCAGGATCAGCGCATTGTGGATCAGGATGGCGATGGCAAGGAACGCGTCACACTGGACGCATCTGCCAGTTATGCCGGCGAGAGCCAAATTGTGCGATATACATGGATGCTTGAGCAAAGAGAACTCGCCACAGGTCAAATCGTCGAGGTCGAGCTGGATACCGGGCACTATGAGATCATCCTCGAGGTCGAGGATAGCGAGGGTGCCACGGTCAGGGATACTGTAAACATTGAAATCATTGCCTCAGATTCCCACTCTGAGGCAGAGTATGGCTTTGAAACCGGCGCGCAGTTTGATGGCTGGATCGTGGAAAACTGGGGTGAGCAGGGCGGCACCCCGGTTGCCATTCACAGCTCTGAGCGTGCGCATAGCGGTATGATGAGTTATAAAATCAGGGCCAGATTCGAGTCCGGCTCAGAACATGCTTTGAGGAGAAACAGTCCTTTGCCGGAAGAGGTCATCTCATTGACCTATCATGTATGGATTCCTCAGGTCCTGGTGGATTCGGCTTTGGCGGTTCATGCCAGGGACGCGACTCGGGCAGGGGGGATACAAAATTATCTGATGCATGAGGGCTGGCAATGGGTGGGAGAGTGGTTCAGCATTAAAGATCTCGAGGGAGATGAATGGAATGAGCTTACGCTGGAAATACCCGCCGGGGTGTCCAATGCATCGGTTCAGTCCTTTGGTATATCCTTTAGCATCCTTGGGATCGATATCGGCGAGGCCAGTGTCTATATCGATGACATCTGTTTTAACCGCGACACGCCGACAGGGATTGGGGATGAAATCAATAATCTCACTGTTATGCCCACAGAATTCAAACTGCTGCATGCCTATCCCAATCCCTTTAATCCGGACACAAACATCCTCTATCATGTGCCCCGGACCAGCAAGGTCATGATGAACGTCTATGATATCACAGGCCGTAAAGTCCGTTCGCTGGTCGACGAGGTGCAGTCGCCGGGAAGCCACAGGGTCGTTTTCAATGGTCGCGATCTGGCGAGCGGTGTATATCTCTATACCCTTGAAACGCCCGGTTTTATGGATGTGAATAAAATGATTTTATTAAAATAGACCGTTCCCAATCATCATCCGCGGCTCACGCTCTAAAACAATCCTTTGGCCATAAGCCATGTGGATCTTTATTTGAATTTAGTTGTTGAATGGAGAATGGGTTTGGCAAGCAGAATTCGGTCAAGTACCCTAGAATCAAATCAGTGTCCAAAAATCTTGATATTTGGTAAAAATTATAGTACATTTAATATTCTTGTCCAAAATAAATCGATATAGTGGTCGCATAGTAGAGTCTGATCTCGCTATGCATTATTTGGGACAACAGAGTAATTGAATACAATGGACTCTAGTCATGCAGAAATAAAGTCAAGGAGATCATTCGTGAAAAAGGTTTTATTCCTCTTGTTTTCATTTTTTTCGGTGTCTGTCTTTGCAGAAGAAGGCATGTGGTTGGTGACACAACTCGACCAGCTGGGTCTGAAAGAAAAGGGATTGGAAATTGATACAGAGGATATTTATCATCCTGACAAGACTTCACTGACCGATGCCATCGTCTGGCTCGGCGGATGCAGCGCCTCGTTCGTCTCACCGGAAGGACTCTTGTTGACCAATCACCATTGTGCCTATGGGGCCCTCCAGAGAGCCTCCAGCGGCGAAAACGACTATATCAAAAATGGTTTTCTGGCGAGAAATCGGTCTGAAGAAATCGAGGCAAGAGGGTCTAATGCTTATGTATTGCAAGAGATTAAAGATGTAACCCAAGAGGTGCTAAAGGTTGCACAGAAAGTCGATGATCCTGTGGAGCAGGAGAAAAAGATTACCGCCAAAATCAAGGCCCTGGAAGAGACCATTGAAGGCGATAAAGAGGATGTTTATGCTTATATCGCCTCGATGTATAAAGGCAAGCAATATCTTTTATTCGTTTACAAAAAGTATCAGGACGTCCGCATTGTCTATGCACCGCCTAAATCCATTGGCAAATATGGCGGAGATGTCGACAACTGGATGTGGCCGCGCCATACCGGCGACTTTACCTTCTTGCGCGTCTATCAGGCCCCGGACGGCACGGGTGCAAAATACCATCCGGATAACATTCCTGTACAACCCAAAAATTACCTCCGTGTCGCCACCGAGCCGCTCAGAGAGGGTGATTTTACCTTTATTCTTGGCTTTCCCGGAAGCACCAATCGCTGGCGAACCTCCAACTCTGTAGCCTGGAATATGAAATACAACTATCCCGAAACCATTCAGGAATATCACGAACTCATCGAGCTGATGGATGAATTGACCAAAGATTCACCGGAAGGAAAGATCCGTGTCGCCAGCCGTAACGCCGGCCTGAACAACACCATGAAGAATTATCAGGGCAATCTGGATGGAATGAAAAAAACCGGTTTTCTGGATAATAAAATCGCTTTCGAAAACGAGCTCATGAATTTTATCCACAGCGATGCAGAACTAGAACAAAAATATGGGCGTGTGCTTTCGGATGTCAAGGCGCTCTATGATGAACTCGGTCAGACACGGGAAAAAGACAATGTCTTGAGTCAGTTCGGTTACAGAGCTGGTACTCTGAGTTCTTTGGCCATTGAGATTTATGATATTGCCAGGGAACGCGCCAAATCCGAAAAGGACCGGGATCCGCATTTCAATGAAAAAGATGTCAAAAGAACGATCGACCGCCTGCATCTTCGTTACTATAGCTATTATGAACCCGTCGACAAGGCCATGCTCAAACGCACGCTGGAAAAAGCGAACGAATTAGCTGGTGAGTCCAGGATCGATGGTCTGGAATACCTGCTCACAGGGGCAACCCGCATCGATGACTTTGTCGAGCATGCCTATGCAAACACAATGCTGGATTCTGTCGAATATGCCAGATCGCTTTTTGATAAATCATTAAAAGAACTCGAGCAACTCGATGATCCGCTGATTCAAATGGCCGCAAGTCTGTATACAGAGAACCAGGAACTGGAGGATCGCAATAAACAATTCAATGCGAAAATCCAGGATGCGCGCAAAAACTATTTGAGTGCTGTCTATGAATTCAAGGGGACCGGACTCTATCCGGATGCCAATGGCACCATGCGATTCACCTATGGTCACATTGCCGGGTATACACCCGCCGATGCCATTCAATATGAACCATTTACGACACTGGCAGGAGTGATTGCAAAAGATACCGGCAACGAGCCGTTCGACATGCCGCAAAAGCTGAAAACACTTTACGATGCCAAAGACTATGGGCAATGGGCTCATCCCGATTTTGAGGATATCTCTGTCAATTTCACCCATCGCTGCGATATCACCGGAGGCAACAGCGGCAGTGCCGTCATGAATGCCAGAGGAGAACTGATCGGACTGGCGTTTGACGGCAACTATGAAGCCATGACCAGCGACTGGCAGTATGACTATGACATGCAACGAACCATTTCCGTGGATATTCGCTATGTTTTATTCATCACCGAAAAATTCGCCGGCGCCAGGCATCTGTTAACAGAGATGGGGATCGATTAGGTCTATCCGTTTAAATGAATATTTATGGCCCCAAAGCCATCCGCAAGGATCGTTTTGGGGCTTTTTTTTATTCGGCTGGCAATTTCAGCGGATTATTTCAGTAACATCAGCTTTTGGGATAGTTTTAATCCCTTGCCGGTCAATACGGCAAAATAGACGCCCGAAGGAAGAGGAAAGCCCTCAGAGTCAGTGCCGGACCAATAAATTCGTTGGCTCCCGGCCTGCTGATAGCGATCTGCAAGCGTGATCAGCCGCTCTCCTGCAAGATTGTATATCGCGAGATGGATTCTTTCGGGCTCTTGCAGCTCGAAACGGATCGAGGTGCCGGCGTTAAAGGGATTCGGATAGTTGGTCAATGACAGAGCATGTGTCAGGGGGCGATGGTTGTCGACAGAGGTGGGGCGCTTGTAGACCGATACGCCGCCATCAGTGGCTATCCAGGCGTTTCCCGGCATGTCGATGGCGATATCATTGATGGTGTTGCTGATCAACCCTTCAGAGACGGTGAAATTTTCAAAGGTTTCTTTGCTGTAAAAAGAGACTCCGCGTGGTGTCCCGAACCAAAGCCCGCCACGCCCGTCTGTTTCGATAGAAGTGACGGTATTGTCGACCAGGCCCTCGGTGGTACTCAAGAGCGACCAGTTGCTGGTATGCTCGAGTCCGATATGCTTAAAGACCCCTTCATCCGTGCCGAACCACTGGTCATTGTTGCTGTCGATATAAACCGTATACACGCGGGGTGGCAAAGCGCTCCATGGCCGGATCATCGTAGAGGCGGATGTGATGCCATCCACCTCGTTGTATTTGAGCCGGGAAAGCCCTCCGTTCTCGGTCGCGATATGCATCAGGCCGTTCGTATCTGCGGCAATGTCGTTGATCAGACTATCCTTGAGAAAATCCAGCGTGATATCGATCCAGGCTGTATCGGCCAGGAGTGAAACCCCGCGGTCAGTACCGAACCAGTGAAACTCGGCCGTGTCTGCCGCAGCACAAAACACCCGGTCGGAGAGAAGACCGGAATTTGCGGATGTTTTGGTTTCCGCGATCCGGATATCCTCGAATGAATGCACCTCGAGCCGGGTCAGGCCGCTGTCGCTGGCGATCCAAAGCGAATAGGCCGAGTCACCGGACTGGTAAGAGATATCATGGATGGCGTTATCTGACAGTCCGTCAGACTCGGTGAATTGTCTCCAGGCATGGGTATTGTATACCCCCAATCCCTCTTGCGTGCCAAGCCATATCAAGCCATCCAGTGAAACAAAGATCGCATTGACCTGATCGTCCGGCAGACCACTGTTGGCTTGCGTATAGTGTTGCCATTCCTGGGAGAACAGCAAGGAAGAAAAGAGCATACAGCATAGAATCGTTTTGAACATCGGTCGTCTTTCTCGCATAAGCGGAGGATCTTATTTTACCAAAAGCATGCGTTTCGTTTCTGTGAATGATTTGTCGGTGTTGCGGATCGTGACGCGATAGAGATAGACGCCCGACGACACGCTCATACCCTGATGGTCTGTGCCATTCCATCGGGCGATATGATAGCCCATGTTCTTGTGTTCATCCAGGATCGTATTTACACGCCGGCCATTGATATCATAGATATCCAGTCTCACACGAGCCGGCTCTTCGAGGGTCAGCCCGATCACCGTGGCATCGTTGAATGGATTGGGATAATTTTCAAACAAATGAAACTCGGCTATTTGTCCGGATTCCTGGTTTTCGCTCATCGAGGTGCTGGTGCCAAAGGCTTTGATCAGTTCGATGCCCTCCTCACCGCCGAGGTCACGGGAATACTGCATGTCGAATTCGTTATTCCAGTGTTCATAGACCCCCAGGCTGGCGATGGGTTTACCGTCGTTTTCAGGATCATAGACAATACCTTCGGGCCAGGTGGACGGATCTGCTGCATGCCGTAGATATTCATCGACACCGGTCATGTTGGGGCGATTGGTTTCCGTCTCCGGACCGTCATATTCCGTGCGCAGCAGGTCAAAACAGACAGATTCCAGGGCGACCGGATCGAGAGAGGCGATGATCGAGTTGGTATAGTCGTTATTGAACGGTGCCATCTGCCATTTGACGGGTTTGGCACCGGTCCAGCCTTCGATGGCGCTGTACAGTCCGTCGACCATAAAGAGCATGGTGTTGCCGCCGAGCATTTCATGCGCCATGAGATCGACCTGGGGACGGTAATAACCATATCCGTTGCGAACCGGCTTGTCGTTTTCTTCACAGACGAGGCCTTTGTGCAAATGTCCGGCAGTCGCTCTGGATTGCGATCCAAAATGGTTTTTTGCGCACAGTGTGATTCCGGCACAGGCATGAGCCTTGAGAGAGGCGATATTGATCATATACGAGGCGTCCTGGTGAATGGTATAGAGCTTGTCCGAGATGGCCTCGTCCAGCTGGGCCCCTTTATCCGAGTAAAAAATCACATCGTTTTCTGTCGGCGCCACTGGTACCCGATCCAGAGCCGCCAGATCCAGACCATTGTAAAACATGTCATTGCCGAGGATGTTGACATCCGGATAGTCGGTTTTGATATAGTCGAACATGTGTTTATAGACATTTTTCATGGGATCGCCGATAGTGATGTCCTGTTGCCGAACCCCTGCCTGATCCACGAGATGGCGCACCACGGCAAGCACGACCTGCGGAGAGGTCTCTACAATGTCGGGGACATTGTTCTCATTGTCGAATGTTTGCCAATTTGCGCGCATTTTACTCAGCTCTGTAGGATCAAAGGTGCACCACGGTTTTCCACCGTCACCCTGAGTGATCGATGTGGCATTGATCTTGATAAAAATGATTTCCCCCGGGGTGTAGGAACTCTCTGTGCCCGTTTTTTTCATATTGTGAAATTTGAACAGCGCCTGCCAGGCATTTGCGACTGTTTTTTCGCCGGTGAGCTTTAGCACCAGGTCATCCGTCATCTTGTCGATGACCGACTGGTCATTGTTTTTGGCCAAAAAATAATAGCTGTCGTTTTCACTGACAATCGCATCATTGTCATCCATGCGGGTCTGATTTTCAACAGTGGCACCCGGATTCCAGGACCAGACCACGCGGCCGGGAAAGATACCCGTGCCTGTTCCCATGGGCTCATTGGCCGGGAAATCGGTGGTATAGGATATCTTGTTGTTGGCAAGGGAAGATTCGGTATGGCTCAGAAACCAGCTGCCTGCAATCAGGCCGATGAGCATAAAAAGTCCGGCCATCTTGTACCGATTCTCATAAAAGAGTGTTTTCATGTGTTTAAACGCAAACAGGGTAGCAGCCAGGCTGAGCATATAGGTCACAAACGTCGATGCCAGTGGGAACGCCACCCGCATGCACGGATAACCGGCACGGCTCGGTTTGGGAATGACACGAACCAGAAACCAGATGAGAGAAGCGATGCCGATGAGGGGTAACATGATTCTCGAAAGGAACTGTTTGAATTTCATGGTAAATTCCTGATTAATATAAGTTTGGTTGAATTCAGGAGAGCTTTTTGGGGCAAAATCTGATCGGGCCGATATTGGTGCCAGATTTATCCGGCCTAATATGCTCTTTTTTTATGACAATTTAACCATTCAGGGACTGAAAAACAAGCATATTATCGAGAAAGAACAATACAATATCGCATCCATCCACTGAAAACCGGATTTAAATCTCCTTGACTTTAGCGTCTCTGGATTTTATATTGCCCGGTCACATAGTGGAAACTGACTGGGTTGTTTGCATGAAAGCAGGTGTATTGGCCGGATTTCTGGCTTTTTTTTTATGGGGACTTTTTCCCATCTATTGGAAAGCAGTGCAGAAATTTACGGCGCTGGAAATTGTCGGGCATCGTATTGTCTGGTCGTTTCTTTTTCTGGCTATTCTTTTATTATTATTCAATCGAGAAAAGTCCTGGCCAGGACGCCACTGGAACCGGAAAATCCTTTTTACATATCTGACCACCGCAGCGCTTTTGGCGGTGAACTGGTTTACCTTTATCTGGGCAGTGACCCATAACTATCTGGTCGATGCCAGTCTTGGCTACTTTATCAATCCCCTGGTCAATGTGTTATTCGGCGTGCTTTTTCTCAAAGAGCGCATGAGAGGTTGGCAATGGGTCGCCATCACCCTGGCGGCATTCGGCGTGCTCTATATTACGGTCAATTATGGACAGTTTCCGTGGATTGCCATGATTCTCGCCACGACATTCGGATTTTATGGCCTGCTGCGCAAAACCGGAGCCCTCGAATCTCTTCAGGGACTCTTTTTGGAGATGAGCATTTTGTTCATTCCCGCCTCGATTTTTCTTCTTCTCCTGGAACAACAGGGTATAGCCCATTTTGGTCATTTACCGTTTAACCAGAATGTGTTGCTCTCGTTTGCCGGCATCGTCACGGCATTGCCTCTTTTATTATTCGCCTATGCGGCCAAACGCATCAATTTGTCGACCATCGGATTTTTGCAATATATCGCTCCTACCGGACAGTTTCTCCTGGGCGTGTGGCTCTATCAGGAAGCGCTTTCCCACGCCCGGCTCATCGGATTCATCTTTATCTGGATCGCCCTGGCGATCTATTCGGCCGAAAGTCTCCTGGACTTTGGGACAAGGTCGTCCCGGATTGATAAAGCCAGTATGAAAAGCAACTTTTAGCTGGAATGTTGATCTGTTGCGGTTTGTTTGGCCAATATATAGAGAGGATCCTCATGATTGTTGAACTGCATTGTCATACTGCAGAGCGCTCGGCCTGCAGTCACGTCTCGGCCATCGATTTGGTTCAAAAGATGTTTTTTTTGCGCAGCCAGAAATGGTATGATCTTGTCTGACGTTATTATGATTGTACGCTTTTACTGAATATTAAAAATTGCACAACTCTGGAACAGCATGAAGAAAATAATCGGTTATGTGTCTCCTCCTGGAAAATGGAAGGTCCCGGTCATTATTATTTCCGGTACCCTGATCGCGCTGATGTTGCTGGTGCTTCATATCGGCAATGCCACGTCCTATCTGTCGGATGACCCCCGTGCATGTATCAATTGTCATGTGATGACCACACAATATATCTCCTGGGCCAAAAGCAGTCATGCCAGGGTGGCGACCTGCAATGATTGTCATGTCCCTCACGATAATATCATACGGACATACTATTTCAAGGCCATGGATGGCACCCGTCATACAACCATTTTTACTTTGCGTATCGAACCGCAGGTGATCAAAATCAAAGAGGCGGGCATCAATGTGGTTCAGCAAAACTGCGTGCGCTGCCATGCCTACCAGGTCATGGATATGCCGCTGGCGGTGAACCAGGTGAACGTGACCACGCACAAGCCAAACGGCGTATTCTGCTGGGATTGCCACCAAAATGTGCCGCATGGTTCGGTCAGGTCGCTTTCCGCATATCCGAACGCCAATGTGCCTCCTCTGGAACCGGTGCTGCCCGAGTTTATCCGGCCGACCGTCCGGCAGGAAGAACCAGAGTTTTAACAGCTAAGCAAATTGTTCAACCATAAAACGGGTCAACTATGAAAAGCATACAGGATGTCATTTCCGAAAAGCCTTATGTAGGCTGGCTTTTATTCTTTGCCACACTGGTCATTGTCTTTTTGGTGGGATTGTTTGGTGCCTCGATCATCGAACGTCGCAGCGAGGCGCATCTGGTTTATGAGGTTGTGCGGCCGGTGCAGGGCGATGTTTATGATAATTCGCAATGGCAGGATCCTTATCCGCGACAATACAATACCTATCTCGAAACCCGCGATACCACCTTTCAGAGCAAGTATGGCGGCGCCGCCAGTATCGATATGCTGGAAAGGTATCCCAAGATGGTCATTTTGTGGGCCGGCTATGCCTTTTCGAAAGGATATAACCAGGGCCGTGGACACTATTGGGCATTACAGGATGTCAGACAGACCCTGAGAACCGCTGTTCCCCAGCCGGCCACCTGCTGGACCTGCAAGAGTCCGGCCGTCCCCCGTCTCATGAATGAAATGGGAGTGGAAGAGTTTTACGCTTCTTCCTGGGAGGAACTGGGGGGCGAGATACAAGAGCCTATCGGCTGTGACGATTGCCATGATCCGGAGACTCTGAATTTGACCATTACCCGTCCCGCGCTCGTGGAAGCATTGGAAGCGGCAGACAGAGAGATCAAAGAGGTCAGCCATCAGGAGATGCGCTCTCTGGTGTGCGCCCAGTGTCATGTGGAATACTATTTTATCAAAAACAGAAACAATTATCTAAAGTTTCCCTGGGATAACGGACTCGACGTAGAGGCCATGGAAAAGTATTATGACACCATCGAACACGTCGATTTTGTGCATGCCCTCAGCAAGACGCCGATCATCAAGGCCCAGCATCCCGATTACGAGATCTCACGTTTCGGTATTCATGCTCAAAGAGGCGTTTCTTGTGCCGACTGCCACATGCCATACCGCAGTGAAGGCGGAATAAAATTCACCGATCATCATATCCAGAGTCCGCTCAACATGATCGACCGCTCCTGTCAGGTGTGTCATCGTGAATCCGAAGAGACCCTCAGACAAAATGTCTATGACAACCAGGATCGTGTTCGCCGCTTGCTGGCGATCGCCGAAGAGACCCTGGTAAAGGCACATATCGAAGCCAAGGCTGCCTGGGATGCGGGTGCCACAGAAGCACAAATGGCCACTATCCTAACCTTTATTCGTCGCGGGCAGTGGAGGTGGGACTATATCTCTGCCAGCCATGGCGCAGGGTTCCATGCGCCGCTGGAATCGGCCACAGTGCTCGGCACTGCTATCCAGCGGGCCGAAGAGGCACGAAGCCGGCTGGCTGCCCTGCTTACAGAGCTCGATGTGAATATTCCTGTTCAACTCCCTGACCTTTCCACCAAAGAAAAGGCACAGGAATACATTGGATTCGATCTGCGGGATTTGAGCAAGCAAAAAGAGATCTTTTTGGAAACCAAGATTCCGCAATGGGATAAAGAGGTCAGTATCCCCAGAGCAGAACGGACGAGATAACCGCTGCGTTAAGCGTTTATTCGAAACGGCAAAAGGGCTCGAGCAGGGCGCTCAGCTTTTTCACCGTCGCTGCATATTCTGTTCGCCCCGCCAGGTTGATCACCTCATGCGGGTCATTGTCGTGATCGTACAACTCTGTTCCGGCCTCACCGCCATTCCATTCCGTATACCGCCAGCGTTTAGTGCGAATGGAATAACCCTGGGCATCCTGTGCATGATAGACCTGAGAAATCGCGGGTTTGTTCCAGCTCGAATCCGGATCGTTCAGCAAGGGCCGCAGGGTTTTGCCTTCGAGATGGGCCGGTATGTCGGCTGCTGCATAGTCGGTGAGGGTGGGATACAGATCCAGCAGCTCCACCGGCTGGTCGCAGCTCTGTCCTCTGGCTTTGATGTCCGGACCCGCGATGATCAAAGGCGAGCGCACCGAGCGCTCGAAATTTTTGCGTTTGTACCAGAGACCTTTTTCACCGATAAAATAACCGTGATCCGACCAAAAAACGATCAGGGTATGGTCCAGCAGATCTCGTTCCTGCAGCGCATCCAGAAGGCGTCCGACCTGAGCATCCACGAACGAGATGCAGGCATAATAGGCTTGTTTGCATTTCCTCGCTTCCTCGACCGTGATATCCTTGAAATAATAGGGCCAGTTTTTGGTATCGCGCTGCACGGCCATGGGCGGGACGTCCTCGAGATCTTTTTTTGCCTCGTCCAGGTCTGGCATGGTGATCTGGTCGAGCGGATAGAGATCGAAATATTTTTTCGGCGCCACATAGGGACAATGGGGATTGTAAAATCCGGCGGCGACAAAAAACGGTTTGTCTTTGTTTCGGTCGATCATCTCGATGGCGCGGGTCGCCACCATGCCATCCGTATGGTCTTCATCCGCACTCTCGGGATCCCACCAGGCCATGGAAATGCCCAATCGGCCTTTGCGACCGGTCTCACCGCCGGGATAACGAATGATGTTCTCTTCCTGCAGCTTGTCCATGCCGGCGGGATTGAACCGTTCCTGCCATGTGGCAATATCGTCATGGCCGTCGGTTCCGATACCTGAGGGATTGTCATAGTGATAGATCTTGCCCGCGCGGCCGACATAATAGCCCCGGTTTTGAAAATACTGGCCCAGGGTGACCACATCCGGTACCAGTTCGCGGATGTCATCGCGCAGGTGTACGAATCCGGTGGTATTGGGACGCAGTCCGCTCATCACACTGGCACGACTGGGTCCGCATAATGGCTGCTGGCAATAGGCCCGGTCGAACCGTACGCCCATTGTCGCGAGGTGGTCCAGATTGGGTGTTTTGACCACAGGATCACCATAACAGCCCAGATCCGTGTTCATGTCATCTGCTGCGATGAACAGGATATTGAGGGGATTTTGGTTTTTTGTACGGTTGCAACTGAGGACATGAGGCAGAGCCAGGGTGCTTGCGCCGATGGCCTGTAAGAACGTTCTCCGATCCATTTTTGACATGGTGGGGTTCCTTGTTTATTTGAAAATCAGAAATTGTTTGTCATTAAAAAAGCCTTAACGCAGAGCAAATGCTCTCGCAGAGGCGCTGAGAAAAAAGCGAGAACCGCAGAGAAAAGATGAATGCAAAGACTGAAATACAGTCACCAGAGCACAGGGCATAGTCTTTTCTCGTTTTTCTCTCTGCGAATTCTGCGTTGAGGAACAGATTCGAAACGCCATCGGGATTCACACTCTGCCAATCCCTCTCTTTAGCCGCTCTGGCGATAACCGTAAATCAAAATATTAAATCACGACATGAATTCAAAACACTTGTTCCTTGAAAAATCGGATTTTTATCGATATTATAATTATCCCCTGACCAAACTTTGGAAAGGATTTCATGCGGGTTACACTGCTAACGAGTCTTTTAGTCATTATCCTCCTGTCTTTCTGTTCAGACACAGCTTCGACCGGAGGGATTCCGATGACCTGCCGACAACTGATATTGGTTCTTGCCGAGCAAGTCACTTCAACTCGTGGGGTTTTATATCGCTTTGAACGAAACGATGCGAATTCACGATGGACTCTGACAGGGGGTGCTATTCCGGTCGCGTCCGGAAGCAACGGACTCGGGCTTGGCAATAGTTGTAGGATCACAATCAAAAAAAATGCGTTTGGAATAATAAAGCGCCGGGCGTGCAAGTCCGGCGCACGAAGCTCAGGTTTTGCGTGTATACAGACTGTACAAAACCGGCACAATGAGCAGAGTCAGGAATGTTGAAACCAACAAGCCGCCGATGATCGTCCAGCCCATGGGTGCCCACAAGCTCCCCCCTCCCAGGGTGAGGGGTAATAGCCCACCGATGGTCGTGGCCGTGGTGAGAACGATCGGAATGAACCGCGTTTCTGCGGCCTTTTGCACTGCCTCGCGAATGCTTTTGCCCTGTCGGCGCAATTGGTTCGAATAATCCACCAAAATAATGGAATTGTTGACCACAATGCCGACGAGACTCGTCAGTCCGATAAAAGCAGAGAACGAAAACGCGTTGCCGGTGATCAGCAATGCCAGAATCGAGCCGATGAGTGCCAGCGGGATGGCCGAGAACACGATGAGCGGCTGCGAGTAGGAGCGGAATTGTAGTACCAGCACGCCGAATATCGCCAACATGGCAGCGACGATCGCCTGTATCATCCCGCCGAACGATTCCTGCCGGGTTTCCAGCTCCCCTGCCACTGCATACCGATATCCGCTGGGAATGTTTATGGTTTTTAGTTCAGCCAGGACATTATGAGTCACCTCGTCTATAGAGACGCCGCGCTCTACATCTGCCGTGACCAGCACGCTGCGCTGCAAATCGAAATGGGTGATTTCCTGCGGGCTGGCGTTTAATTCCACTGTAGCCAGATTGCGCAACGGCACCAGGACGCCGCTCATGCTCGGCACGTAAATTTTATCGATATCCTCGATTCCGGGAGTCTCTTTGATGGGCAGCCGTACGACAATGTCATACGATTCTCCTTTCTCGTCACGATACTCAGAGACTGCTACTCCGGCAATTGCGGCGCGGACGCTGAAATCAATATCCGATAACCGTACGCCGAGCATGGCCGCCTTTTCCCGGTTAATGTGGATTTTGAGGTCACTTTTGGTGGTGCCGAGTGGATTTTCCACATTGATGGTGCCGGGTTGGCGGCGAATGATATCTTGAATTTTTATGGACAACTCGCGCAGTACCTCAAGCTGGTCACCGATCAGCCGGATCGCCACCGGTGCTTCTACCGGAGGGCCTTGTTCCAGCTCTTTAACCTGAATTTTGGCACCGGGAAATATTGCAAAGGCGCTGCGCAACTCATGGATGAGTGTTTGCTGCTCATCAGCGTTGTACTCTTTTAACTCGATAAAAAGCTGTGCATGGTTTGCGGATTGGCTTTCGGTGAACACATTGTAATACAAACGCGGATTGCCATGACCGACATTGGTGATTACATGTTTGACTGCGTCTTTTTGCAGCAGCAATCGTTCAACATTGGTGGCGACAGAGTCGGTTTTGGCCAGGTTGCTGCCCTGTGGCAAGTCGATGTTGATGAAAAATTGTGGTTTTTCCGCCTTTGGAAAAAAACTGACGCCTACCAGCGGAAACAACCCCAGTGACATTGTAAAAATGACCGCGGCGAGAATCAGCACCCGTAGCGGATGGTCGAGTGCAAATGTCAATCGGCGGCGGTACTCGATTTCGATCAGCCGATCCAGAAAGTTTTGAAATCGGCTTTCCTTTTTTCCGGTTCCTGTCGGCAGTACCCGTGTCGCCACATAGGGTGTCAGCGTCAACGATACCAGCAGCGACGCCAGCAGGGTGTAAACAACAGTGACCGGCATACTGCGAATAAAATCACCTGTAACGTCCTGAATCATGATGATCGGGATGAACGCCAGCACTGTGGTGGCCGTGGAGCTCACGACCGCCCAGCCGATCTGCGAGGTGCCCCGGATGGCTGCTTCATTGCGCTCGTAACCTTTGCGTATAAAACGGCTGGTATTTTCAGTGACGACAATTGCATTATCCACCAAAAGACCCAGCGCAATTACCAGTCCCGCGATACTCATTTGCTGCAAGGCGAATCCGGATAAATCGACAACACCGAGGGCGATAAATATGGACACGGGAATGGCCAGCATCACAATCATGGCTGAGCGAAAACCAACCGCCAGCAGAACCACGATACCCACCAGCATAATGCCTTGCAGCAGATTGATAAAAAAGCCGCTCACTCGATTGGAGACACTTATCGACTGGTCGAATGCCTTGTGCAGCTGCATGGACGGGGGCAAGGTCGATTCAACGTTGCGGACAATCGGTTCCAGTTGGCTGAAAATAGTAAAAATATTTGTGCGCGGTTTTTGGCTCACCGTGACAAATATGCTGCGTTCGCTGTTAAATCGCGCCAGATAGACGTCATCCTCGTACGCGAACGACACATCTGCTATATCTTCCAGGTAGACGACGTGGCTACCGGCTGCATGCACCACGGTTTTGCGGATGTCCTGTACGGTTTCATAAGCGCCGCTGGTCTCGATGGACAACCGCCGCGTCCCCATGTCCACATGGCCGCCCGGGATGTTTACATTGGCATCCTGAATGGCAGCGATGATGCGGTTGAGAGAGAGTTGACGCTGCGCCAGTTCATCCAGGTTAATCGAAACGCGCACCTGCTGCTGCGGCACAGCCCAAATATCCACACGCCGTACGCCGCTGACTCGTTCCAGCTCTTTTTGCAGTCGCTCGGCTTCGCGTTCCATATCCCTGAAATTGGCGGTTTCCGATGTCAGCGCCAGCTGCAAAATATGAACATCCGAAACCGACCATTTGATCAATTCGGTGCTCATGATTTCATCCGGCAGCTCGGACTGGATGCTGTTGAATTTTTGCACCACCAGATCATATTTTTCATCCGGATCGCTGCCGGTGAGAAATTCGACATCTATCACACAGAGTCCGTCCCGTGACTGTGACTGTAATTTTTTTATATCGTCCAGCTCGTTCACCACTTTTTCGATGGGTTCAATGACCAGTTCTTCAATATCGGTCGGGCCGGCGCCCGGATAGATAATGACAATGCTTGTAGCGGGTGGCTGCACCAACGGGTCTTCTGTTTTGGGCATGTTGATAAAGGAAAACACACCGATGACGACCAAAAGAATGATCAAAATAGAGGTCAGCTGATGATTTTCGATCGCTAATTTGGGTAGCTTCATATGGCCCCCTATTCGATGATGTTGACCAGGCTGCCGTCGCGGAGATACGGGGCCCCATCGGTGACTATTCGAGTTAATTCCGGCTGGTACCGGAGAGCTGCTTGTTCAGCGATTAAAAAGCGCACGGTAACCTGGACTTTGCGCGCCACACTGTCGGCGTTAATCCGGAACACCGAACCGAGCGAACCATCCGCATCCACCAGGGCGTTGATGGGGACGAGGGTGCACTGTTCTTGTGCTGACGGCAGCAATTCGATGTGAGCGATAAAACCGTTTTTCAGACCGGCATCGGGGTTGATCAACCGGCACTCTATGTTATACAGGCCACTGCGCGGATGCGGTCCACCTGCAACCGACTGCACTACAGCAATATAGCGCTGCCCGGGACGCTCGTCGAATCGAACCCGTGCTGTATCGCCCAGGCTGATATTCATAATATCTCGTCCGGCAAGGCCGGTTTCCACAATCCATCCGCCGGCAGAGGCGCCGAACTGTATAACCGGCACCCCCGGTCCGATCATCTCGTCTTGTTGTACCATGCGGTTCAGGATGCGGCCATTGGCCGGGGCCGTAATTTGTGCATGATCACGGTTAAATCGGGCAATTTGCAGCGATGACTCTGCCATCTTGACCGCCGTTTGCGCATTTTGCAGTTGTTCCAGAGTGACAATATTTTCGGCGTGTAGATTTTTGGCGCGCTCCAGGTCGCGTTTGGCTTTTTCATAACCGCTTTGCGCCTGGGCGACCTGGGCTTCAATTTCATCCATTTTCAATTGCGCCAGCACACTGCCTTTATCAACATTGGCGCCTTCTCTAAAATGAATATGATCCACGATACCGCCAATTTTAAAGGACAGCAGAATTTCGGCATCGGTTGCCAGGCGACCGCTGGTACGGATGGGCTTGGCAACGGCTCTGTGCTGCACCTCGCACACCTTGACCGGAGTGCGGACGTCTTGCTGCGCCGGCGGCTCGGCCTGACAGCCCGCCAACACCAGGGTCGCAGCAAAAAGAATGGTTGATGTTTTCATGTCAATCTCCAAGCTGTATCGGATATACGGCCAGGGCCTGTTCCCATACGGCCCACCGGCTCCAATAGTCGTAGGTTGTCAAAATTCGGTTGATTTCGGCCTGCGTGAGCGCATTGCGGGCGCTGAGCAATTCGATTTGCGAAATCATTCCCTGTTTATACTTTCCGCTGATAATGCGAAACGCCTTTGCAGCGCTTTTTTGCTGCGTGGCAGCGGCCTGTCGCGCCTCGCGCGCTACTGTCAAGTTTTCGTATGCGGCTTTGATTTGCAGTTCAATTTGCTGCCGAACCTCTTGCAGACGGGCCTGTTGCTGTCGTTTGTCTAGCTTGGCTTGCTGAACCTGGCGTTTGGTTTGCAAACCATGAAACAATGTCCACGATGCCACAGCGGAAATCATCCAATAATCGTGTCGATCGTCAAACCGGTACTCTGTTCCCTGGTATCCGTAATCAGCGACCACTGAAACTGTCGGCAAATACGAGCTACGCTGCAGGCTGATCTGTTTTTGTGAGACGTTGATCGATGTTTCCAGTTGCTTGAGTTCTTCGCGACGCTCCATCGCAGCGCTCAAAGCCTCGTCATAGAGAGCGGGGGAGGGCTCTTGTTTCGGGAGCGCCTCGACAGCAATCGGGGTGTCGAGGTCGCGGTTCAGGAGAAAATTGAGTTGTGCCCGCGCCAATTGTGCATTTTTTCGCGCTTTGGCCTGCTGTTGATGCTGGTCAGCCAATTCGGCTTTGGCCCTAAACACATCCGCTTCGGTCACCTTGTCGTTTTCAAACAGCACTGTACTGACGTGCAAATTTTCTTCCACCAGCACCCGGGTGCTGTCGTACAATACCAGTACCTTTTGCGTTTTCAATACATCATAATACGCCTGTTTAACATCCGCTACCAATTGTCGGGCGTAAACTCGCCGGGCATCATAGTGAATGTCTTTAAGCAGAGATTGAATTTGCAGATTATAATAGATCGCCGGCTGTAACACGGGCTGTACCACCCGCAGCCTGGTTTCGTGTTCGCGTTCCCGCAAAAACGGGATGGTTTCGTTTGGCACGTTCGTGGGAAACACGGGCTGCTGCATCAGCATATTGAGCGACGAATAGATCGGGTTGACGATATCGCCGATGGGAAAATCGATTTGCCGTCCGCCCTCGGCACGACTGTAACGCGCCTCCAGCGACACCGTGGGCAAAAACATACCCTGTGCCGCCTGTTGCGCCCGCCACGCCTTTTCCCAGGCCATGGTGCGCTGCTGCAATGCCAGATTGTTTTGCAGCGCTATATTGATGAGAGAATCCAGTGCTGCCGGGGCAGCAACTGCACTCTCTATGCAAAAAAGCAGACATAGTATCTTCAATGATCCTCCTCACGGGCATGGCCGTTTCTGACGAGTTTGAGATAATGGCTCTCTTTCTCGGCCCGGCAGATGGTAATGACCTGGATGCAGTTATTTCTATTCGTTTAATGATAAACCCTTGTATCGGTAAAGCAAGATAAAACTCGAACTCTATTATGAATAAAAAATTAACAATCCTTGAACGAGCCGAATGATGATTGTTAATGGGGCTATGTTCTTCGGAGGAAATGCGGTATCAATCGATTCTGTTTCAACGTATATGGCGAGTCTTGAAACCAATCCATGAACCGCATATTGTTTTTCAAAAGTTCGATTGATCCCTTTTTTACGCTCAACATCGCCGGCACTGTTGTGCCCATATAATTGCCTGCCGAACCGATCGCTTGAAAAGGAAATCCCAACTTTTGTAAAATATGTAAAAAATATTCATCAACTGCAATGTACCAGTAATGAATATGATTATCCATGGTGTATTGGTACATGATTCGATATAAACCGAGAGAAACATCCCCCCACCTAACTTTTCTGTCAACGACAAGACGGGATATCTCTGCACTTTGAGCCATACATAGAGATTGACGTTTAATATTCGGATGTTTGCATATCGGTAATGTTTGATGGGGTTCCAACTTGTCCGACAAGATTAAGCGAATCGATCCGATAATCACCTGCTGTTGCGACTCTGCGATAAAATGTTTTGAATACTCGTCATAGATGTCCTTTTCCAGGTTGTCAGGATAATCATTCGCCGGAAGCCATTTGTTTTCAAGACAATAAATACGGTAACGAAGGGCAAAGATGTTCTGAAAGTCATTTTCTGTTCGAGCTTCCCGAAAATAATACCTTGTCACAGTCATGGTTTCCAGTCTCCTTGTCTGTCTGTTGTCCAGTTGGTATATGATCGAATTTGCGTTCGAAATCCAGTTCCATCTGTTCAGTCATTTTATGAAAAGCCACGGTTTTGAGCTGAATTGCCCCCGGGTAATGATCATCCAGCGTGTTCTGCAAACTCTTGATAAGGTTCGGTTTTAATGTCTTGTTTTTGCGTAACTGTACGAACAGGTGTGTCTTGTTGTCTTTGTTCAAGTAAAAATAGCCGGTAATGGCACGTGCAATCGCATGATTTTGATATAAAAGTTCCTTAATGTCATTGACAAAAATGTTTTGGGTCTTGAATGTCTGATATTGATCTGTTTGTCCGATCAGCGTTAAAAGTTTGAAATTAAATCGGCGATGAATATTGTGTTTTTTTAACTCACCAACAAGGTTGTTTTGATCTTTACTTTGAAAAATGAGGCCCTGGTCATGCGTGTTATAGCGAATGAGCTGGATTCTGCGTTTGACCAGATGTGTGAAAACGAGATCACTCCATGTATTGGCAATCAAATTTTCTACATAAAGCTGGAGTGGGATATAGTTAAAATAAAAAGGCTGGGCGAGTGTAAATGGATTACCGGGGATTTGCGGAAGATCGAGTTGACCGGAATGGTCAAGATGCCTCATGATCGCTGTGTCAGGGGTTTCAAAAAACACCGGATATCCAATTTCTGTCAAGCCATATATACTCAGCCAATATCCTTTATTGTTAAAAAACGATTTTTGAGTCATGGTATGGATATAGGTTCTCAGGCTTTCAGGAAAGTACTCACCGCCCGTTACAAAAAAGATCTGAAACGAATCAAAATCAATACCAGAGTCAGTACAATAGTCTACCAGATGTTTCAAAAAATTGGGATAGGTGGTAATGATTATTTTTTTCCAGCGAGTGGACAAATTCTTTAGCAAACCGGCCACCAAGTCTGCTCTGGACCCGACATCACAACAACTATACTCGGTGAAAATTCGTACACCCATAGCAGAACAATTGATCAGCAGAGTGTCTTGTTTGTTGGCATGAAAGAATAATTTTAAAAAAAGATCGGTTGTTTGAGTTGCTCTTTTGACATCTTTGGTGGTCATTACGCCAAAAGAGAGTCTTCCTGTTCGTCCTGAACTTGGAAAGAGAAACCGAACAGGTGTTTTATTTTTACCCAGTAATTGTTCCAGCGAATGATGTTCAAAAACGCTTTTTTTGTCCAGGATAGGAACAGCCTTAAAATCGCGAACATTTTCAGGTGTGTTGCCCCATGTTTTACATGTATTTCTGTACCATTCGGAATGCTCATAGACGTGACGAAAGGCCTCAAGCGCTCTTTTTTGAGCCGTGCGATGCTTTTTTCCCCAGTCAACGGTTGCAAATAGCTTTTCGTATAAAGAAATCACAATACCCCGGCAGTGATTTTATCTTTTCAGTGTTTTTTTAGAAATTGAAAGAAAATCGCAAAATCGATCAAAGTGCTCGTCCATTTCGGGTGAACGGCTTTCCAGCTCTAAAGCGGTTTCTCTTGATAATAATCCGGCCCGAACCTGCGAGGCTATGGTGGTCGTTTTTTGATTCAAGCCATACTTTTGTTTTTCCAGCCAGTCTGCTATCGGGCTGGCCCAGCAATCAAAATGGGTGTCGGTTTCCTTTTCTCGTTGCCAGCCCTCTTTTTCGAGAAGATGTACTATTTTGGTATGATTCCATTCCATATAATCCGGCAATTGGATATATTGTAGTGTATCTGCTGTCCTCACATCTTGATTTTCCATCAAGGCTTCCAACGCCCGGATGTCCAGATATGTTGTAAATTCTTTAAGCAGATCTGAGGTTTTTAAAAGATCGAAATATTTTTTAATGTCAAGGGTGTTGATTTGGGGATCAAATTCAAACAATTTACTCCATCCCCCGATCACCAGGGGTTGATAGTTGTACGGTAAAAAATAGTGCGTCAGGGTGTGAAGGAGAAGCCAATATCCGGTACAATTGCAAACCAGGCAAAACTCTTTCTGTCGCTCCAGCCCTGCCTTGTAGGCTTTTTTAAGCAGACTGGGTTTTAAACTGACGCTTAAGAACGGAACGTCAAAATGATCGATTAACGTTTGCAAATTGTTCCGGGCCAGTTCTGTTTGAAAAAGGTTGTTGTAATTGATCGCCAGTACATTACAATGATATTGTTTTGTCATGACATACAGTACAAAAGCGCTATCCTTTCCTCCGCTAACCGGCACAATGATATCATACGGACAACCGTGCTTTTGTGCTTGCTCTTTCTTTTTTTCGATTAATTGATCCAATTCTTTCTTTAACAAACGATAATCTACCTTGCTGTATTCGACATCCCAGCTATGGCATCGATTGCAGATATGATGTTCGTCAAATGAAATTCCCGGATATGTTTCTGGCAAGATACACCGCTGGCATCGTTTCATGACGTTTGCTCCCCTGCTGGATTTTTATTATGGTCTGGTGATCAGGTATATGCGTTGGGCATGTTATATACCGGACACCCCCTTTTTTCTTACCTTTTTGTCATAAAATAGAATCGACAAAATGATGGGAACGATCCTGGTGGGTGTCAGGATTATCTTGAATTTTTGTGTGTAAATTTATTGCCGAGTCTGGTGATGCATTTGACATGTTTTAAATAGAGCGATGTTAAAAATGTCACGAGATAATAAAAGGAAAAAAGATGGTAACCCGTACACGCTTTTGTTGACTGTTAGTTCAATATACACATTGCGCAGGTAAAAATCAAGATGCGCTTTTCAAACGATCCTTTTTTTGCTCAGTGTTAAAAAAACAGCCGGATCGGGACCTGACAGACAGGGTCATCAATCGTTCGATGATTCAAAAGAATTCGCACCAACCCCGGCATTCTGCCTCCATAGTTCATAATCGGCGAGATCAACAGCACCATCGAAATTCAAATCACCGTCCAGATACCCGGTTTCTGCATAATGGTTGCTGTTATACCAGGCAACATAATCGGCTGTGGTGATCTCGTGATCCTGATCCATATCTCCTGCCCACAGGCCCCAAAATCCGCCGGAAAGTTCGGTCATGCCGACAGACCCATAACTCTGTGTTTGTGCAGTACTGAAATCATAGGATGCCGGAGACCCCGCAAGGGATACGGGTGAGGCGCTTGTAACCGACCCATGATTGCGATGATGTACGGCAATATAATACTCGTCCTCGGGCACAGTGAAATCTATGGGTGTGGTTCCGTCGAGATCCACTATATCGCCGTCTGTTTGCAAAAAGGCTGCCTGTTGACTGACGCAGGAGGAACGGTCTGTCGTACTCCACAGTTCTACCAATATCCAATCCGTGATTCCGGCCGGTATCGACGGGACCGCTTCAGAGCCGTTGTAATTCCAGGGATCGCTATGATAAGGCTGACTCAACGGTATCAAATCATGGTCGGCGAGATAGGCAGACATGGCTCCTGCCTGGAACGGGCCTTGCAACATGACCTTGAGAGAAACGATCGATGGTGACGGGGCAGGGGGCAGCTCTACAAATTTGGATAATAATTGGATGTAACTCGCTTGCATGGGGATATGGTTTTCAGTGACCTCCCATGAATCTTCGGGCCACCCGGTGTTCCATACTTTCCAGGATTTCTGAATCGGTTGATCCTGTGGGGGAGAGATATAGCCACTGGAGGGAGCATAACCGGGATTGGGTCCTCCGGGCATAAATCCGGGAGCGGGTCCGTATAATGACGTTTGGACATTGTCCCAATCCGTGCCATCCCAGAACCAACCATGATAAAACTCGTTTACCGAATATTCGGCAGCAAACCCGTTCATATTGGATAGATAGACAATCGCATTGGGATTGACACCATGGATATAGTGAATGTATCCGGCTGCGGCGTTACGATAGGCTGCCGAGTTGGCCGCATTCAATCCATATACATTCATGTTGGCAAACATCGAGCCCTTGCCCATCTTGGTTTTATTGCTGCCCCAGGTATAATTGCCATCCGAGAGATAGGCCCGATAGGCATCAATGCCATTGGTCACATTGCCTAAATGAGTTTGTAATGAAGAGGAATAGGCATTTTCGATGGCTGTGACCACAGAAGCGGTTGCACCGGGCGCATTGCTGTAATATAACAACGCATTTTGATATTCGTCCTCAAACGGATAGGCATAGGTCCACTGCATCAGGTGGACATTCTGGTAATGGGTGTCAAAAAACGTGCGGTATTCTGTATCACCGGTCAAAACAAACAAATAGGCAGCTGCACTGACCCGGTTGGCAAACTGTTGATCATGACTATCTTCTGAAGCGGTCAGACTAAAGCCGGCGCTGTTATAGTCTGACGGGATTTGATCGGGATTGGCTTCCAGCCAGTCCCATGCCGCTATTGCTGCGGTTTCCAGGGTGGCACCAAATGCTTGCATCGCTGCATCAGAGCTTGCCTGGTAGACAATAGCTGCATGAGCAAATGCACCACAGGCAGAAATGGTGGCCGAAGCTGTTGCCGGAGCATAGCGACGAAAAGCGGTGTCAAGACTCGGCGGCGCATCGCGTTCGTACCCCGTTACCGAGACTTTGAACAAAGACGAGCCGTCGGGTTGCTGCATCTTTAATAGCCATTCCAGTTCCCATTTCATCTCATCGAGAATGTCGGGCACACCATTACCCGATTCGGGAAGATCGTAATCATCACCCCAAATGGCCGGATTTTCTTCATAGGCCAAAAGCAAATAGTGCAAGGTGCCGTCCGCATAATTGACATATTTGTTAAAATCCCCGGCATCATGCCAGCCACCGGACAAATCCTGTGATGTGGACGGATCGGTATTGCTCACCAGACGACAGTCGAGATCCTGTTGAGGTCCAAGATGACATGCCACATCTGCCCAATCAGAATGGGCATAAGGAACGGATTTGGCATGACCACAGCGCTGGTAGAAAAAGGACCGCACAGCCTGTTTCAGCACCGGCAGATAGACATCCTGAGCGATTTCAAATGTAAACGAGGATGCGTCATGATCGGGATCGTAAATGTAATACTCGCCCGGTATAGTCAGAGCCGAAAAATCGAACCACCACGCCTGATCACCGGATTGACCATGCGTACTGCCGCCATTCCAGCTGGTGATCGGTCCTGAATAAACCTGCACATCATCGCTGGTGCGGTGCACCTGCAGGGTGGAACCGGGAAAATAGCTCTCACTGTTGTTATAACCATTCATCGGATTTGCGATCACCGCGACTTTGGCCGCATCCGGTGGATAGCCAAACTGATCCACATGAATATGAGATAGGGTGGTTCCGGGTGCTGCAGCAAATAATGTAGTGTTGCAAAGCAGGAAAATGATCGATCGTTTCATGAGATGTCCTTATCAGGTCATGTTCAGATGTGCCATTCCCAATATCCCGCAGAGGGTCGGTATACTCTTTGTCACGCTATCTCATCAACCGAATCATACACAAGAACCTTTTCCCACAGGTGGGAATTTTTTTCTACAAATTCATGGTGGACAGGATGATCCTGGTAGATATCTTGATCTTTGATACTGTCGAATATCACCATATAGGAATAGGTGTAGGAATAATCGACCACCGAACGTTTCTCTGTGGCTGCAGGAACCCCAAAGTGGCTGAGCTTGATGGTTTCCACCTTTAAAAGTTTCTCGATGGCATTTTCAAATTGTTGCCGGTGCGCCTTGTTCTCCGGTTCCTTGAGCCAAAAATAGACATGGTGAACCAGCACGCCTTTGAGTTTTTTTTCGCCGGCCGAGGCATTTTTTGCCATGGGAAACAGACCTGCGGCTGCCAGTCCGGCCAGAGATTTTTTGAAAAAAGATCTGCGATTTTTCATAGGGTGTGTCCTTGCTTTTGACAGAAAAGACGAATTTGCAGAGGCTCAGAGCGACCGAACATTATGTTTAATCGTAGAGCCAGATACCCGGCTGTCCCCCTAACCCGGAGCCCCGGGCCTTATTCGGTGGTCCTTGCGTTGCTGACCTGCTCGAAACATAACCAGGACAGACCTGAAAAGCAAGCAAAATTGATCTCGTCCCGGTCAGTTAGCCGGGAATGCATCCGGGCTGGTGTGACCGGACCGGGTAACCAGAAATTTTCCTTGCAAAATACAGATTTTTATCGATATTATAGCACTCTTATGACCAGCCCTTTAGGGGGTTCTTGTTTGATAAACGAATAGCGATCAAACGGCTGTGTTGAATCAATTTGCTCGGCGGCAAAAAGTATAAAAGTTTAAAGTTGTCAGCATGCGATACTTTGGAATGGATTTATGATCGTGAGAGAATTGATCGACTGTTCATGCTTTAGATCCTCTGAATAGAGAATTTTGCAATCAGCCTGCAATGCAGCAGCGAGGATCAAAGAGTCATAAAAAGAGTATTGCCATCTTGCCATTAAATCCAGTGCTTTATGATAGAGAGCGATACTCGTAAATATTTGACAGAGTGGCTGCAGCACAGAGTCCAGGTAACGCTGGCAATCAACGACAGTAAGTGGAGGTGTGAATTTTTTTGTCGCAACGTTTAAAAATTCCTGTATAACCTGATAACTGATACATCCTTTACTTTCCAACAGTGCTGTTTTAATGAGGTGATTGGCTATTTCTTGCTTTCCCGGGCTGGCATCATCGAACGAGTATATCAGGATATTGGTGTCGAGAAAAAATTTATCTTTCATTGAGTTCATCCCTTGAGAATGCTTTGCCAGGCTGTGCATAATTCAATGATTTCATCAAGGATTCATATTCAGAACTGTTCATTCCCGCATTCACGTATTGTAAAAGCCAACGGCGAAATGTCTCATTCAACGTTGTCCTTTCTTTTTGGGCCTTTTGCCGGGCCTTGTTGATGAGTTCTTCTTCGGCACTTAGAGTGATATTTTTTAACATGAACCACCTCCACTTGTACTGTTTATGTGTACACTAATATAGTGTAATAGAAAAAGAAAAACAAGCATAAAAGGAGCTCTATGCCAAGCCTTCAAAGCAGAATCATCATCGGGTTGATCAAAAACAGACACCTGTTCAAATTCAGATTGAAACCTCAGGTGGTCGATGAACATTTTTCCGTGAGTGAATTCCGCAAAGAGGTGGATAACGCCACCGCCAAGATGAAAATGCCAAAGCAGGTCACGACCCAAAAAGAGGATATCCATTCACTTTACGCAGAATGGATCATTCCGCCGGATCCCCTTAAAGGCAAGATGCTGCTGTACATCCATGGCGGGGGATTCATTTCCGGATCCTGTCAGACGCACCGGATGCATGTGGCCAAGTTTGCTCTGCAAAGCCGGCTGAAATCCCTGGTTTTCGATTATAGACTGGCGCCGGAACATCCATTCCCTGCGGCGGTCGAGGATTGCGTCACCGCCTACAAGTGGGTGCTGGAACAAGGGTATTCCTCGCAGGATATTGTCATCGGCGGCGAATCAGCCGGTGGAACCCTGACCCTTTCTTTACTGTTGGCCTTGAAAGAGTTGAATATCGGTTTGCCCAAAGCTGCCTTTTCGATTTCACCCGTGACAGACCTGAGATGCCGGGCAGACTCTTTTACCTATAATGCCCGAAAGGATATCGCTCCGCAAGGATCCTGGGATGTATGGACCCGGCTGTATATTGGCAACAATGATCCCTTTCTGCCGCTCTTGTCGCCTCAGATGGGGGATTTTACCGGACTCCCGCCACTTCACATCTGTGTAGGAACCCATGAAATTCATTATGATGATTGTATACATGTGGCGCAAAAAGCCAAAGAACACGGCGTAGAAGTCACGTTGAGCGAGTGGCCTGGGATGGTTCATGCGTTTCCCCTGTTGTCCCCGTTGTTTCTGGAAGCAAAACAGGCCATGGGCGAGATATGTGAATTTGCCCAAAGCCAATTGAATCAAGAGAACATCACATAACCGGATTCGTGCAGACGACACGTAAACCGCATGGCAGAATCATGACGACCCGCAGGAGACTTGACACTTTTAAACTATTTTCAGATTTCTTCATATCATCAGAGTAAATTACCCGTATCCACAGGCGAATAACACATGTGATGCATCCTTTTTTCCATAATGAAAGGGGGTAAAGTGAAACCAAAAGCTGACAAACCGTTTATTATGGCCCGCTATATGGGCGGGCCGGCTGGTCAGATCTGATTTGAATAAAACTGCCTCTTTCTTTCTAGTGTCTCCAATTTTTATACGGACGTTCTTTTTGTTGCGTCTGATGTTAACCGCAAATTGCGAGTTTTTTAATATTTCCATTATCAGGCATACTTTTGCACGATTGGTTTTATCTCTTCTAATGAAATCGGATTGGGTACAAACGCATCCTGATTATTTAAAATATTTTCTGCTAATTTGCGATACTTTTGAGCCTGTTCCGATTCCGGATATGCTTGTACGACTGTTTGAGCATAAAATTCTGCATCCTGAACAGTCTGTGAGCGGGGAATATGCATAATGACCGGTAACCCCATTTTTTCGGCTATCTCGTTAACAATTTTTTCTTCATTTTTGATGCCTCGCATGTTATTAATGATTCCTGCACAGCCACATTCCATACCCCGGTCATGCAATTTTTTGATGCTCTTGGCAATATTATTGATCTGAAGCAATGTCAGGATCTCACCACATGCGACAATATAGACCTCTTTGGCGTATCCGGCTCTCATCGGCTGGGCAAAACCACCACAGACCACATCTCCGAGAACATCAAAAATGGTAAAGGTTATATTATAGTTTTTCAATATATCAAACTGCTCCAACAACTTTAAAGATTCCATCACGCCACCACCTGCACACCCGACACCGGGTTTGGGGCCTCCGCTCTCGATACCGTATATGCCGTTGTATCCTGCATGGACGATACTTTCCATCAAGTCCGGTGTCATTTCACCATTATTATCTCTCAGTGTATCCAGAATAGTGGGCATCAACTTACCGCATAATGTTGCAATAGAATCTCGCTTGGGATCACAACCTACCTGCAGAACAGTTTCTCCCATTCTGGATAGAGCTGCACTCACATTCGACGAGGTGGTGGATTTTCCGATGCCTCCCTTGCCGTAAATGGCAATCTTGCGCAGGTTTCTTTTCTTTCGACCAGAGGCAGCCCAGTCACGGTTTACATATGATGGGTAGATTTCCGCAGGAGGAGCGGGTCTTTTTTTGTCGTCCATTGCATCGGTTCCCGGCTGGGCATTGCTATCCATCCAATCTTCGGTCACTGAAGAATTTTGGTCCGTCATAGTGACAGGGGAAAAAGAGTCAGCATCTCCGGTCCCTCCACTGCCGTAAGCAGCACTGTTGAATCGGTTTTTTGCCGCGCGATCAGCATCCCTCCTGTCGTGGCGTACGGTTGCCTGCTCGACTTTTGCGGCAGGTATGATCTTTCTTTTGCAAGTTTCAAGTTGATATTTTTTGGTCAACTCCATCACTTCTTCCAGTTCAACCGGTGTGGGAACAACCAGATGGCTGTTGTCTCTTATGTTTTTCGCCAGGGTTCGATAGATGGCTGCTTGCTTGGACTCGGGCCGTTTTTCAATTACCGTTCCACCTTCACCCTCTGCTTCCTGAACCACATGGCTT
>WJME01000004.1 GCA_014728115.1 Candidatus Zhuqueibacterota bacterium | reverse complement strand
TGAATACCTGGATACCGGTAAAATCGAGGAATTTGATGCCCTGCTGACCACCATTCCCCGCGATCTTTTTGATTTGCTCAGCATACAAAATTTCGGCCCAAAAACCGCAGCCGCAGCCTTTGAAAAACTCGGGATCGAAACGGTAAATGATCTCGAAAAGGCTATCGAGACTGGATCTCTGCAAACCCTGCCCGGAATGGGTGCCAAAAAGATCGAGAATATCCGCAGAGGGGTTCAATTGTTCAAATCTGCCAGCCAACGGATTTCTATCGGTATTGCCTGGCCTGTTGTCGATTATGTCATCGAATATCTCAAGGAACATCGAGGAAAACTCGTGCAGGATATCATGCCCGCAGGTTCTGTCAGACGAAACAGGGAAACGGTACATGATATCGATATCATTGTATCTACCACAGATCCTGAGTCTGTCATGAATTGCTTTAGAGACATTCCCAGACGAACAAGAGTTCTCGCCGCGGGATCTACCAAAGCCAGCATTATGCTGGATGAACGGTTTCAGGTCGATCTGCGGGTCATTCCTCACGAGAGCTTTGGAGCTGCTCTGCAATATTTTACCGGCTCTAAAGAGCACAATGTGCGCCTAAGAGAACTGGCGAGAAAAAGAGGCCTCAAAATCAATGAATATGGGGTCTACCAGGATGAACATAAAGTCGCCGGTGAATCTGAAGAGGATATCTACCGCATCCTTGATATGCCATTTATTCCACCGGAATTGCGTGAAGATCGGGGCGAGATAGATGCCGCAATGGATGACCGGTTGCCGGATTTGATGACCATCGGTGAGATCAAGGCTGACCTGCATATCCATTCGACCTATAGCGACGGGCAACTCTCTCTTGCAGACATGGCAAAACTCGTTCGCGATCGCGGTTATGAGTATATGGCATTTTGCGATCATTCTGCCAGTGCATTCTATGCCAACGGTGTTTCAGTGCCAAAACTCTCTCAACAGATCAAAGAGATTCGCTCTCTCAATGAGACCTATTCGGATTTTGAGATCCTGGCAGGCAGTGAAGTGGATATCCAGCCAGATGGTTCACTTGATTTGCCTGACGAGATTTTGCAAAAGCTGGATTTTGTCATCGCCTCGGTGCATACGGCTTTCAAAACCGATCCTACCCTGCGAACCATAAAAGCCATGAAAAATCCGTTTGTGGATCTGATCGGCCATCCAACAGGTCGATTGATCTCGCGCAGAGAGGGATTCGAGATCGATATGGATCGCATCCTCGATGTCGCTGCGGAAACAGGTACGGCCCTTGAAATCAATTCTTTTTGGGATCGTCTTGATCTGAGAGATATTCATGTTCGAGCGGCAATTGACAGAGGCGTAAAACTTTGTATCAATACCGATGCACACCATCGCGAGCATCTGCCCATGATGCATCTCGGTGTAGGTACGGCTCGTCGCGGCTGGGCCACTGCAGCGGATGTGATCAATACATTTAACCTGGAATCATTAAAAAACTGGCAAAAGCGAAATCATGCCTAGATCACTCTTATCCATACTTTATGTATGCCTGTTTGTCGGACAGGTCTTTTCTCAACCCGCTACCAGCTCAAAGGGAATGGTGTCCAGTGCACAGGCATTAGCTTCCAGCGCAGGAGTAGAAATGCTCAGCATGGGAGGAAATGCAATCGATGCAGCTGTGGCAACGGGATTTGCTTTGGCTGTCGTCCATCCCACTGCAGGTAATATCGGCGGTGGGGGATTTATGGTTATTCGCTTTGCTGATGGTCAAAGCTCAACCATCGATTTTCGAGAAACCGCACCCAAAGCCGCCCATCGCGATATGTACCTCAATGCTGACGGATCTGTAGATCCTCAAAAAAGCCTTGTCGGTTATCTTGCCTCAGGAGTCCCCGGAAGCGTCGCCGGACTGTGTATGGCTTTGGAAAAATATGGCACTTTGCCCTTGGCAACCATACTAGAGCCTGCGATAAAATTGGCCGAACAAGGGTTCTCTGTGACTCTCGGCCAGGAAAAGGATTTTAAACGGCTTGTAAAACAGTTTTCTACCTTTCCGGCAACCGCCGAAAAATTTTTAAAAAAGGATGGTACCCCGTATCGAGAGGGGGAGATCTGGCGTCAACCCGACCTGGCCAGAACTTTGACACTGATCAAAGAACAGGGACCCAAAGCATTTTATCAGGGCGAAATTGCCCGATTGATCGCACAGTCCATGCAGGAAAACGGGGGGCTCATCACCCTCCAGGATATGGCCGATTATCAAGCCATAGAGCGCGATCCGCTTGTTGGCAGGTATAAAAACTATCAAATCATTTCCATGCCTCCGCCGAGCTCCGGCGGTATTGCCCTGTTACAGATGCTCGAATTGATTCGGCCCTTTTCGGTCTCTCGTATGGATCGACAGGGGAGTGCCTATATCCATGTATTGGTTGAAGCCATGCGTCTGGCGTTTGCAGATCGCGCCGAATTTTTAGGGGATCCTGATTTTAATGACATTCCTGTTCAAGAACTGCTTTCCCCAGAGTATCTGGCAGAGCGCCGTAACCTTATCGATCTTGAAAAGGCAGGGATCTCTACTCCCGGCACCCATGGTCATCCTCGTAAAGAACCGATAGAGACCACTCATTTTTCTGTTGCCGATCATAACGGCATGGCGGTCGCTGTAACCACCACACTGAATGGTGGATATGGCTCTTTTGTTGTGATCGAGGGAGCAGGATTTTTGATGAATAACGAGATGGATGATTTTACCGCCAAACCCGGTGTCCCTAATATGTTCGGATTGATACAGGGAGAAGCCAATGCAATCGAACCCTACAAGCGCATGCTTTCTTCCATGACCCCTACGATCGTCACACAGGATTCTTCCCTTTTCCTGATAACCGGCTCTCCTGGTGGACCGACCATTATCAATACAGTACTGCATACGATCGTGAACACAATAGAATTCAATATGCCGCTTGATCAAGCGATAAATTTTCCACGATTTCATCATCAGTGGATGCCAGATGAAATCGTGTATGAATCACCAGGCATACGAAAAATTGTTCTGGACCGGCTCTCCGAGCGTGGTCACTCGCTTCGGGCCAGGTCATCAATTGGCAATGTACATGCCATTGCATTCGATCAAGATTCAAAGCGCTTTATAGGCGTTGCAGATAAGCGAGGTGAAGGAAAAGCGATGGGTGTCCCTTGAGAGGCACGCGGAAATGACGGAGGAAGTATGGACTCTTTTTATGCACTGCTCGTTTTGGCATTGATCATCGAAAGATTGCTCGAGATCGGGGTGGTACTGATTCCCGGTTTAGAGGACACAAAATTAAAGCTAAAAGACACTCTAGACTATAAACAGTTTGTATTAAAATTAAAACGGGGAGTGTTGGTTGCCGGAATGGTCCTCGGCATGCTTTTTTGCTTTTTTCTTAACTTTGGCATTCTCAACTCTGTTTTTCCGGAGCAAATATCAGCATCCAATCGATTCGATCATCTGATCACCGGTATTATTGCGGGCAGTGGCTCAGAGCCTGTTCATCATATCATCAAAATAATCATTGGCATACGCCAAAAACTAATTCCCAGTCGAGCCATCGAATAGGTCAAACACTTGATGCATCTGCAACTCAAGAGTTATCCGCAGACAAGCCGCACCATAAGCTATGGATTGATCAGCATAATGCCCCTTTTGTTGATTTATGAGGGCATTATTGCCTATCTTGACCGGCTTTCTCTATTACATACACGCAATACTGCTGAAATTTTTTTAAAACACGTGGTACAGACCCTGGGCGTCGACGGCCGGTTTTTCCTGCTTGTGGTATTGGGTGCCATCGCAATGGCACTCTTTTTAAGAGATAAGAAAAAAACAGTCTTCGATTTTCGATATTTTTTTCTTATCTTTATTGAAGCCTTGTTTTATGCCACCTTCTTGGGCATGATCTTTGGCCGGTTGACCGAGTATGTTTTGCTGAGTACTGCGAACAGCTCTAATCAACTGTGGGAGGGTATCGCACTTGCCATCGGCGCAGGTGTCTATGAAGAATTGCTCTTTCGAGCACTGATTTTTCATTTAACCGCTTATACCCTTGTTCGGTTTTTACATACTGGCACGGTTCCGGGATATCTGATTTCGGCACTATTTTCTGCCCTTGCATTTTCCTGGTTTCATTATATCGGCGGTCAGCCCTTTGAACTTTATTCGGCTGTCTATCGTTTCTTTGTTGGACTTTTTTTGTGTCTTTTGTATCTATTGCGAGGATTGGGAGTAACGGCCTGGACTCATTCGTTATATAATTGTCTAATTGTCATACAACGGATTTTATTTTGAAGCGATTTTTATATATTTTCATTCCCTTTTTCATACTATTAGGCATTTTGACCTGGCAAGCCTGGCAGATCTTTTGGCCCTTGCAGCCTGCACACGAAAGCGTGTTGATCAAAATAAAATATGGACTCGGGCCTTCAGAGATTGCCTCATTGCTACACAGCAAGGGAATTATTGCAGACGCAGATGATTTTACAAAAACCGTGCGATTATTTGGTGAAAACGGTTCACTCAGAGCCGGAATGTATGAACTGCCGGCACGAGTCTCGGCCTATAAGGCTATGAAAATTCTCACGACCGGCAAACAGCATTATATCAAAGTGACCATTCCGGAAGGGTGGCAGACCCGACAGATCGCGGCTCGGTTCGCCCGCGAACTGGATGTGGATTCCACACGCTTTATGGCCCTTGTCAATGATACCAGCTTTGCCCGCCAAAAGGTCAAAGCCCCGTCACTGGATGGATTTTTGTACCCAGAGACCTATTTTTTTACATATGGTGTGAATGAAAGGCATATCATTGAAAGATTGATCAGAGAATTCAATCAAACTATTCCCGATACCCTGCGCCTTTGGGCTGAGAAATTGGGATTTTCCTTTCATGAAATTTTGACCCTGGCCTCGATCATCGAGGGAGAAGCCATGCTGGAAGAAGAAATGAACATCATTTCTTCTGTATTTCATAACCGTCTCGAGCGCGGAATTCCCTTACAAGCCGATCCGACGATACAATTTATTATTCCGGATGGACCGAGGCGGTTGTTGAATCGAGATCTGGAAATCGATTCACCGTACAATACTTACAGGTATGCCGGACTTCCTCCGGGTCCTATTAACAATCCGAGTGCATCGGCAATCAAAGCTGCCTTATACCCGGCGGATACGCCTTATTTGTATTTTGTCGCCGATGGAACCGGTGCGCATACATTCAGCACGACTCTATCGCAACATTTGAATGCCAAAGCTAAATTCGACAAAATCAGAAAAAGAGTCGCTCGAGAAAAAAAGAATCCGAATTGATGGAAAAAATGGTTGATACATCCTGGCTGAAAAAAGATCTCAACTCTGTGCAGCGACAAGCCGTTGAACAAACCGAAGGTCCCGTTCTGGTCCTTGCCGGTGCAGGATCAGGCAAAACACGGGTTTTAACCTATCGAATTGCCTATATCCTGGCCAATGGTCTTGCTGAACCCAGAGAAATACTCGCAATGACGTTTACAAATAAAGCAGCGGGTGAAATGCGCGAGCGTGTAGCAAAATTAACCCCCAGTATGCTTTCCGGAATGTGGATCGGCACGTTTCATTCTCTGTTTGCCCGTTTGTTGCGCAGAGAAGCAGAAAAATTGGGATTTGATCATAATTTTGCAATCTATGACGAAAGCGACCAGACCTCTTTGTTAAAGCGGGTCCTTGCCGCATTAAAGCTACCTTTGAAAGAGTATTCTCCCAAAAAGATGCTTTATCAAATCAGCGCAGCAAAAAATAATCTGATTTCACCAGCTGATATGTTGGAAGCTTCAGAAAAAGAGGTTGACAGAATTCTCGCTCGTGTTTATGCGGAATATCAACGTCAATTAAAAGATCTCAATGCCATGGATTTCGATGATTTATTGGTCAAACCTATCGAACTTTTTGAACGCTTTCCATTGGTAAAGGAATATTATCAGGACCGATTTACCTATATCCTGGTCGACGAATATCAGGACACCAATCGCGCACAATATCTGGCCTTACGCTATCTGGCTGCCCGGAAAAAGAATATTTGTGTGGTCGGAGATGACGATCAGTCCATTTACCGTTGGCGCGGTGCAGATATTCGCAATATTCTCGATTTTGAAAAAGATTATTCGGATTGCTGCAAATTCAGGTTGGAACAGAATTATCGCTCTACCCAAAATATCTTGTCTGCCGCTCATTCAGTCATAAAAAATAACCGTCAACGTCACCACAAAGAATTGTGGACCACTCAATTGTCCGGGGACAAGGTTTCCCTTTTGGAAATCGATGATGATCTGCACGAAGCCAGAATGATCGTCAACCGACTCGGTATGGAACTCAAAAACGGTGATCGTGATTTCAAGGATTTTGCCCTGCTTTACCGGACAAATGCACAGTCACGCGTTCTTGAGGAAGCACTGCGGGTCGAGGGAATTCCCTATATCATTGTCGGCGGCATAAAATTTTATGAACGTAAAGAGATCAAAGATGTTCTTTCTTATTTGCGCTTGTTGATCAATCCTTCGGATGTGATCAGTATGACCAGAATTATCAACACCCCGGCTAGAGGGGTAGGCCAGGTAACTCTGGGTAAAATAGAAGCATTTGCACAAAAGAATAATTTGTCTATTTTAGAGGCTGTCGCACAGGTACCTCAAATTCCGGGTGTCAGTGCCAAGAGTGTGCAAAGCCTGTTAACATTTTATCATACCATGTGTAAATACAGAGATCTGCTGGGTCAGTTATCTCCTTCAGAAATTGCCGCTTCACTCGTAGACGATATAGGTGTTTTGAGAGATCTAAAGCAAGAAGGAACAATAGAATCAATGGCGCGTGTAGATAACGTGCGGGAACTCTTGCTCGCTATTTCAGAGTTTTCAAATCAATTTGGGAGTAAAGTGACCCTGGCTGATTATCTGCAACATGTTTCGCTAACCACTGATATCGATAATTGGGATGACCGGGCTAACGCAGTGACGCTCATGACCCTGCATGCAGCCAAAGGATTGGAATTCTCTGTTGTTTTTATTGCCGGACTCGAGGAAGGACTCTTTCCCCTTTCCCGAAGTCTCGATGACTCTGCAGCGTTGGAAGAAGAACGCAGATTATTTTATGTCGGGGCTACCCGGGCAAAGCACAAACTCTACCTCTCCTGGGCCCGAAACCGCAGACGTTATGGTGAGCGGATCAATAGCGTGGTGTCGCGGTTTATAAAAGAAATGGATGGCACATTTGTGGATTGGCAACAAAAAAGGCGACCTGTTTCTCGGCGCTCACCCTATGGGTCTTCCAGAAGATATGAAGAAACATTTGATATGCCGGATTATGAAAATGAATCACAAGAAAATGTAGAATTCAGGATTGGCATGCGTGTCTCCCATCATACATTCGGAAAAGGAACAATTCTTAAAATCGAGCCATCTGGTCCTACAGCCAAACTGGTTGTGCAATTTGATACAGCAGGAAAAAGAAGATTGGTAATGCCTTATGCAAAACTTGAGATATTGTAAATTATTCGCCGTTTTGATTCTCGTCTCTCTGAGCTGGGTTAATGGTCAGGAGAGGGGTAACATTACCGGCCAGGAAGATCAGGATTTTCAATTTGCGCAGCAATTGGAAAATCGAGGCATGTATGATTTGGCTGCTGTGCAGTATTGGCGCTATTTTGAAACCTATCCCAATAGCCCGCGCGCGCCTGAAGCCATGTTTCGCACTGCGCAAAATTATAAAAATGCCGGAAAACCACAAGAGGCGCTTGAAACGTTTCGGAAATTAATGCTTCATTTTCCGCAAACCTCTCTCATCGATCAGGCACTGTACCACAAGGCCCATCTTTTGAGTGAAACAAAGGCCTATGAACGTGCTGCTCTCGACTTTGAACGCATACGTTTGTTCAAACCCAATAGTACCCTGATACCAGATGCACAGTTAAATGCAGCTCAGGCCTTTTTACAGGCTGATCAGGTTCAAAATGCCTTGGATGCTGTCTATGTGGTCATTGAATCCTATCCTACACATGCAAAACGCCATAAAGCGCGATATGTGCTGGCCAAGATACGTCTGGCCAACCATGAACCCCAACTCGCTCTCAATGAATTGGAGCGGATTCTCGGCGAAAACCTGTCGGATGCCCTGTCACTGGAAGCCCAGATGCTCAAGGCCGACGTTTTGTATGAATTGGGACGGTTTGGCCAAGCAGACGCCTCTCTTGAAAAGTTGCTTTCTTCCGATTCTCAAAACGATTCGCTGATTCTTGCAGCCAGGAAATTGAGCGAATCCTATTTCTATGCCGGGGAATACGATAAAGCCATAGAAATGTGTCGTATTGGATTGGAAAAAGGAGGCGCACGTGCCATTCAGGATCAGTTGTTGATGATCCAGGGCGATTGTCATTTTGCCCTGAATGAATTCGAACAAGCCAACGAGGCTTTTAATCGAATCCAAAATCAGTCTTTATATGAATGGTCCTTTCGTCAGGCACGTGTCGCGGATAAACTCGGAGAATCATCCCGGGCAAGATCCCTCTATGCCGGATTGATTGAGGAAGCGGATTCATTGGCCGGCAAACCTGACTTGTTGTTCCATTCTTTGATTTATTATGCCGATCTGCTGGGCCGATCCAATCAATCAGTCCTTGCCGTTCAGGTTCTTCGCCGATTTATGGATAGATCAGAACTTGTTCCTTTTCGGGACCTGATGCTTTTTAAGCTGGCAGAGATTCAGGAACAATATTTAAATGACTGGCCAGGAGCACGTCGCACCTATTCTGCGATTGGCGAGCTGTCCGTAGCCAGTCCCTATGCAGATGAAGCCCAACTGGGCATCGCCAGAACATTTGAAAAAGAAAACCTGGCTCATATGGCCATTGCCGAATATGAACGTTATCTGCGGGTTTACCCGGGTGGCGATGACCATGAACGAGTGTTGGAAAAGCTCGATTATTTGAAACGCTTTGCCCCGGCCGATCCCCGCCTGGCAGATAAGGCCTTTAATCAGATGCTCGCCTCCAGCTTGCAAGGTTCCCAACGGGCCGAGTTTTTATTCAAGTGGGCGAATGAACAAATTGAAACCTTTCATGACTATCACCGTGCTATCTCGTTGATTAAACAAGCAATTATGACCGAAAATACCGGACAACTGGCCAAAGACCGGCTTTTGTATAACCTGTGTCTCTGTCATGCACGGTTGGCAGAAAAATATCATCACGATTTAAACTCTGCACGAGTCAATGCCCATATCGATACACTTGAACAAAGTCTCGATCTGCTTAAACGAAATTATTCACAATCCCAATGGACAAACTATGCGCAACTGGAAGCTTCCCGCTTATTCATTGTCCTGGATTTTGAAAAAAAAGAATACCTCAATACGTTGCTCAATCTCGTCCGTAATCTGAACAACGATGAAAAATTGTCGTGGTTAAAAGAAGAACTGTTATATCTGTGGATAAAAAATGCAGAGCAAGCCAATCCCGAACAATATGTCAGCGTTTTGTCTGATCTGGTCATTTCGAAAAATGAAATTCGAAAAAGTGGTGCCTTGTATCACCTCGCTCAGCATTATATCCGTCAATCACGACCAGATACCGCACAAACTCTTATGCAAAGGCTCATCGACCAGGTGCCCGAATCAGCACACGTCCCCCAAGCCATGCATTCATTGGCGCAAATGGCTGAGCAGAGAGGCGAGTGGCAAACAGCTTTTGAATATTATGACAGGCTCGCCTCAGAGTTTGCTTACAGTCAGCTTGGCCAGCAAGCCTCCAGCAAAAGATGTCTTATGCTTCTCAAGATGGAACAATTTGAGCAAGCTCAAAAATGTTCCCAAGACAAACGGTTCTCAGCCAACCACCGATTGGATATTTTTTATACGATCGATAAAGATCCTGAACAATTATGGCTTTCTATTCAAGTATCGCTTGAAGATGATAACCAACGAGCTATCGAGCAATTACGGGATTATCTGCAAGTCGTTTCTGATGGACAACAAAGAGCTCAGGCTCTTTTTTTAATGGCAGAATTGGCTGCAGAGCTGAATCGTTTGGATACTGCGTTAGGACATCTCGAAGAACTGATCGACACTTTTCCAAATGATACACTGACACAACAAGCCCGCATCAAGGCTGCAGATTTTTATTTTGAACGCGGTCAATATGAAAATGCCAAACAATACTATGATCAGGCCTTGCCGGATTTGTCCGGTGACCTGGCCAAAAAAGCACTGGAACACTCGGCCTTGTGTGCGTTTCAAATGGATGATCTGGGCCAGGGACAGTCTTTGGCAAACCGATACAAGGAACGTTATGGCGATGATGATCTGGGCTATGCCAGAATTCTGTATGAAAAGGGAGATCTCTATTTACGGGCAAAGAATTTTGATAAAGCAAAAGATACTTTCGAGGACCTGGCCGACGATTTCGAGGATACCAATGAAGGGGGAAGAGGGGTGCTGGGTTTGGCCCGTATGTATGTTATTCTTAATAAAACGGATGACGCCTTAAAGACCTTGACAAAAATAACCACAGAATATACAAAGCCCGATATCCTCGCAAAAGCGTATGTCAATCTGGCGGATTTTTATTATGAAAACCGTCAACTCGAATCGGTGATCATGGCTGCCCGTAGGGTTTTGGAATTACAAGAATATGGCAGAGAACGTGCCGCTGCACTGCGCCTTTTGATCCGCAGCTATGATGATGTCCGGCTTTATGATCGTGCCATCGCCTCTGCACGAGAATATGTGTCAGATTATCCGAATGAATCCGATACTCAGGTGCAACGCGTGCGTATCGGGCGATTTCTTTATGATATGAAAGAATACGATCGGGCCATTACCTACCTGTCTGATTTAAAACGACGTGTCGATGCTGAAACAGAGACCGAGATACAGTATTGGATCGCCAAATGCTATGCAGATCGAGGTGACCGGCGTACCGCCATCACCGAATTTCTCAAAGTAAAGTACGTATGCAAACCCACAAAAATGCCTTTTGGTGTCACCGCATTGTATGAAGCCGGACAAATATATCAAAAATTGGGTGAATTAGAAAAGGCAAAAGATTTGTTTATGCAAGTACTTCGTGAACGCGGTCCTTCTGATGATATCGGGCGTGCCGCAAACCGAAAAATCGAGGAAATTGACCAACAAAGGGCGGCTCAATCATCATGAACGATCTTTTTAAGCAACCCGAAATCACTCAACTTGTAAAGAGTGCACTGGAAGAAGACCTCGGTAGCCGAGGCGATATCACTTCCAAAGCTATAAATGATGATAAAACCATTCAAGCCGAAATCATTATGAAAGAGTCAGGTGTTCTAGCAGGCCTGGATCTCGCTCGTCTGGTTTTTGAATATGATGATGAATCCATAGAATTCAAGTCTTTGGTGAGCGAAGGTGATTTTCATTCCAAAGGATGTGCGGTTGCACGTATCACTGGCAAGGTCGTGTCTGTTTTGCAAGCCGAGAGAACTGCGTTGAATTTTCTGGGCCGGCTGAGCGGAATTGCCACCCAGACATTCCACTTTGTTCGCCTGATAAATGAATTTGATACCACTATACTCGATACCCGAAAGACCACACCCGGGTGGCGAGCTCTGGAAAAATATGCCGTGCGAACGGGTGGAGGGCAAAACCACCGTATGGGGTTGTGGGATATGTTTTTGATCAAAGATAATCACATCACAGCAGCAGGGGGGATCCGCCTGGCCGTTGAAAAATGCCGGCAATATATGAAAAATCAAAACTTTAATGCAAAAATTCAGGTCGAAGCGTGCACCCTGGAAATGGTGCAAGAGTGTCTTGATCAAGAAATCGATGTGATCATGCTCGATAACATGAGCATCGATGAAATGCGGCGGGCTGTGGAACGGGTTGATGGAAAAATTCCTCTGGAAGCTTCCGGAAATATGAATATGGAAAGTCTTTACGATGTTGCTCAAATTGGAGTCGATTATATCTCTGTCGGAGCACTTACTCATTCTGCCAGGAATTTGGATCTCACCATGCTGCTCACCGAAAACAGGAATTAGGGAACATCGAGAGAATGAGCTTTGTTTAATGGAAAAAAATATGAGGCAAATATAATGGCTAATTCTAATATACCTTCTCCTGAAGAACTTCGCAAACAAGTCAGCGATTTTTTAAAAAAACAATATGGTGATCGTGTGGTTGTTCCTCCTGAACCCAACAAGGGGGGGACGTCTGAGGAAGAAGTTAAACAAAAACCACCTAAACCGGATTTAAATTTCGATCTCAAGCCATCACAGTTGGAAGCGCATTTGAATAATTATGTCGTCGGCCAACCCGATACCGTAGAAATTCTCGCTACCAAGATTTGTACCCATTTTAATCGTATGAAAATGGAATCGCGACAAACAGAGTTAAAAGAACTGGTTGGTAATATCAAATCTAATATTCTCATGATTGGTCCGACCGGGGTTGGCAAAACATATCTCATAAAACTCATTGCCGACAAGATCGGCGTTCCTTTTGTTAAAGGCGATGCCACAAAATTTTCGGAAACAGGATACGTAGGTGCAGATGTTGAGGATCTCATCCGCAGTTTGGTGCATGAAGCTGACGGAGATATTAAACTTGCAGAATATGGTATTATCTATCTCGATGAAATCGATAAGATTGCCTCTGCTGGAAGTTCTTATGGGCCGGATGTCAGCCGCACCGGTGTACAACGAAATCTGTTAAAGTTGATGGAAGAATCTGAGGTTGATCTCAAAACGCCTCACGATCTTGCCTCACAAATGGAAGCAGCCATGGAAGCGCAACGCACCGGCAAAGTGGCACGCAAACGTATCAATACCAAAAATATCTTGTTTGTTATGAGCGGAGCATTTTCTGGTCTCGATGATATTATTCAAAAACGAATGAATCGCCAGCCTGTCGGATTTCGTTCGTCTGCAGATCAGGAGCAAACCATCGAAACCGATGCCTTTAGTATTATGAAAAGAGTCAAATCCGAAGATTTGATACAATATGGTTTCGAATCTGAATTTATTGGACGCTTACCCGTTGTCGTGACGCTCAATGATCTGGATGTCGACGGCCTGTATAAAATCCTTCAAAATGAAAACAGTACGGTCATTCAGGGCAAAAAACGCGATTTTAATGCCTATGGTATCGACATTGAATTTGATGACGAGGCTCTGTATAGGGTCGCAGAATTGGCTTATGAAGAACGTACCGGGGCTCGTGGACTGGTCAGTGTTATGGACCGGATCTTGCTCAAATTCGAAAAGAGTTTACCTGATACCGACATATCTCACTTTACCGTCACCCGCGCGGTTATCGATAATCCCCAACGCGAATTGAACCAACTGGTGACAAAAGCTGCTCTGAAAAAATTTCAAAAACGCTTTCTGGCCACCAATGGCATCGTGATTACCTTTACCGATGAAGCCATTGAGAAAATTACTGATAAAGCAAAAAAAGAAAACAAGACCTTTGATCAAATTTGTACGGATATGCTACACGATTATGAATATGGCTTGCGGTTGCTCAAAGCAGAACAATTTATTGTCGATGCTGATATCGTTGATAATCCTAAAGGACGACTCGAAGAATTGATCAAATCCGCTTATAAAGGAAACTTTTAGACGTCTCTCCTCCAGATGCTCGATATTGATCATACTAAACCCAGACCCAACCTGCGATCGATTTGGGAGTATCGGATGAGGATGACAAGAGCCTATATACGATGATCACACCGAAAATAAGAAATGACTCTTGCATCGTTGCAAGAGTCATTGCTCAATCCATATTCATTTTTTAGTTTCTCATTGCAATGACTGAAAAAAACCAGAGTCCCTTTCAGGAAAAATTAAGCAATTTACCCGCGCATCCCGGCGTGTATCTGTTCAAGAACGCAACAGATCATGTGATATACATCGGTAAGGCCAAGGTTCTGCGGAACAGAGTCAGATCTTACTTTCAAAAAAGCCGTAGCCAGGATGCCAAAACCCGCCGTATGGTTGCACAGGTTTGTGATTTTGAGATCATTTTAACAGATTCTGAAGTAGAAGCTCTGATTCTCGAAGCCAATCTTGTAAAACAATATCGACCCCATTATAATATTAATCTCAAAGATGATAAAAGTTATCCATATATTCGCATTACCAACGAACCTTTTCCCAGAATTTTTCCGACACGCCGGATCATCAAAGACGGTTCGCTCTATTTTGGTCCCTATACCGACGTCGGTACGATGCGACAATTGCTCAAAACGGTTAAAGCCATTTTTCCCATTCGTTCCTGTCGATTACCCTTGAAAGAAGAGAATGTGCAAGCCGGAAAATTTCGCGTTTGTTTGAATTATCATATTCAAAAATGCCCCGGTCCCTGTGAAGGATTGATTTCACGGGAAGATTATGGCAACATGATCCAAAGGGTAAAGCAATTCATCGAAGGTAAAAGCAAAAAAGTAGAATCCCAGCTCTACGATTCGATGCAAAATGCTGCGCAAAGCCGCCAGTTTGAAAAAGCCGCTCAATTGCGTGATCAGTTAAATGCGCTTTCTGCTTTTCACAAACGGCAGAAAATTATCGATCCGACTTTTGCCGAACGGGATATCATTGCGATTGCCATAGAACAGAATGATGCATGCAGTGTCGTCTTTAAGGTCAGAGAGGGAAAAATTATCGGCAGACAACACTTTTATCTCACCGGAACATGGAATGAAAGCCTAAAGAGCGCCACCTCAGCCTTTGTTAAACAATATTACCTGTCAGCCGATTATATTCCCTCGGAAATTCTTTTGCCTGCAAAAGGGTCTGATCTGGGACAATTGCAAAAATGGTTGAGCGATAAAAGAGGAGAGAAAGTGGACCTGAATGCCCCGAAAACCGGTGCAAAAGCGCGTCTCATCGAAATGTGTACCAGTAATGCAAAACTCTTGCTCAACGAACTTTTGCTGCAAAAACAATCAAAAACTGCAGAAGATGCCATGAAAGCATTAAAGGAGCACCTCGATCTGTCTCAATTGCCTCGCAGGATCGAAGCATTTGATATTTCCAATATCCAGGGTACGGATCCGGTGGCTTCTATGGTCTGCTTTATCGACGGCAAGGCAGCGAAAAAAGAGTATCGTCGATTCAAGATTCGAACAAAATCTACACCCGATGATTTTGCCATGATGAAAGAGGCGGTCTACAGAAGATATAGCCGAATACTCAAAGAAGAACGTCCTTTACCCGATTTGATTTTAATCGATGGGGGGAAAGGACAATTGTCAGCGGCAATGCAAGCACTGAATGATCTAGATCTGACCTTACAACCCATCATCTCTTTGGCAAAACGGCTCGAAGAAATTTTTATCCCCGGACGGACCAATTCCCTGATCATTCCACAATCACCCGGATTGCAATTACTGCAACGCATACGGGATGAATCACATCGCTTTGCCATAACTTTTCATAGGTCCTTGCGTGGAAAACGAACCTTAACGTCCGAATTGGATACCATCAAAGGGATTGGTCCCACGCGCAAAAATCTGCTGTTGACCTCTTTTGGTTCGCTTGAAAACATAAAAAGAGCCTCCCTGAGCGAGCTTCAAACAGTAGGCAAATTACCAGAGTCGATAGCTAACCATATCTATTCATTCTTTCATAAAGAGGACGCGCCATGAGAAAAATTTCCCTTTTGGCCATGCTTTTGCTCCTTGCTTGTGCAAGCTCGAGATCCGACAGGGCACAGCAACAGCACGATGCTATCATTAAAGCCAAAAAGAGGATACAATTGGAATCCAATTCTTCTAACTGGATAGAATTGGGTAATGCTTTCCTCAAAGTACAGGCATTAGATTCTGCATTACATGCCTTTAATAAAGCCCTCTCTCTAAAGAAAGGAGCGCCTGGTGCAGTGTGTGGAAAAGCAATTGTACATTGGCATCAGGATAAAAAGAAAGAGGCGCTGGCCGAGTTTAGATCTGTTCTCTATAGTACTCGGGCCGATTCATTTGTGTCGGTTATTGCATCAAAAGTCGGCTGCCCTTTTCAGATCACAAGACTGGATCTCTCTGGTTCTGATAACGCCTTTCCTGCTTGTTCCCCGGTTGATGACCGTATTGCCTTTCAATCTCAACGACAAGGCAATTGGGATATATATTTATATTCTCCCCAAACCCAGGACCTCACAAGAATTACTCGGGATCCGGCTCGTGAAGGAGCCCCGGTATTCACGGATAATGGCAATGCTCTTGTCTATACTTCCACCCGAAACGATACCCTGCATACGCGTCTGGAAGTGTTGAGCCGCGACCTCTATCAATATGATCTCGCAACCCGCGAAGAAATTCGCTTGACCGATCATCCTGCCGATGACTGGTCACCCAAGGTTTCACCGGATGGAAAGTGGCTAGCCTTTCTGAGCACTCGTGATGATACCGGTGGATTTGATGAATCCTATTCCCGGCCATTTATTATGAATCGCGAAACCGCCGCCTTGAGTGCAATCACCTGGGAACCTATGCAATACGTATTAGGCGGTTATCATCCTAGTGGAGCGGGATTTACCTTTTCAGGCAAGCAAGATGACTATAATCTCGAACTTTATATTCATGAATCAGGGAATATGCCGGACATCAATCTCGATGGATCGGTCATGGCAGGGGATTGGTCTCCGGATGGGAAACAACTGGTCTTTTACCGCGCTATAGAGGATCAACTGGATTGCTTTATGCATGATCTTCAAACTCAAAAAACACAACAACTGACCTGTTGGGGTTCTCTGGATGCTCATCCGGTCTATGCAGCAGATCAAAAATCCATTTATTTCCACTCAAACCGGTCAGGTGAATTTCAAATTTATCGCATGGACTTGCAAAAACCGATCGAGCGTGAGACCCTGCTCGAAACACTCGATCACTTGTCAGATCGGTTTGATTGAAAGTGGCGCGGGGCCGGGGTATTGGTCACCTCACGCAACTCTTTATTGATCGACTGTAAAATGGTGTGCAGTTTCTCTGGATTGCGTTTGAGCGTCAAAAAATATTGATCAAATATAGTACGGGACATGGCGTGGTCAGCAAGAACTTTACTTAAATAGGCATCGCGGTTTTCGACCCTGGCAGTATCTGCTGTCGCCAGTTTAAGATAATCGGTATAAACCTGTGTAAATGCCTGCCAGTCTTCTTTGGTTCTTTCTTCACAAGAGATGAAACAGAGTGCCAAGAATAATAATACAATTTTTCGCATAACCACTCCCTTTGGTTCAGAGAAACATAGCAAAGTGCTGTCATTAATCCAAGGTTTATTTGTTTTGAAAATTGCCTTGACTTTTTACCCATTTTTTGATATTTTCGCCAACTAGTTATAATCATTGGAGATGCTACCGTTTTTTTCGGGATTTATGGCCAGATCGACAAAGAAAAACAGAACCCAATTTGTGTGTCAGAACTGTGGTCACATATCTCATCGCTGGATGGGGCGATGCCCAGAGTGCCAGTCATGGAACAGTATGGTCGAAGAAACCATCTCGCCCTCGGTCACTAAATCGGACGGATCTCTTTCCCGGCGTGAAGCGATCCCATTGAGTACTATTTCGACAGATCGCATCCCCAGATATCAAACAAAAAGCAAAGAGTTTAACAGGGTTTTGGGGGGAGGAATTGTAACTGATTCTGTGCTTCTGGTTGGCGGAGATCCAGGAATCGGCAAATCCACTTTGTTGTTACAAGAAGCAGCAGGAATCGCCCGGCCCGATCACAAGGTTTTGTATGTCACCGGTGAAGAGTCTGTACAACAGACTAAAATGCGAGCACAGCGTTTAGGAATCGATTCTGATTCGGTTTTTATCCTCGCTGAAACCGAACTGGAAACCATACTCAATACCATCGAACAGCTCTCTCCTAAACTCGTGATTGTGGATTCGATTCAAACCATTTCGACGGTCGTCCTCGAAAGTGCACCAGGAAGCATCAGCCAGGTAAGAGAGTGCGCGCTGAAATTTATACATATGGCCAAAACCAAAGGGATACCTGTTCTTTTGGTCGGACATGTCACAAAAGAAGGGTATCTCGCAGGTCCCAAAGTCCTGGAACACATGGTCGATGCTTTGTTTTTGTTTGAAGGAGATCGGGATCACTTTTATCGAATTTTACGATCCGTAAAAAACCGTTTTGGCTCGACGCGCGAGATCGGTGTCTTTGAGATGAGCGAACGAGGCATGCAGGATGTTCCGAATCCTTCTGCTGTTTTTCTCTCCGAACGCCAGACTCAGGTATCAGGGAGTGCTGTGATCTGTACCATGGAAGGTACCCGGCCTATCCTGGTGGAAATCCAGGCTCTCGTCACTCCTTCGAACTATGGATTGCCACAACGTACCACAACCGGATTTGATAATAAACGGCTGACAATGCTTTTGGCTGTTCTGGAGAAGCGTTTGGGATATCGCATCGGTACCATGGATGTCTTTGTCAATGTGGTAGGAGGGATGCGCATCGATGAACCGGCCGTTGACCTGGGGATGATTGCTTGCATCGCTTCAAGCATAAAAGGCCAACCCATTGAACCGGCCATGTTAACGCTTGGTGAAGTCGGACTGGGCGGAGAATTACGATCTGTTTCTCATGCCGAGAGCAGATTGTTAGAAGCAAACAAAATGGGATTCAGTCACGCCGTTATACCCGCGGGGAACCAAAAGAATTTGTCACATAAATTAAATATGCAAGTCATGGCAGTCGATACAGCTGCCCAGGCCCTGGATACATTGATGATCTGAAATGAAGTTTTCTTTGCTTAAAACCTCTACCGAGTGCAATGCTCGTGCAGGGTCTGTAACTACTGATCATGGCACGATTGATACTCCTATTTTTATGCCTGTTGGCACGCAAGCCAGCGTCAAAGCCATTTCTCCCGAGGACCTCGATGAGATAGGCGCACAAATCATTTTAAACAATACCTATCACCTCTATTTGCGTCCCGGTCCCGGACTGATTCGTAAGGCAGGAGGAGTGCAAAAATTTTCCAGCTGGAACAAGCCCATCCTGACTGATAGCGGTGGCTATCAGGTCTTCAGCCTATCTGATTTTAATAAAATTTCCGAGCAGGGCTTTGAATTTCGCTCCCATCTCGACGGATCGGCACATCTCCTGACACCGGAACACGTGGTCGAAATCCAGCGAGATCTTGGTTCAGATATTATGATGGTCCTGGATGAGTGCGTTCCCTATCCCTGTGATTACGACTATGCAAGAAAAGCACATGAATTAACCGTACGATGGGCGGAAAAAAGCCTGAATGCATTCAAAAAAAGCACATCCGCGCATGATTTTGAACAATCCTTGTTTGCTATTGTCCAGGGAAGTGTGTATACTGAATTACGTCAGGCCAGTGCCAATGCGCTTTTGGAACTTGATTTCCCCGGTTATGCTATCGGCGGCCTGTCCGTGGGTGAACCCAAGTCAGCAATGGTAGAAATGACCCACGTATGCACTGAAATTTTACCCAAAGAAAAACCCCGCTATCTTATGGGGGTGGGCAAACCAGAGGATATTGTGGAAGCCATTGAAAGAGGGGTGGATATGTTTGATTGCATCTTGCCTACCCGTAATGGCAGAAACGGAACTGTTTTTACCTCGCATGGTAAGGTGAATATAAAGAACGCTCGCTATAAAGACGATTTTGGGCCTCTGGATGCGGATTGCGAATGCTATACCTGTACGCGATTTACTCGTTCGTATTTACGTCATTTATACAATGCCAAAGAGTTGCTTGTTCTGCGACTTTTAAGCTATCATAACTTGTATTTCTATTTACGACTGGTTAACCAGGCCCGACAAGCCATCCTCGATGATCGCTATCTTGCCTGGAAAAAAGAGTTTTACAATCACTATCATCAGGACACATCAATATCTTAGGAGGTCAAAGTGAATGAGATGATGATTTTACTCGCCGCTGCCGGAGGGTCCGGTCAAAATGGTGGGCAGGGAAGCCCTATTGGAGTGTTGTTGCCTTTTATTCTGATTTTTGCCATTATGTATTTTTTGATTTTTCGTCCGCAAGCCAAAAAACAAAAAGAGCATCGGCAAATGCTGGAGAAATTGGAAAAAGGTGATCAAATCGTCACTGCGGGTGGGATCTATGGAACCATTGTGTCCATCAAAGAAAAGGAAGGAACCATTGTGCTCAAGGTTGCTGATAATGTCAAAATGGAATTCAGCAAATCAGCTGTAGCCAAAAAAGCCAACGCCGGTTCCTGATCATCCTATGAAAATTGTATTTATGGGCACTCCTGATTTTGCTGTGCCTACTTTAAAAACTCTGCTTGACAGTAAACATGAGGTCCAGGCGGTGGTCACTGCACCGGATAAACCGGCCGGGCGTGGCAAAAAAATGAGCCACTCTGCTATTAAAAAAGTGGCCTTGGACCATGATTTATTTGTCTTGCAGCCGGAAGACCTACAGGATCCGCATTTTGTCGATCAATTGAATCGATTCAAGGCGGATCTGTTTATTGTCGTTGCCTTTCGAATTTTACCTTATGAGGTGTTTACCCTTCCCTCAAAAGGAACGATCAATCTACATGCTTCGTTGCTTCCCAAATACCGTGGTGCCGCGCCTATTAACTGGGCGCTTATCCGCGGTGAGAGTGAGACCGGAGTCACGACCTTTTTTATCGATAGGCAAATCGACACCGGCCAGTGGTTGATGCAAAAACGAATCGATATCGACCCCAATATCACCGCCGGGGAACTCTATGAACAGCTCAAAGCGCTGGGCAGCGATCTCGTTTTGCAAACCATAGAAGGATTGGAATCCAATACCCTGCAACCCAAATCTCAGATAGGAGAGGTCACCAAAGCTCCTAAAATCAATCGCGAATTGGGTTTCCTGGAATGGCAAAAGCCTGCACCAGAGCTACACAATTTGATTCGAGGCCTTTCCCCTGTACCCGGATGTACGACCTTGTTCAGAGATCAGGTGAT
>WJME01000184.1 GCA_014728115.1 Candidatus Zhuqueibacterota bacterium | reverse complement strand
TGAAGCATTTTGTAGAATACGAGGATATATTTCGACTGTTCGTAAACATGGCCTTAATGTGTTCGATCATCTTGTTGAATGTTTTGATCCATCAAATAAAAATGATGTTCTTTTGCCCTTAAGGACGTGAGTAGTTACAAATAATTTTATATGAATGCATTCTATATATCTAACAATATTAGAGCTGAATTTAATTCTATAAGCAAAAGCTCATGGTATGATCTGCTATTGCATTTTGATGATGCAAGCATATACCAGACATGGGCTTATGGTAAAATACGATGGGGAGATGCAAATTTGCAGCACTGTGTAATTAAAGATGATAAAGAAGTAATCGCAATTGCGCAGATTTGTATTAAGAAACTTAAATATATTAATATGGGCATTGCATATATTCCATGGGGACCTCTGTGGAGAAAAAAGGGGGCTTCACTTAATATAGATAACTTAAAATTCATTTTTAGAGCATTAATTAAAGAATACACACTTAATAGGAAGCTAAATTTAAGAATAAGACCTAACGAATTTGAATCTGAAAATAATCAAGTAATGAATACTATTCTTGATATGGGTTTTAAAAAAAACAAAAATTCTAAAGCGTACAGAACTATAATTGTCGATATAACACCTAGTATTGAAGAAATTAGAAAAAATTTAAATCAAAAATGGAGAAACCAATTAAAAAAAGCTGAAAAGAACGGGATAGAAGTTTCAAAGGGCACAAGCAATGAAATGTATAAATCTTTTCTTTGTATTCAAAAAGAAATGCAAAACAGAAAAAAGTATAAGCCAGGGGTAAGCTACTCAGAATTTCAAAAAATACAAAATGAACTTCCTGAAAAACATAAAATGAAAATAATGCTTGGAAAATATAAAAATGAAACTATATGTGCTTTGATATCATCTTCTTTAGGCAATACAGGTATATATTTGCTTGGAGCTACCTCAAATTCAGGATTGAAATATAATGGGTCAAATCTTTTGCAATGGGAAATGATAAAGTACCTCAAGGAGAATAATATTTATTTTTATGACCTTGGTGGCATAAATCCTGAAAAAAATCCGGGAGTTTATAATTTTAAAAAGAGGCTTGCTGGCAAAAAGGGTAGGGATATTCAACACATTGGAACATATAATTATTATAGTAATAAGCTTAATGAAATATTCTTATATTTTGTTAACAAATTATATTCAAAATAATGAATATATTCCAAGCAATGGTATTTGATTTTCGTAGAGATATGTCAGGCTCTTTTATTTTTAATTCCATAACAAGAAGAGTTCAATAATTCCATTGCAGGAGGGCTACTTACTACTTAAAACATCACATCTTTTTTACAGTGTGATTATTAGATTAAATTTTTAGCCGCTTCGCGAGTTTTAATGGGTAACCACAAAATATAGTGTTTGATGCAATACTGTAATATCGTATTTTCTTAACCATGGAATCAACAACAATATTTTTTGAGAAGATTTTGGGTATTAAGCAACCGTGGCATATTACCAAGGTTTCGCATGATGACCAAAATGCACGAGTCGATCTTTATGTAGCGCACGATAAGGGGTTACGATTTCCTTGTCCGATATGTAATGAATTTTGTTCCGTATATGACCATGCTCCTGAGCGTGAATTTCGGCATCTTAACGTTTTCAACTACCAGACGTTTATTCATGTGCGGATCCCCAGAGTTAATTGTCCTCGTGATGGCGTGCAGCAAATCGAGCATGGTTTAGCTGAATCGAATGGTACTGTCACCTATGAATTTGAGCGTATGTTGATAGATTTAGAGCAGGAGTGCAGTATCGGGAGCGTTTCCCGGCTGCTAAATGTTGATTGGCATCTATGCCAGCGCATACAAGAGCGGGCAGTGCATCGTGGGAAAGAAGCCAAAGGGATGCAGTTACCAAAGCACATAGGAGTTGATGAAAAATCATTTGCACGTGGTCACAAATATGAAACGCTTATTTATGATGCAGAGCAAGGAACCGTTGAGGGTGTAGTTGATAAGAGGGATCAGAAAAGTCTTGAAACGTACTTTGAGCGATTTTCTTTTAAGATGCGCGAACGCGTTGAGACGATTTCGATGGATATGTGGGATCCTTACATAGCAGCGACCAAAGCTTTAATTCCTGACGCAGCAAAGAAAATTGTTTTTGATCGATATCATGTAACAAGAATAGTAACACAGGCCGTAGATAAGGTGCGCAAACAAGAACATCGTATTCTTATGGAGCAAGAGATAGATGTTTTAAAAGGTACAAAGTATTTGTGGTTATGGAACGAAGAAAATATTCCTGACTTTCGGCGGGAGGAATTTGAGCAATTACGCTCACTTGATTTAAACGTCTGTAGAGCACGTGCAATCAAAGATAACCTTCGAAATTTATGGAATTACAAATCGATAGGCTGGATTGAACGCTTTTTTAATCGCTGGTATTTTTGGGCGACACATAGTCGTTTGAAGCCGATAATATCGGCAGCGAAGACACTAAAATCGCATATAGATAATATTCTGACGTATGCAAAACATAAAGTCACAAATGCCGTGGGTGAAAGTATAAACTGCAAAATTGAAAAGATGAAGCGATTAGCTTGTGGATTTAGAAACAGAAATCATTACCGGACTGCTATACTTTTCCATTGCGGAGGGCTGCAGCTTTATCCGAAGCGTAAGGATATATCAATGCAAATATTGCCTGCATAGCTTTTTGTAGAAATTCGGTCGGTGAAACGGAGGCAGGCTCTGCTGAGGAGCAACCTGCCAAGGGATAACCGGCTGGGACGTTCGACGAATTGTCGACAGGGAGGAGCCTTGAGGTTCCTCCTTACCTTTGCAGCATCACAATTAAACAACAATTCGGAGATCGTCCTTATGCCTTATTAAAACCTTGGGGTCTGGGGCAAAGCCCCAGATTAATATTTTGACAGATACTATACAATATATTGGGGTACCCACTGAAACTACCGATGCCCCAATTTTTAAAACAAGCTCAAATCATTTTTTAATATGCATCATTATAAATATTTGGCCAGCTATTATTTACGAAAGCTAATATTTAGCTCTCCTTTTGGCCACTTTGTTAAAAAGCATGTAAAAAAATATAAAAGTCAACCATGGTATCGAAATGAATCATATTGGAATGAAATGCTGAGTGGTTCTTATTCTTCTTATATTG
>WJME01000183.1 GCA_014728115.1 Candidatus Zhuqueibacterota bacterium | reverse complement strand
GCTGCAAACGTATGAACCGGTGCTGCAGAGCGATACATCCGCGCTTGAATTTTCCAGACAAACCCTCTCCGTACACAATCAGGATTACAAACTCGTACTCAATCCGCTATTCATTGACCATTCCATACCGCTCGTAAACGGATATGCGCTTTTTAACATCGCCAGCGACAGCACCGAAACCACAAATCTGATCAACGACAAACCGGAAATTACCACATACCTGAAGAATGAATTGCGCCACTGGTTCGATGGCATTCTTAAAAGCCGAAACGCTTTTCAAATGCCCCGTTTTCCCATCGGTTACGCCGGGAAAATACAAAACCCCTTTCCGGCCTGCGCTGCACGGCGTACCAGCGATGAGGTAAAACGCACACCGTTTTTCCTCGGCAACTGGCGCAATGAAAAAGATTTTGCTGAATTTTCCCTCCATATCCATACCCCCGGACGCTATAAAATCATTCTTCAACACCAATCAAAGAAAGCATCACAGGCGACAGTGGACATTACCCTGCAGAACCAAATACTAAGCGGTCGCATTGCAAACCGCAAACGGGTTGAAATGCTCTATGTACAACTGCGCACCGGAGAGTCGACCCTGAAACTTAAAGTATCCAATCTACCGGATAATAAAACCCCGGCATTCGACAAACTCGTTGCTGTTGAGTTGATCAGAATATAATCCGGCCACAGACCAGATCCGGTTACCGCTCTTTGCTCCGTCCTGCCTGTAATGCGGCGCGTTCCCCTTTGCTTTTGTTCGCCCAAAGATTGTATCAAAAATATTTATTATTGCAGGAAGGGCAACAAATAATGCAATCGACGCACAAAAAAGTCCGAATAAAATGAACCCCAAAGAAAACATGGAATCAGCAAGAAAAAATGATTTTATAACAAAATCACAGAAATGATTGCATCACAGATAAAATGAAATTTCATTAACACTTTTCTTGATTTTAATTCATATTTTTAGTAAAATTACCTCTAGGCATTCAAACCCATCTGTTTTTTTTCATAAGCTTCTATCCGGGTCTTAATAGCTGCATCTGATTGCAGTTCTTTGAGAACATTTTTCTTTTTCCGTTAATTATTTTTATCCTCGATTCGTTTTGCTTCCTTTGTCTCGAGATCCTGTTCAGGTCAAACCTGCATTATACTTGAAAAGGGCTTCCATCTATTGAAGCTGAATTGAATTCATTTTCCAAAGGAACCTGTCGTCAAAAAAAACACTTATCCAGTGAAAGGAGACAAGTATGAATCAAAAGAAACGATTTAGCTCATCTCTGGTTGCCATCTCACTCATCCTTTGCTTTCTCTCCCCCCTGTTTGGACAAAATTATCTCGGCACCTGGTATCTGCTAAAAGCCACATGGAACGATACACTGATTGAAAATGTCCAGGGCACTTTTAAATTCATCGATTCAGAATATTATGAATCTTCGTTCAAAATCGACTGGTATAACGGAGAGGCGAAAGCATTATACTCGCTATCGGATGAGATGGATATGTTCTTCAGTCAACTGCCGCAAAACATCAATACCTGGGGGGGAGGTTCCTCATCCACAAACGGAAAAGTAAAGTATGACTATACGCTTGGAATCTCACAGGAGATGTGGGATAAGGTGGGAGCCGTCGCCCTTGGATGGGGGTGGCCTGAAGGTGCGGCAATGGCACAACTCCCCATAGAATTCGACCCCGATTCCGTCATGACGCTTTCCAGCAATGACGGCAAAACCGTAATCACCTATACCTATGGCGCCCTGCGGCCGCCCAGAAACCCGGTTATCTTTAATATCAGTATGAAAATCCAGAAACAACTGGGAAATTTCAATCCGCAGGACGGTGATAAAGTGGTCGTTCGCGGCGATTTTAACAACTGGCAGGGCAATGATGCCGAATTGACCGATGCAACCGGATCGGGTGTCTATGCATGGCAGAAAATCTATCCCGGCAGTAAGGTGGGTGAAGAGTATAACTACAAATATGTCATCATCAAATCCGCCGGCACAGAAATCGTAGAGTCCGATCCGGCCCGCTCGTATATTGTCCAGCCCTATGGGCAACAGCTGGATGTGGTCAATTTTGACCGCGTTGATCGGCTCGATGAGATCGATTACCTGGCTATTACAGAGAAAGACGACAGAGAAAGGCATCCGGCAACCGCCTATAACCACGAAGATGGTGTGTTTCTGGTGGCTTGGGATGACAAGGTAAACGGTCTTGACGATATTTACGGACAACTTTTGGATGCTGATGGCACCGCCATCGGGGCTCCCATACCCATCTGCACCGCAGCCGGTCCACAAAACCACCCTGCCGTCGATTACAACAGCGTTGAAAATGAATGGATGGTGGTTTGGCAGGATGGCCGCAATGAAAACGGGGATATCTATGGCATGCGTCTAAAGACAAATGGCGACAAATTGATATCGCAGGGGTCGCTGAATGACAGCAGTTTTGTCATCTGTGATCAGGACAGCAATCAGGCGCACCCACGCATTGCCTACAATAATATCGAAAACACCTATCTGGTGGTCTGGCATGACTTTCGCAACTATCAGGAATTACACGAAGGGAGATGGGGCAATATCGATGTCTACGGACAACGCCTGGCCTATGATGCTACACTTCTGACCCCGATGCAGATGCCCGACAGCAAAACCAACTATCCTATTTCCAATGAAAAATACTATGATGATGTAACCCCTGATGTCGCCTATTTTGGTAAAAACAACACAGAAATGAACGAATGGCTGGTGGTGTTTTCCCGAGATGAACCCATGTATCACGGTGGCAGCCGCATCTGGGGCGTCAGAATCAAGGGAAGCAACGGCATTCCTCTGAATACTTATGGTGAAGAGGTCATGCCGGAAGAAAACAGCCTTGCCAGGATAAATCCCGACAAAAAGCGTTTAGGCGGTGGTCCTCCCTGGTTTCCACACTTTGTCATTGGCTTTGATGGTATAGACTTGTGGGGGTCATCAAACCCTTTTATTCAGGGAAGCCCGCACGTCGAATCGAACGATATCACCCCCGGACAGTCGATGAAGAAGAGTGCCCTCGGCATATATGAATACGATGTGCCTGAATTTCTCGTGGCCTGGACCGATTTCCGCCATAATGGCGATGTTTATTGTCAGCGTATCGCTTATTTCCCCGACTCGACCGCTTTTGCGTTGGGCCTTAAAGAAAGCCGTGGAGCGGACAGCATGTTCACCGCTGTTGCAGTGGACGAAGAGGGCGACTGGCCCGAAGAGCCGCGCTCCTGGATGGACTGGCCCAATTATCCGGCCTGCAGCAACTCTTTTTATCAGAGCTGGAACGATCTCGCGTATAATGAACGCTATGGGCTTTATACCGTGGTGTGGAATGACTGGCGAAACGCCGGCTGGACGGGAGCATGGCAACCCCCGCCCTGGTCGCCGCCACCGCCGGATATCTTTGCCCAGCGGTTGTGGTTGAATCCGGCCGATTCTTCGCTCGAATGGCTGGGGCATGACGGACTCGCAGATGCTCCTTCGAGTCTGAATACACCGATCGCATTTACGGCCGCAGCGGAAGGCAATCACTATTATCCGGCGATTGCACACAATCCGACCGAAAATCGCTTTCTCATTGCTTATGAATATTCGGATTCACCCGCCTCAATCGATATCTATGGCAATATCTATGCCGGTACGCCACCATTCAGAGAAGGAACCGGTGTTGAGCAAAAAGAACCCCGCAAAACACCTGAATCCTTTACCCTCGATCAGAATTACCCAAATCCCTTTAATCCGACGACGGAAATATCATATCAACTCAACAAACCGGGAATGGTGCGCTTGACCATTTACAATGGCCTCGGACAAAGCGTCAGGACTCTGGTCGATCGCTTTCAACAGAACGGTCAATACCGGATTCAATGGAACGGGAAAAATGAATTGGGCAATAATGTTCCCAGCGGACTCTATCTCTGTCGTTTACAACTGGACAAAGATATAACGGTTCGTAAAATGCTTTTGATCAAATAACGGTGAATTTCAAAGGGATTTCAGCAAACGCTGAAATCCCTTTTTGTTTTACTTACATGGCAGTGCGAGCATACTGCACAAAAAGGCTATCCTCTTTGATATTCCGGCCCAGGTCATCCCGATCAACATTGCGAATGACGTTCAATACCCCCCCCAAACTATCGGAAACAAATGATGTAGGCTGCTCTGTGTAAAATGTCCTGCGGTTCTGTAAAGATGCGGGCAAGTGATACAGAGAAATCACAAAGATTATGAGCGATGGTAAACAACCAGGGGCAAAAAACATGCTCTGTATTGAATTGGGCAGAGCGTTCATACACCCTCAAAAAGGTCTCTTGCAGAAAGTCCTCGGCCTTGTTTTGATCACCGTTCAACATCCGGAAAAAATAGCGCAACATCATCTTGCTGTATCGTTTATACAGCACATCAAATGCCCCCGCCTCTCGTTTTTGTACCAGACGCATTAACCGCTCATCGTCGAGCTTTGTATAACGATTTAGAATGCTCATAAGATTTCGATCTTCTGTACAGCCTTTTTATCACCAGCCTGTTGAGCAACGATCATAGCAACACGCTTCCAATAGTCCAATCTATCGAACTCGCCACTTTTTTTATAGTGATCGGCGAGTTTGAGCATAAAAGGTAAATAGTTCATGTGAATCCGGGCGCGCAATCGCTTGCCGGGGCGGAATTCATCATACCACTGATAATATAACTGATCCAGACGGAATGATTCCACATTTTTCTTGATCAGGGCAAGATTATCGATTCTTTCCCGGCTATATCGCAAAGCCATGCCAACGAGATACAAATCCTGATCCAGCTCGCTATAGAATTGTCCATACACCGTCAAAGCAAAATAAATCGGTCGGTCGGAATAAGAGCTGCTCAGAGCCTTGACCAGAGACGAAATGTAAGCTGTTTTGGAAAATTGATCTTTACGAATTGCCTCTTTCTTTAGTTCTTTAACTGAAAAATCCCGAGATATTCCCGCCAGCTTAAAATCGATATATGTTTCGATCGGGCTCAGCGAAATGTTCAGAATGGTCACATCCGGACGAATAT
>WJME01000182.1 GCA_014728115.1 Candidatus Zhuqueibacterota bacterium | reverse complement strand
AGTCCCGGCGGATCGAGTCCCTTGCCGCAACGGATAAAGCGGTTGGCTTGAAAAAAGGTATCTTCGACATACCCGGCAGAGAGATCGCGAAACCCGAAAAAAGTACAGCCGATGATTTCGCGACCGTGGTCGATACCGCTGGTCAGTCCGCCTCCGGAAAATCCGAAACCGTGTGTGGCATTGTCCCAGTCTCCGCCGCCGAACCAGATGCCCTCGACCCGGATAAAATCGCCGGCAATGGTCACAGAGGGTGCCTTGCCGTCATCCCCGGTGACCAGCACGAATTCGCCATCCGCGGCTTTGACAATCGTGGCATTGTCCTCATCCACCCCTTCGGCCGATCGATCTGCCTTGCCGATAATCGGACGACTGGCCGGATCGGAATTGTCCACCTCGTAAATACCCTCGCGTATGATCAACGTCGAGGCAGGAGTCATATTGTCGAGAGCATATTTCAGCGTTTGCCAGGCCTGAGTGCTCGAGGTGCCGTCATTGGCGTCGTCGCCGTTGGTGCCATCGAGATAAAAACGCACTGCCCCGCTGTTGCTATAACAGCCAAGATGTGAATAGGTGGGCGCCGGTGTCTGACAACCCGGATACGGATTGGCTTGGCAGGTGGGGTCATTGCTGTTGCAGTTGCCACACACCACATTGGGACCGGCGATCGGATCCAGATTGTTGGGATATTCATCGACAAAATCGCTTTGATTGGTGAATCCTGGCGCCACATTGCCACGGATTTGATAGCGGCCGATGACGCTGGTGCAGGCGCCGCCGTCACTGGTTTCATATGGCCGTTCATATCCGGTACATCGCGAACGTGGACTATCCTGGGTGCTCTGATCGTCGCTGGAATAAACGGCGACAAACTCGTTCAGAGAGCCAAACACCGTATTGTTGACGATACGGGCGTCGACAAACTCGTACTCATAAGAGGGCATCAATGGACCATGCACCATCTGTGAACAGCGGGATTGCAGGCTGACAAAGCGGTGGCCATTGCCATAAACCGTATTGTCACACACAAGAAAATTTCGTGCAGCCGCCCCCAGAGCTGAGACGTTATTGCTGCCGTTTTCGCCAAATGAATTATTGACCACAGCGATATAGTTACCCAGGCGCATTTCTTCCGGATCCCAGATGCCATTGTCATTGACATCGCGCGAACAGTCATCATTGCTGAAAAACTCGACAGCACTGGGATAGTAATCATAATCGATAGAGCAATTGAGCACGCCCGAGCCATGCGTCCCGTCCAGCAAGATGGCATGCGACGCCGTGCCATAAAAATGGCAGCCCCGCACCCAGATATTGTCGCCCCAGGCGCCGCTGTGGAGTTCCTGTATGCCGGTGGCACCGACAAACTCGCAATTGTCAAACACGATATCTTTGGCGGTCCAGATCGATACCCCGGTACCGGCCTGATTGTTGGCGTCAAAGATGATATTTTTAAAATAAAAATCACGCGTGCGATTGGCCAGGGCATAATCAGAAGCATAATTGTCATCATGCCAGTCTCCGGGCTGGCCCTGAATATTGATCATGGTATTGTTAAACGAGCCGTTATCGCGCGGAATACCGGTAAATCCGCTCGGAGCCTGAATCGTGGCGTTGCCGTTTTCGGCGATAAAATGGATATGATTACGTCCGGCGATCTCTAATCCGGTGGTGGGAACCTGATAGGTGGTGCCACCTTGCAGGAGTACCACCGCAGCGCTATCCGGATGCAGCGGCACGGCATCCAGCGCATTCTGCAGGCTGCCGCCATAATCGTTGGTCACATCATAGATTGTATAGGGCGTGCCATCGGTAAACTGGGACAAAATATTGGGGTTGTATGTGGGCGAATCGGGATTGAACACATGATTGGCCCACCAGTCATCCTCCACATCGCCGTTATAGTCGAGCGGCAATTCCGGCACACCGGAATGACCATAGTCAATCAAATCAATTGTCACCTGACAGGATTGCAGTCCCGGCGACTCGGCCGTGATCGTGGCCTGGCCGGTGGTGGTACCGCTGACATAGCTGATGGCGGTGATGCCATTGACGCATTGGGCCGGATTGGCGCCGACCAACGAACCGGGACCGGTAAGCGAAAAGGTGATTTCATTGTCGATACCCGGACCGTCGAGAAAGTTGCCCCACTCGTCATAGATTTTCACCGAGATGGTCGAAAAGCTCGATCCGTCCGCCATCAGCGTCGTATTGGACGCCTGGCAGTGAATCGAATAAGGCTCGACTTTAATAAATGTCACATCATCGACCCAAACTTTGGCGCCGGAGGGAATATCTGTATGAAAATGCAAATTGCCGTCGATGGGATTGCCGCCATTGTCAGTGGTGGTGAAATAGGTCTGGATCAGCTTCCAGTCTGTGGATTCTTCATTATAGGTAACAGTGGGATATCCGGCCGGCGGATAGGGACTGGAATTGTGAAACATGCGGAAAAAGCCGCTGGTCATGTTTTCCGATTTGACCCAGGCGCGCATCAAATAGGTGGTATTGTCCTCGAGATCATCGAATCCGAAATTATTATCCGAATTAAAGATGTGTCCCTCACCCGGACCCGGATTGGCGGAATCGACCGGACCCTCAAGACGGAAGGATGCGGTACCGCTGCGCACATGGTCGGGATTCGTTTCACGAAACGCATAAACGCGCTCCCACCAGCCATCCGGATAGCCGTTGGCACCGGCATTGCCCCACATGTCATGGGTGTCGATTTCAAATCCGGGATTATTGGAGAGGTTTTGGGAAAAAAGCAAAAAGGGAAACAAGACATAGAGTACCAAAGCAAGAGATTTCATAGGAGCGTTCCCTACACTGCGTAAAAATTGTCATATAAATACGAATTCAAAGTGACATATCATGTGATATTAATCAAAATAGTCGATTAATTGTTAATAAATAACCAAAGAATTGAACCACCATTCTGTTTAAACCGGTAACACATAATAAAAGTTACAGCTCGTCAAGGGAGGGAAGCATTTTTCAGACCTCACTGCACACGGCAACAAAGGAAAATACAGTAACGTTGTAAATGGATATTTAAAGAGGCAACGTTCTTTATCCAACAAGCGGTTTAATTTGGGCACTTTCCCAATTGGCTTGCGAAATCAGAGCGAATCCCTGGTCTTTATTTGTTTTGCTAATGCTCAGAAAATAATAACATCAGAAAAGTATAAACTAAACTTACAATATTAGATGCATATAAAAGAATAATGATTCAACCCCTTACATACCAAAATATAGATTTTAAAGGTTAGACACCATGAAAGCCATGATCATTGACTTTAAGATTTTTTATATTGCGCAACCTTTTCAGAAATGCCGATCTTGCAGGAGTTTACAGTGGTGCTATGACACCCACACACAGCTCATTGTTGATGTATAATGCTGTCACAGCACAGTGGAGGCCTGGCAACAAACCCAATGATGCTGTTTGGAATGCCTGCCAGTTAAAAGGGATAAATATTGATGCGTCAGTTCCTGAAGTTGATAAAATTTTGACATATTCTTCAGTCCTTAATAGGGGGGAGCATCTGCCAGTCGAGCGGGTGCTGTATGGAACGGTGTACAATTGCAGGGAAGACCTGTATCGTCTGCAAACCCTCAAAATTATAATGTATTAAAGTGGAATGGCACAGAATGGACGCCTTCATCCGACCTGGCAGGCTCTAGTCTGGCCCTGTCAGAACAAATTGAAAGGCAAAAAATCAAAATCGATTCGTTGTTCCGTGAAATCGACAAATTGAATTCAACGTTTGAAAAAAAGTTTCAGGAATTACAACAAAAGAGCACTGCTATTGTCAATCAAAAAAATCAAAGAGCTCGAAACAAAACGAGTCGAAAAATAATGTGGATAGACCTATATAAATCTATGCATTGATAGGTAGTATTATGACATTATGGGTGATACATGGTTATGCACAATTTTTTATCATCGACACAAATCAGGATACTCTTTTTGTTGTAGACCAACGAAAATATTTCGGATCAGCCAAGGCTGATCCGAAAGATAAACAAGGCTTTAGGGAGCAGGCACTGTGGCTATAGTAACAGGGCTACCATAATTAGAATTATCGTCTTTAACCTGAATCTGGAGAAGATAATTTGTGCCTGATTTCACGACTTGAAGAACGATGCCATCGGACTTTGCCTGAACTATTTTGAAACTCTGCTTGAGCAAAAGCGTGTTGCGCAAAGAGACCTAATACACTTGCCCACAAAAGTACTATTCTATACATTTTACACCTCCGAATAAAGTGTTTGATAGCATTTTTTCTTAGCCTGAAATTTCGGCTACGCCCCGAATGCTAAAAAAAATCGTGTCACAAAAACCATACACTGTTGGTCTAAATGATGATGTTTAGTGACACCCCCTAATAACAGCACAACGGCACAGCAAAAGGAAGCACAATATTTACAAATGCTTGGGTAAAAAATAGGTCATGAAACTCTCATATTATGTATCTTTTCATACAACGCGTGCAACAATCGCACCATAATTATCATTTTGGCAATATAGGTTCTTTTTATGGCATTCGACGGCCATAACTGATAATCCTCATATTGATGTGCCGATCGGATTCACATTCACCGGCTCATCGCTGTGGTTAAACTCTAGAAACCTATTGAACCTAAAGCAATCCTTTGAAAAACTTGCTTGATTTCAGGTATTCAAGCCTTCAAATCCTTGATACTTTTAAAATATTTTGTAGCTTATAGAGGAAAAAACGAGTCCTAAAGTTATAGACTCTGCGATCGGACGGATGAAATCGAGAATGGAAATTCTGGATTGGTTGATCATGAAAAGATACGAACTTTTGCAAAAGATTAAAACCCGTGCCCTGGAATTGGGATTTGACAAGGTGGGTGTGGCAAAATCAGGTCCTATTGACGCCAGCATTTATCATGAATGGCTGGAAAAAGGGTTTCACGGCCAAATGGCCTATATGGCAAAGTACCTGGACAAGCGATTCGATCCGGCACAGCTTGTTCCCGGGGCGAAGAGCGTTATCTCTTTGGCGATGAATTATTACCAAAAGACAGAAGAATCGAGTCCGGATCAGGGCACGATTTCGCTCTATGCGTTAGGGGATGATTATCACGAGGTAATGCGTGAAAAGATGAAACAGCTATTGACTGACATTTGTGTCTGGATTCCGGATTGTGAGGGAAGAGTGTTTGTGGACACGGCACCGATTCAGGACAAGTATTGGGCGGTCAAAGCAGGGATCGGATGGCTTGGAAAACATGGCAATGTCATTACAAAAGAATTTGGTTCCTGGGTATTCCTGGGTGAGATTGTGATCACCGAGGAACTCGAATATGACGAGCCCATACCCGACTATTGTGGCACCTGCCGCAAATGTCTCACGGCTTGCCCCACCGGTGCAATCGTAACACCTCATATAGTGGATGCCCGCAAATGCATCTCTTATTGGACTATTGAAGTGAATGGTGAACAAAAGATCCCCGAAACCGTCGCCGCCAAAATGGGGAATCTGGTTTTCGGCTGTGATATATGCCAAAACGTATGTCCCTGGAACAAAAAATTTTCAAAGCAGACAAAAGAATCACGTTTCAGAGCGCGACCGCACAATATCAATCCTGCCCTGACAGATCTGACGAACATGTCTTTGGAAACCTTTAGAATCTGGTATCAAAAGAGCACAATCAAGCGGGCCAAACTCAAAGGACTTTTGCGCAATGCTCGAATTGCTCTGCAAAATAAAACTTGCATTTAATCCATGCTATTACTATATTTTTGACTGTTTATATCAATAACAGGAGTCCGTGATGGCAAAAAAATGCGATATATGCGGCAAAGGTCCCCAGGTCGGCCATAACGTCAGCCACGCGCACAATTTGAACAAACGTCGCTGGATGCCCAATCTGCGCAAATTGCGCATCCTAGAAAATGGATCACCGCGTCGCGCTTATGTGTGTACACGCTGTTTACGGTCTGGCAAAGTGACCAAAGCCTTATAAATTAGATTTTTAAAACGACCTGAATGTGAAAAAGGGCTCAGATGAGCCCTTTTTTATTTTGGGCAGCTCGTCACGGCAAATTTTGGGGTAACCTGCCAATGACCGGGTCAGCTGGCTTGTCGAGTATTTAGAAAAAATTCCACCGACGACGCCGATAGGCGGGAATTTCATAATCTTCTTTTTCGATGCCATTGGCATCTTTTTCAAAGTCGATCGATCCGAATCGATGCTCTTTCTTTTTTTGTTCCTTTTTCTCTTCTTCAGGCTCTTGTTCCCGCTCGGGTTCCTGATCCTCTCTTTTCTGGATGCGGGGTTGATCATATCGTGGTCGTCTTTCCGGCGGTTTGTCGAATTGAAACTGTTCCTGACCGCTTTTTTGCTCCTTGATATCCGATGGCATGATGGTTCGACGGGTGGTTTCTTGCTGCTGCGTATGACCATTTTGAATGCGAGTCGATTTTTCCTTTCCCATCGTTTCATTGATTTTACTGATCCGATCGATAGCCGGGATTTCCCGTTCATCCACTGAACCATTTGCAGGTGAGGTGGAGATCGGTTGTCTGTTCAGACCCGGTATTCTGCGCCGTTGGGTTTGCGCTGACAAACCTGTCGCGATGACTGTGATACGTATTTCTTCAGACAATTCTTTGTCGATCACTGCACCAAAGATAATATTGGCATTGGGACCTGCCTCTTCAAAGATAATAGAGGTGGCGGTATTCACCTGTTTCAGGGTCAGGTCGGTTCCCCCCGTGATATTGACCAGTACGCCCAGGGCGCCCGAAATGGAGACATTTTCCAGCAAAGGACTCTTGATCGCTTGTTCAGCCGCAACTTTGGCCCGATTTTCTCCGCGTGCCATTCCGCTACCCATAAGGGCATCCCCCATCTCGGACATGACCGCTCGAACATCGGCAAAATCGAGATTCACCAATCCAGGTATACTGATCAGATCGGAAACACCTTTTGTGGCAGAAAACAGAATCTCATCGGCATATCGAAACGCAGCATCCAGCGGTGTGTCATCAGGCACGATGGATAAAAGTCTCTGGTTGGGAATCTGAATCAGGGTATCCACATTTTCCTTGAGAATCTGAATCCCTTCATCTGCACGCTGCATGCGTTTGGGGCCTTCGAACATAAAAGGCTTGGTCACCACGCCGACTGTCAGTGCTCCTATATCACGCGAGATTTCGGCCACCACCGGGGCTGCGCCGGTCCCTGTGCCGCCCCCCATGCCGGCTGCCACAAACACCATATCGGCATCGGCAAGAGCCTCATAGACTGCATTACGGTCTTCTTCAACGGCGCGTCGGCCCTTATCAGGATCAGCACCTGCTCCCAGACCTTGTGTGGCCTTTGAACCGATTCGTATTTTTGTTGGAGCCGCGCAATTCTCCAGGGCTTGTTCATCGGTATTGACAGCTACAAATTCTACACCTGCCAGACCTTCGGCAATCATGCGATTGAGAGCATTGCCGCCAGCTCCGCCAACGCCCACCACTTTCATCTTTGCAGGTAGCGCGCCAGCATCTGCAATATCAATTGTTAACCCACTCATAATCAACTCCTTCTTTCAAATGAAAGAATTCAAGGCATCAGCTCAAGGTGGTGACACTCCCGAACCAACGACGAAATCGCTTTTTAATACTATCAAAGACATTTATCTCTCCGTCTTTGATGACATGTTTGATTTCTGAACGATGCTGAATGCCATATAAAATCAATCCAACTCCTGTTGCACATTGAGGGCGTCTGGCTTCCTCAACCATACCGCCAAACCCCGATGGGATACCCAATTGCGCAGGCATACCAAAGATATCTTCTGCCATCTCTACCGTTCCCGGCAACAGGGACGCCCCGCCGGTCATGATCACTCCGGTGGTCATCAAGTTGATATAATCGGAGCGTTTTACCTCTTCATACGCCAAAGACAATATTTCAGCCATGCGAGGTTGAATGATATCTACCAGTAAACTCTTGGATATTCTTCGCGGAGAACGATTGTTTACTCCGGATACTTCCACAGTGCTCTCTTTATCATCGTCCGAATAAAAGGCACTTCCATGATTAATCTTTAGTTTTTCGGCAGCTTCCACCGGTGTACGCAATACGATCGCCAGATCGTTGGTAACATTACGCCCGCCCAGGGCGACAACCGAGGTATGCCGGATACATCCCTCATAAAACATAGCGATATCAGTCGTCCCGCCACCAATATCAATGAGTATGACGCCCAATTCTTTTTCATCTTCTTTGAGTACCGAATAACTGGATGCCAACGGTTCAAGGACTAAATCCGCTACCCCATACCCGGCTTTTTCGATACATCGATAGATATTTTGGGCCGAGGCAATCGCGCCGGTCACGATATGCACTTCTGCTTCCAGGCGTACTCCATTCATACCCACAGGATCGCGTACTCCCCGTTGTTCATCTACCACAAATTCCTGTGGCAGGATATGGATAATTTCACGATCAATAGGCAAGGCAACGGCTTTGGCAGCATCGATGACACGGCGGACATCATCTGTGGAGACCTCGCCATTCTCTCCGGAAATGGCAACGACGCCACGCCCATTGATGCTGCGAATATGATCTCCGGCTATTCCTGCAAAGACCGCATCGACCTGCACACCGGCCATTTCTTCAGCCAATTGCATGGACGTACGAATGGAACGCACTGTTTTTTCTACATCCACGACCACACCGTAACGCAATCCCTCAGAAGGAACTGCAGAAACACCGATAATATTGATTTCGCCTGTCTCATCCACCTCGGCGATAAAGCTGCCTATTTTGGTGGTGCCGATATCCAAACCAGCAATAAGGTCGACTTGCATAAATGACTCCGTTAAATGATTGGGTTAATCAAACATTCTGACTCGTGGATGCAATCAAGTGTTCTTTTTTATAATCACATTATCTTTGAACCGCAGATCTACAAATTTTGCCGTGCTCAAGAGTTCTGTTTGACCCAGCTGATCCAACAGGTGTGTAAGATAGAGCATCTTTTTTTCAAACTCTTTGCGGCCAAGGACAATGGGCAAAAGACGTTCACCATTCAGATAGAGCATCCACCCAATCTCCGGATCGATATGGATTTCTGAAATTCTCGGGTATATATTATGATATTGTTCCGCATAGTGTATGAGCTCGATCGTATCTTCCACACTTTTTCCGGCTAATGTTTTGCTTTTGAGATCGAATTGAATTTGTTCAGAGGTCAGTACAATGGCATCGGTTGCCGAATCGCTGACAAATTCCAGATCCTTGTTCAAATAATAGATTTTATCCTGATACACCAGTCTCAAGACCGGAGTTCCTGTCTGCAGGTGTCCTGCAATATACTCTTGAACCACTGGCAATGAAAGGGAAACCAAATCCCGATCTGGGGATTTGCTCAGTGACTTTAGTGTATGTGGCAATTTTTGTACAGGCTCGGGAATCATTTCATCAACTGATGGTATACTCTCTTTGCCCCCATCGGCTGAGTGATAGTTCAACAGCAGAAAGGTGCAATTGAGACCGAGCAGTGTGGCGGCCAAATAGGCCAGAATTTTCTTTCCAATATGTAAAAAATCCATATCAGGCATCCATTGCATAACGAATTATACATTTTTCAGAATTGCCCTGGCTCGATCGCTTCATTTTCTGGAAAAGTGAGCCAGTGTCATGACAGCATTTGCCAGCGTTTCGGTCGCATTTGGAAAACTGCTTGCCCGGGCTGCCTGACCCATGGCAATGCGCAGGTGCGGATCCATGGCCAGACGCTTGATTTCTGCGATCAATCGCTGTTTATCCAGGTCATCCTCTCTTATCATGACTGCAGCATTTAATTTCACCAATGATTTTGCATTTGCTTCTTGATGATTTTCGGCAGCCGTTTTTAATGGAATCAATATCGATGCCAAACCCTGATTGGTCAACTCTGCCAGGGTCAGGGCACCCGCCCGGCACAGTACAAAATCAGCCGCCTGATAAGCGATTCCCATCTCTTTGATGAATCCCATTATTTGAATTCTGTCAGAAAAATTCCGAACACTTTGACGAACCGTATGATAACTGGTTTGTCCCGTACTCCACAGTATCTGGATATCGGTCTCCTGCATCAAGTCCGGGAGAGCTTGAAGCACTGTTTCGTTGATGATGCGAGCGCCCTGACTTCCGCCGAACACAAAAAGTGTGAGGGCATCCGGACGGAGGTTAAAATGTCGCCGTGCCTTTTCGCCTGATGAACACGTGGCCAGTTCTCTCACAGGGTTACCGCTGTGGTGTATATTTTTGGCATCAGGTAAATACTCTTTTGCATCTAAAAATGCGATATGAACCTGATCCACATATTTAGCAAGCCATTTTGTGGTGATGCCCGGATAACTATTTTGCTCCTGTACCATGGTTTTTTTCTTTAAAACGTTCGCAATGAACAACACCGGCCCGCTCACATACCCCCCTGTGCCGATCACGACAGCCGGTCTGATTCTTATTACGAGAACCAGCGCCTGTAAAAGACTCCAAAACAATCTCAAAAGAATCCACAGATTGACCAGGGGCCGCGAACGATCAAAACCTCGCACCGTCAAACGATAAAGCGGAAAACCAAATTCGGGAACGATGCGGTTCTCCAACCCCTTACGGGTGCCTACAAAAACGATACGCGATCGAGGATCCTTTTCCTTAATCCTTTGAGCAATCGCCAACGCCGGAAAGAGATGTCCGCCGGTTCCGCCACCGGCAAATAGATAGGTCCTGCTTTGATTGTTTTGATGCATAGGCTCACATTCAGGATGCTGATTATGAAAATGCCGGCCGTTTGAGTCTGGATTGCAGGGTCCTCCAACCCACTTGACGTTCATAAGAGGCCGAACCTTGCATAGAAATATTTAGCAAAATCCCGACAGCTGCCAAGTTGGTGACCATGGCAGATCCGCCGTATGAGATAAAGGGCAACGGAATACCGGTCGTCGGTACAATTGCAAGAACGACAGCAGCATTCATAAAAGCATACAATCCAATGGCGAGGCTTATTCCTGCTGCCAAAAGCTGTCCGTAACCATTAGGGGCCTGGCGGGCAATGCGGAGACCCCGTATAATCACGAGTAAAAACAAACCCAACACCAAACAGGTACCGATAAACCCGATCTCTTCACCAATAACACATAGAATAAAATCTTTGTGTGCTTCTGGTAAAAAATCATATTTTTGCTGGCCGCTACCCAGCCCCTTTCCCAAGAGACCGCCCTGAGTAAAGCTGATCAATCCCTGCTTGACTTGCCAGCTGAATTCGCGCTCTGTAAACTGGTTAACAAAATAGTGTACACGACTCAGTTGATAACCGTTTCTCAATATATAGACCAATCCGAGACTAAAAGAAGACAGAATCGTTGCCAGCAAAAAGCCTCCATTGATCTCTGCAAAAAAGAACATGCCAAAGGCGATGAAAATCGTGAGCATGGCTGTTCCCAGATCGGGTTCTAGCGCAATGAGTAATGCGACAGCACCCACCAGTATGAGCAGTTTGATATAGCTGTTCAGGTCTTCCAGATATCGACGTTCAGAGACCAAAACCCGTGCCAACACAAGCACAAGTGCATATCTGGCAAAATCTGAAGGCTGAATGGTTATTGGGCCTACTCTGAGCCAGCGCGACGCACCTTTTATGGTGGCGACAATGGGTAAAGGTAAAAATAAAAGCACGAGTAAAAAAACGCTCAAGGCATAAAAAATGGGAGCCCACTCTAACCAGCGTTTGAAATCGATCATTGCCACAAATATCATCATCATCAGGCCCACCATCACCCGGGCAATTTGCTGAATCAAATAGTGAGCACTGTTGCCATAGGCTTGTTCGGCCTTGTATGAAGAGGCTGAATAAACAAAAACCAGCCCAATAATGACGAGTGCCAAAACAGAGCTGAGCAAGACAAAATCGATCTGTGCAAATTTTTCCAGTTTTGATTTGCTCATCTTATTTTAAAAGTCGTTAAAGTCAACAGTGCAAGTAAAATTCCCACGATCCAAAATCTCACCACCACACGAGGTTCCGGCCATCCCAGTAACTCAAAATGGTGATGCAAGGGTGCCATTTTAAACACCCTCTTGCCTGTTCGTTTGAACACAGAAACCTGAATGATAACAGACAAGCTTTCGAGTAAAAAAATGCCACATATCAGAGGCAATAACAGTTCTTTTTTTATGACCACCGCAATGGTCCCCAGGGCTCCACCGACGGCCAGTGCACCGGTGTCGCCCATAAAAACCTGTGCCGGAAAGGTGTTATACCACATGAATCCCAGCGAGGCACCAAAGAGAGCGGCACAATAGATGGCGAGTTCTCCGGCACCCGGTAAATAGATAATATTCAAATAATCACTAAAATCCACCCGTCCGCTGACATAAGCGATAATCCCGAATGCGATCGAAGAGATGGCCACCAACCCGATCAACAAGCCATCCAACCCATCCGTTAGATTGCTGCCGTTGCTCATGGCGGTAATGATAAATGTTACGACAGCGATATAAAAGATGCCAAACTCGACTTCATAATTTTTAAAGAACGGCAAGGTGGTCGATGAGCGAGCCTCTTCAACTGTGGGAAAGTAATAGACCACGATCCCCACAATGACACCCAATACGATTTGACCCAACAGCTTGTATCGTCCGATCAACCCTTTTGGCAATTTTTTCACGATCTTTAAATAGTCATCCAGCATTCCTAACGCGCCGAGCCACACGGTTGAGAGGAGCACCAACCACACATAGGTCTCGCCTATCTTGGCGAACAGCAATGTCGGAATCAACACACTGATTATGATGATGATTCCGCCCATCGAGGGAGTTCCCTTTTTTGACAAATGGGTTTTGGGTCCATCTGTTCTGATTTCTTCGCCAATTTGCATCTTTTTAAGGCGTCGAATGATGGCAGGACCGATCAGCAGGCTGATCAACAAAGCCAAAACAGCGCTGGCAGCCGCACGAAAAGTGATATACCGAAAAAGATTGAAAAAAATAAATTCTTCTCTAAAGGGTACTAGCAGATAATAGAGCATAATCAGGTCCTATCAGTGAATGTGTGCCATACATCCTCTAATTTCATGCCTCGTGATCCCTTGATCAAGATCAGATCCCCCGCCTGGGCATAGTTCAGGGTTGCAGACAAGAGATCTTGTTTACGTTCAAAATATCTTACCACATCAATACCGAGTGTTCTTGCCCTCTCGTAGGTATGCCGCATCTCGTTGCCAAAAAGAAATAAAGAGTCGATACCATTATCCTGTGCCCGTTGGGCCAATTTTTCGTGTTCGGTTTTTGAAAGCTCTCCAAGCTCTAACATGTCGGCCAATATGGCAATCCTGCGTCCGCCTTTGATTTCTATATCTGACATGGTTTGAAAGGCGGCGTATACGCTATCCGGATTAGCATTATAATAATCCAGAATCACCGTCATGCCGGCGAATTCTTTGACCTGCATACGCTGATCGACCGCAGCAAAAGACTCGATCTTTTCCCGATAATCTTTAACCCCAAACTGCTTGGCGACGGCGATTGCGGCCAAGGCATTATCGACCATATGGCGGCCGGGGATAGATAGCGAGAATTCCTTTCCCAGACATGTGAATCGGTACCGGCCCTCTGGGTCACAATCGATAATCGTCCCCTGAATATCTGCATCAGCGCACAATCCATACGAAACGGTCGGGTGGGAGTGCCAATCCACCTGGTTTAAAAATGGATCATCCTTACGATAGATCACTTTGGCATCCGGTGCAGTTCCATGCAGAATTTCCAATTTAGCATCAAGCACACCATGTAAAGAGCCAAAGGTTTCGAGGTGTGCATAGCCGATATTGGTGAGCAAGATCATCGTAGGCTGCACCAGCTTGCTCAAAACGGACAACTCGCCAAAATGATTGGTTCCCAGTTCGGCGACGCATAGGTGATGCTCTTTGCGCAATCCCAACAGCGTTAATGGCACGCCGATATGATTATTGAATGACTTTATATTTCGATGTACGGCGAACGAGCCGGACAACACGGCACTGATCATTTCTTTGGTCGTGGTCTTGCCGGAACTGCCGGTCAATGCGAGCACAGGTATATCGAATTTTTGCCGATAAAAAGTGGCCATAGATTGCAAGGCGGTCAAGGGGTCATCGACAACCAAAATATTGTTCAAATCATTTTGCGGTTGGCTCTCTTGCCAGGCCCTCGAGACAACAGATCCGAGGACATTTTTCTGCAAGGCCTGGCCGACATAGTCATGACCATCGAAGCGATCCCCTTTCAAGGCAACAAACACGTCACCCGCATTGATCGAACGCGAATCTGTGCTGACCTGATTGATTTTTTGATGCAATCGATCCGTTTCGCCCAGCCACGAGCCATTCAGGTCACATTGATTCATTATTTCATAAAGGGTCAATTGCATAGCAACTCAAAGAATTAATATTTTTCGTACATCCACCGAAGACTCGCATCTCAGCAAGACGTGTTCATCATCTGTCAAAACTTGTCCGGGAGCGGGTTGCTGTTGAATGACTTTGCCCGTGCCATCGACCACCGCACGAATTTGTTGAGCCGCCAGCAAGTTAAGCGCATTGCGGATAGGCAATCCCTCCACTTGTGGAACCATTCTGCCCTCAGGAGTATCCAGAGTTAAAATCAGTTCTGATTCTTTGGGGCCGTTTTGAGCCGTCACGATATTGCCTGTTCCTTTAAAGGTGACCATAAATCCGGTTTCATGGGCCAGTCTTTGTGCAGACTCTTTGCCCAGCCCAATAAAGCTGGGAACTGTTTTCTCTGCGATGGGCAGGTCATAGGCTTCTCGGCCCAGAAAAAAGTCGCGTCCTTCATGAATGATGATCTGCTCAGCGATCCGCTTAAAACAAGGAGCAGAGACATCCCCTCCATAATAGCGACCCGCTTTGGGGTTATGCAAGGTAATAAAAATGCACAGCTTTGGATCCTGCTTTGGGAAAAACCCTCCAAAACTCGAGATATACTTTCCGGAAATATAACCGCCTTTCGGGCTCACGATTCTTGCCGTCCCGGTCTTGCCACAAACCGACATTCCCTCAATGGCGGCTTTGGTGCCGGTTCCTTTTAGCACGACCTGTTCCATGAGGTTTTTCAGAGTGTCTGCAGTGTTTTCTTTGAGAACGTATCGAATAGGATTTCCTTTTTCTTCTGCACGGCTCAGTGTGCGCTCACCGTCACGGATCTCTTTAATCAATGTTGGCTGCATTAATACACCGCCATTGGCGATGGTAGAAAACATATTACACATTTGCAATGCTGTTACGCCGATTTCATGACCAAAGCCAAGTACTGCTGGGGTCAAGCCCGACCACTCGGAGACAGGCTTGAGAATGCCTTCAATTTCACCCCGTAATTCGATCCCGGACTTTACACCAAAGCCAAAATCTCGGGCATATTTGAACAAAAGATTACGATCCACATCTAGAGCAGTTTTGGCCATCCCGATATTGGACGATTTTATCAACACATCAGCAAGAGATAGGGTCCCATAAGGAGAGGTATCATGAATGGTTTCATTCACATACTCAAATTTTCCTTGCTCACAATAGACCTTATCTTCAGGAGATTTCAGGTCTTCATTAATAACAGCTCCCAGGATGACAGGCTTGAATGTGGATCCTGGTTCAAAGAGATCTGTTATAGGTCTGATCCGCCAGCGCGATGGATGAAACTGCGATGGTTTATTTGGATCGAATGACGGAGCGGTCGCCAATGATAGGATATGCCCGTTCTGAGGATTCATCACCACCACCATGCCGCTATCCGCATCATTTTCTTTCAGGGCGTTGTGCAATTCTTTTTCGACAATGCGTTGATAGACGTAATCAATAGTCAACACGACATCCTTGCCATCTTGTGCAGGTCGAATAGGATATTCTGAACGTTCAAAAGGACTTGTCTCTTGTGCCGTACGCTGCAAAATGGCACGGCCAGACTTGCCCCGTATAAAGTGTTCACATGCGAGTTCAATCCCCGAAAGACCTCGTCCATCGATATCCACAAAACCGAGCAATTGTGATGCAACAGATCCTTTTGGATATTGACGTGCATGATCATTTTGCAACGTAATCCCCGGAAGGTTGAGTTCAGCCAAACGATCTCCCACCTTTTTGGAGGCATTACGGCTGATATAAACATATTCGCGGGAGGAATTAAATTTGCGCAAATAATAGGTATGATGGTTTCCCAAAAGATCGGAAAGCACTCTGGCAGTTTTCACACGATCGGCAATTCGACTCGGGTGGGCCACAATCGACACGGCAGGAACGTTCATAGCCATAGGCCGTAATTGGCGATCATAGATCACACCGCGTTTCGGAGGCAATTTGATTTCAAATTTGTACTGTTTTTCTGCAATCACCTCAAAATCCTCCTTGTCAAGAAACTGGATCTGGATGAGGCGCATAATCAATATGCTAAAAATAAAAACGGTGACCAGCCTAGTAAATGCTAACCGCCATTGACTTTTATTTTCTGCCTTGCTGACCATATCGTATCTGTCACCCCTTTTTCACTGAAAAAAGACTGGCCGTACTATTCATCCGACGGAATAGTCAGACCGATTTTCGGGGCATGTACCAGTCCGAGTTCTCTATTGGCAATTTCGACAATACGTTCCTCTCGCTTTAACCTTTCGATTTCGGCTTTCAAGACCGCATTTTTATCCTCGACTTGCTTTAACTCTGCTTTGAGTTGCGAATTCTTTCGAAACAATTCATCGACTGTCACTGTTTGCCAGACTTTGACAAGAGCAAGAACAGCAAAACCCACCAACCAGAAAATCATTTTTCTGCGTTGCCGGGGTTTTTTAAACGGCAATATGATCTTTTTTTTTCGGGTTGCTAACATTTTTCCACCACCCGCAACCGCGCCGAACGTGCGCTCTTGTTCCGTTTGATTTCATCTGCATCCGGTCGCACCAGCTTGGTTATGTTTTTACATGTGGGCTTTTTCCCACAAATACAAACCGGCAATTGCGGCGGACATGTGCAGGGATGTTCTTGCGCATGTATGAATCGTTTGACCCGACGGTCTTCCAAGCTGTGATATGAGAGGACTGCGAGGCGGCCACCGGGCCGAAGTATGGATATCGCTCTGGGTAAAAAGTGATCCAGACTCGTCAATTCGTCGTTGACATAAATACGAAGTGCCTGAAATATACGCGCCAACGTCTTGACCACATGATCTTTACGACTCACATTGCGAACAATTTCAGCCAGATCAGTGGTCGTCTCAACGGGCGCGGATTGGCGTTGCTTTACCACCGCCCTTGCGATCCGTCTGGATTGGCGTTCTTCGCCAAAATGGAAAAAAATATCTGCTAATTCGCGCTCTGTGGACTCGTTAATCACCGTAAACGCATCGCGCTCGATAGCCGGCCCCATCTTCATACTCAGAGGACCGTTTTCCGAAAACATAAAGCCTTTATTGGCCTCGGAAAGCTGCAAAAAAGAAACCCCCAGATCGGCCACAACCGCATCCACATGCCCAACCACCTCTGGGGGTATCAACTCGTCTACATCCTTAAAATTGCCCAGGAAACCATGGAATCGATCAGACCAGGCTGCCAATCGCTGTTTGGCTCGTTCCATCGCTTCCGGATCCAGATCGAACCCATATATTTGAATCTCTGGCACTCGAGTTAAAAACGCCTTGGAAAATCCGCCATCTCCAACTGTGCAATCAACCACCACACGACAATCATCCACCCGCAACAGTTCAAGAACGCGATCCAACAAGACAGGCTTGTGATATGAGACACTCAATTCACCACCCTAGTCGAGCCCGTCATTGTTATAATTGAGACTCAAATTAATGGAACCCATGGTCTCCTGGAACAGCTTTTCTTCGGGACCTGCTTCCTTGGCATATAATTCGGAATTCCAAATCTCTAAATACTTTCCAACCCCCACTATTTTAACATTTCTGCTTTCGTCGAGTTTTGCATGCTTTAACAAGTCCTGGGGAATATTGATACGACCCTGCTTATCGAACACCACCTCACTGGCCCGCCCCATCACCTGCCGAAACATTTTTGCCTTGGTAATTTCGTCTAATTTATTATATTGTAACAAGGCATTTACATATCGCTCCCACTCAGGCTTTGGATAAGCGGCAATGTTGTCTCCCAGGCCACGCGTAATAAATAGTCTGTCATTGCACTCAGGAGCAAGTGCGTTGCGAAATTTGGCTGGAATTGCTACTCGGCCTTTTTCATCCAAACTGTTCGAATATGTGCCAAGTAGCGCCAACATAATACAGGACCTTTATAAATAGAACCATAGAAAAAACTCAAAAATTCCCCACAAAGCTCCACTGTTTACCATTTTCTACCACTTTTCCCCACCTACAACTTGAAAATAGTTGTTCCTGGGCTAAAAGTCAAGAGAAAAAACTATTTTATATCACATTTTTTCTAGCACCCACTATATGTGGACTTTATAGACCGATCACCGTCAATGAAAAAGAATGTTTTCTTCAAAAAAGTCTTTTTTTCGTATATCCATACAAGAGTTTACCACCATATCTGGTCTGGTTTTTGCAAAGTTTTCAAGAATTCCTAGCTGGACATCTTTAACCTAAATTCGGAAAGGATAGAGGAAATGCACATGGTTAAACGTTTAATATTAATGACTGTTTTCTTTCCATTTATGCTATGGGCGCAATTCAATGGGGAAATCGGTCTGCAATCTGCACCTGTAAAATTTGTAGGCGAGAATGACAATGATGAAGCCGGCTATCACATTTCTGTAGTCGGAGACGTCAACAGCGATGGCTATGAAGATATTCTCATCGCTGCACCGGATAACAGCCAGGCTGATAACAGAAATGGTAAAGTCTATCTGATTTTCGGCCGGCCCGGCTCCTGGCAAAGCCCCATCAATCTCGCAGAAGCCGATGCTTCGTTTTTAGGTGAAGAAATCACCGACCGGGCAAGTCACGATGTATTTGGCATCGGCGATGTCAATAATGACGGTATCGACGATATCGGTATCGGGGTGAAATTCTATGACCAAACAGGAAATAATGCCGGTAAAGTCTATATCATTTTCGGCAAGGAAACAGGCTGGCAAAAAGATATATCCCTGGGTGATGCGGCTGATGCGACCTATCTCGGTGTCGGAGCAACCTCTGAGGCCGGTCATGTCATGGGAACCGGAGATATCAATGGCGACCATATCGATGACTTTATCATCGGAGCCGGATTTAGCGACGAGTTCGCACCCGATGCCGGCAAAGTCTATGTCTTTTTCGGCAAAGAAACAGGTTGGGAAATGGATGTCAGCATGGATTCGGCCGATGCCTCTTATTATGGCGAAGAAGAAGGCGATATGGCCGGTCACCGGGTGGCTGGTGTCGGTGATATCGACGGAGATGGGCTCAACGACTTTATCGTCGCTTCTCATGGCGCTGATCGCGATTCGATCATGAATCGAGGAGAAGTCCACCTGTTCTATGGCAAAACAACGGGCTGGCAAGTCAATGGATCACTTGCCGATGCAGATGCATCCTTTATCGGTCCCGAACAACGCAATCGCGGTATCGGTGCCAACCTCATGGGCGGCGGCGATGTTAATGGTGATGGCCTTCAGGATATGATTATTGCGGGCGAAAACCGCTCCATCGTCTTTGTGGTCCTCGGACAAACCACTCCCTATGTGCCCAATATGAACATCGAAGAGGTGGCTGTCGCTAAATACCTCGGCGAAAAACCTTCAGATCATGCCGGCTATGACCTGCGCTCTGTCGGTGATATCAATATGGATGGCTATGATGATTTTCTCGTCGGCGCCTATTATGCCGACACCGGAAGAGGTAAAGCTTATCTCATCCTGGGGCGACAAGACTGGACACAAAACCAACCCTTTGAACGCTCTCTGGCAGATGCAGATGCGATCTTTATCGGCGAAGGTGCTGACGACAGAGCCGGTTTTAGCGTTAGCGGTGGCAACATCAATGGCGACGAATACCCTGACTTGCTGATTTCAGCACCCGAAAACGACAGTAATGGCGAAAAATCCGGCAGCGTCTATCTCTTTTTTGGCGGAAAAAGTGATCTGGCTGTTACTGCCCCCAAACCCGGAGATATCATCCCCACGGATATTCAATATACCATAACCTGGACATCCGCTGACATGTCCGGTAACGTGCAAATCGAACTCAGCCGTGATAACGGCGCAACCTGGGAAATCATCAATGCCCAAACACCGGATGACGGCGCTGCCTTTTGGGATGTCGAAGGACCCGCCACAACAGAAGCCCTGATTCGCATCACCCATCTGGACAATGGCCAGGTTGCGAATATGGCCAGACCCTTTACCATCGTCGGGCCCAGCCTGACTCTGGTGCAGCCCAACGGTGGCGAAGCCTGGGCCATCGGTGAAACCTATGTACTTCGCTGGCAAAGTACCGGACTGGTCGAAAAGGTTAACCTCGAATTATCGCGCGATAATGGTGACACCTGGATGACAATAGCTTCTGAAATTGAAAATACCGGAGAGTATGACATGCAGGTCACCGAACCTGAATCTGATTCCTGTCTGATTCGTATCACCGACAGCACTGTTCCGGAAATCACCGATACCAGTGATGACAGATTCGCGATTCGTTCGCCGGGACTGACCCTGCTCGTACCCAATGGCGGTGAAAAATGGTCTCCTGGCCAGGAACAAGATATTCTGTGGCAAAGCAGTGGCGCTATCCCCCAGGTGGATATTGAAATCACCTATGATGATGGAACAACCTGGTCTGCCATTGCGCAACAAGTCACTAATAATGGTCAATACAGCTGGACAGTACCCGAAACCCTTTCAGACTCTTGCTGGATTCGTATCAGCGATAGTGCAAATCCCGATGTCCAGGACGTCAGTGACAACCGATTTGCCATTGTACAGAGCTCAATCACGCTCCTGATTCCAAATGGCGAGCAAGTCTGGACAATCGAAGACCTTGCACTGATTACCTGGGAAAGCCAAAATAATAGTCTGCCGGTCAATATCGACCTCAGCCGCGACGGGGGAGCTACATGGGAATCTCTGTTTGAATCCATGCCGGACAGCGGACAGGTTTACTGGACAGTATCTGGCCCGACTTCGGAAAGCTGTCTTGTTCGGGTACAAACAAATGATGGCCAGGTTATGGACATGAGCGATGCATTTTTCTCTATTGCTCAGGCCGGCAGCCTGACGCTGATGCAGCCCAATGGCAATGAAACCTGGCTCATCCACTCCTGGGAACAGGTCAGCTGGTCCACAGAAAACGGATCTGGCGCCGTTCGTATCGACCTCAGCCGTGATCAGGGAGCCACCTGGGAAACACTGTCCGACTCAATCCCGGATCTGGGACAATTTACCTGGCAAGTCACACCCGAGCCCTCACAAACCTGCCTCCTTGCTGTGACCGATCTCGGCACCGGATTCTCTGATACCAGCAATGCGGTTTTTAGCATCGACTTTGAAACAACCGTAAACCGTCAGGAATCGGGAATTCCTTCGGAATTCGCCCTACTGGAAAACTATCCCAATCCATTTAATCCGGAAACCCAGATCAGCTTTCATTTACCAAAATCTTCATTTATCGATCTGGCGGTATACAATGCAATCGGACAAAAAATTCGCACGCTCTCCTATGGCGAACAACCGGCAGGTCGCTATCAGGTGATGTGGGATGGACGTGATGATCAGGGCATTTCACAACCCTCAGGGATCTATTTCTATCAGATCAAAACCTCTGAATGGAATGCGACCCGGCGCATGCTCATGATCAAATAAAAACACAGAATATTCTCTCCTCAATAGACGTTGTAAAGGCGATGCAATAATTGCATCGCCTTTACTGTTTCAGGTTATAGAAAAAAACCGTATATTAAAACCTGGTCAGCCCATGAATAACATCTGTCCAAGATGCGATCCTTTCCTGCGGATGGGGTGAATGGAACAGGTTATTCGTTCTCCTTGAAATAAATCCAACGTTTACCGGACTTATGAACAGCAAAAAACAAGCATTAAATGCGTTTCTCTACCCGTATATCTTTAAGTATCGTCTGTACCTTTTCGGCGGACTGGTTTGTATACTTTTTACCGTATTTTTTCAAACGACCACCCCCTGGATCCTTCGATATGCCATAAAATATATCGAATTTGAAAAACCTGCAGAGTCGGATGTTTTTTATTCCTGGCTTGCGCAAGTGATCAGCGAGCAAACCATTGTGCAGGTTTTGATTGCCTATGCCGCTCTTTTTCTTCTGTTTGCGATTCTTCAGGCTATTTTTCGTTTTGGCATGAGAAAAATCATTATCGGAGTATCTCGGGAAATCGAATACGATATGCGAAATGATTATTTTTCTCACCTGCTTTCCCTGTCGCGTCATTTTTATCACCGGCATAAAACAGGTGACCTGATGGCCAGAGCGACCAATGATCTGGAGGCGATCCGTTCCATGATGGGACCTGGCATCATGCATCTTTTCAATACCGTTCTGACAGCTCTGGTCGCCATCATTTTTCTGCTCAATATAGATGTACGGCTTACATTATTTGCCTTGTTGCCCCTGCCTGTTGTCGCGGTCGTCGTGAACCGGTTACTGGCTAAAATCAATATACGATTCAGGAGAATTCAGGAACAATTTTCAACCGTGACTGCCAAAACCCAGGAAAACCTGTCCGGCATTCGCATCATCAAATCTTATGTGCAGGAAAATCACGAGATCGAAAATTTCAGCCAGCTTAACCGCGAACTGGTAAATCGCAATCTCTCTTTAGCGACCATACGCGCGAGCCTGCGCGCAATGATTGAAATACTTCTCGGCATAGGGATCATCGTCGTGATCTGGCTCGGAGGTATCAAAGCCGCTCAGAACCAGTTGAGTATCGGAGATCTTGTGGCCTTTGTCATGTATCTGGGCATGTTGGGCTGGCCCATGATCGCCTTGGGCTGGGTCTTGAATCTGTGGCAACAGGGTCTGGCATCAGCTGCCCGCATTCACGGTATTCTCGAGGAAAAACCGATGATCAGCGATACTGACCGAACCGACCACACTGTTAAAAAGATCAAGGGACATATCGAATTTAAAAATGTCTCCTTTAGATATTCGGATAACGAGCCGTATGTTTTCAAAGACATTTCATTCGTGATCGAGCCAGGCTCCAGCATGGCGATTATCGGTACGACAGGATCGGGTAAAAGCACACTGGTCAATTTACTGCCGCGTCTGGTTGAACCGACCTCAGGGCAAATTATCATCGATGGCAGGGATTATCGGGAGATTCCATTAAAAATATTGCGCAAACATATCGGCTATGTGCAGCAGGAAACCTTTTTGTTCTCAGATACACTGGAAGGGAATATCGGTTTCGGACTTTCGGAACCCACCATACCTGAAATTGAACAGGCCACGGAAACGTCACAAATCAAACTCGACCTCGATCAATTCCCCAAAGGGCTGCAGACGGTTATCGGAGAACGGGGGATTACCCTGTCAGGTGGCCAAAAACAACGCACAGCCATTTCCCGTGCGGTGATCAAGCAACCGAAAATTTTGATTCTCGACGATGCCCTATCTGCTGTCGATACCTATACAGAAGAGCAGATTCTTTCCCGGTTACGCTCCGATATGCTGGAAAAAACCTGCTTACTCGTATCGCACCGCATCTCTACTGTCCGGGATGCAGATCAAATCATTGTGTTGCGGGACGGACAAATTGCCGAACAAGGGGTACACGATCAATTGATTCAAAATAATGGTTTTTATGCCAAGCTCTATGAAAAACAGTTGCTGGAAAAATCATTGGAAGAGCTTTAAAGAGAAAGCAAGATATTGTGAATTATAGTGAAGAAGAAGTCCTTGGTAAGGCCTATGACAGTCGATTGATGCGGCGACTATTAAAATTTCTGAGACCGTATCGATGGCAGGTCATTCTCGCTGTGACCTTACTGTTGCTCAGAGCCGGAGCCCAGCTTTTAGGTCCCCTGCTCCTTAAAATTTCCATCGATCGATATATCGAACCCGGGATCATATCCGGGTTACAATGGATCGCTCTTTTGTATCTTGTTGTCCTCATCATCGAAGGGGGGGTTTCCTTTAGTGAAACCTATTTGACGCAATGGATCGGGCAAAATGTCATGTATGATATACGCATGAAAATTTTTTCTCATCTTCAACGCTTGCCCCTCTCCTTTTTCGACAAGAATCCGGTCGGACGCCTGGTCACGCGGACCACCAATGATGTCGAAACGCTCAACAATATGCTTTCCAGCGGTGTGGTGGCGATTTTTGGCGACATATTTGTGCTTTTGGGAATCGTCATTGTCATGCTCAATCTGAACTGGAAAATGGCGTTGATCACATTTACGGTGTTGCCCATCATTTTTTATGCCACCTTTCTATTCAGAACCAAAGTCAGAGAATCATATCGTAAAGTGCGTTTGCGTATTGCCAAGATCAACAGTTACCTGCAAGAAAACATTTCGGGTATGGCTGTGGTACAAATTTTTAACCGGGAACAGCGCAACCAGGAACATTTCGACAGACTGAACAAAGACCACCTGGTTGCCTATTTACAGACCATACACTATTATGCAGTCTTTTACCCGGTTATCGAGATCATCAGTGCTGTTGCGATAGGCCTGATTCTTTGGTATGGGGGGGTGAATATCTTTGCTGGAACCGTTACATTCGGGGTCGTGGTCGCTTTTATTCAATATGTCCAGCGATTTTTTCAGCCCATCCGCGATCTATCAGAAAAATACAATATCATGCAGTCGGCTATGGCATCGAGTGAGCGAATATTCAAACTCCTGGATGAACCCGAACAAATCGTTCGTCCCCATAACGTTCAGTCCCTGCCGCCGGCCAAAGGGGAAATCGAATTCCAAAATCTATCCTTTGGCTACAAGCCGGACGAGCTGGTACTCAGAGACGTGTCGTTCAAAATTGAGGCAGGTGAAAAAGTCGCGATCGTCGGTGCCACCGGAGCGGGTAAAACAACCATTATCAACCTGATTAGCCGTCTTTACGAGCCGACACAAGGTAAAATTCTTCTCGACGGTGTCGACACCAGTTGCCTGGATCGGACCGAGCTGAGACAGCGTATAAGAATCGTTTTACAGGATATCTTTATTTTTTCCGGAACCGTCGAGTATAATATCAGGCTGGGGAATGAAAACATTTCCATGGCACAGGTAAAAAAAGCTGCCACAGATGTCAATGCTCATGCTTTTATAGAACGTTTTGAGGATGGGTATCAGCACGAACTCAATGAGGGAGGGTCGAATCTGTCATTGGGACAGAAACAGCTGCTCTCATTTGCACGTGCTCTCGCTTTTGATCCTAAAATTTTGATTCTCGACGAAGCCACCTCCAATGTGGATACCGAAACAGAACTCTTGATTCGCGATGCCATAAACAAGCTCATGCACGGACGCACTTCTTTGATCATAGCGCATCGGCTTTCTACGATACAAAATGTAGATCGTATTATTGTAATGCACAAAGGAAGAGTTCGTGAAATCGGCACTCATGATGAGCTGATAGAGAAAAAAGGAATCTATCACCGGTTATATCGATTACAATATGCCACTCAACTCGATGAGCCCATGTATAATCCCATGGAGTCCAGCTGATGGATCATGCAACAACGATCAACAACCACAGCCTATATTCATAAACCAAGGGAGGACCGATGCTTTTCAGCAACCAGAATGTGATCATCACAGGCGCTACCGGCAACTTGGGGCGTCCGGTCGTACATAGCTTTTTGGATCGTGGCGCCAATGTGGCCGCGATTTCCCGACATGATCACGATCCCGAACTGGCTGAATATGCCAAAAACACTTCTGGAAACATTATTTTTGTCAAAGCAGATTTGAGCAATGAGAGCAGTGTAAACCAAGCGACCCGGAATATACTGGAAAAACTCGGCAGCATTGAAATTCTCATCAATATCGCAGGGGGGTTTGCAGGGGGCAAACTCGTTGTGGACACAGAATTGCAGACCTGGAATGAAATGATGAATATGAATCTTTTATCTGTGTTCCTGATGAGCAAGGCTGTGATGCGGGCGATGATGGAACGACACTATGGTAAAATTATCAATATATCAGCACTCGCCACGATGAATCCCGGCCCTAAAAAGGGAGCCTATCTCGTCTCCAAAGCAGGCTTGAATACCCTCACAAAAGTATTGGCACAGGAAGGCAAAGAGGTCAATATTCAGGTCAATGCCATTGCTCCCAGTATTATTCTCACTCCTGCCAATAAAGGGTATATGCCGGACGCTGATCATGATAAATGGGTAAAACCAGAAGCCATCGCTGATTTGATCAGATATCTCTGTACCAGTAAAAATAATGATATCAACGGAAATATTATTGAAATGCCAGCCAAAGGTTGAGGAAAAGACGAATGCAAAAGATTATTGCTATGGGGATGTTCTCTACATTGTTGGTGATTATTGGCTGTGGATCCCAGTCTGATCAGAACACAGAGCCAGCCGAACAAGAGATTGCCTTCCCAGAGGCCACCACAGATGACGGATCGTGGTTCATACTGGATTCATCACAGTTGCCCGGACCTCATCATACACAGCACTATGAACGATTGGGTAAAACTATCGATGGGATCAATGCCTATATCCTAAAGGCCATCGACACGGTTCAATCAAAAGCCATGGACGGTGGAACATATTTCATTGGTATTACCGCCGATCCGCCGGAATCACCGGTTACTTATAATTTGAAACTCTTTAACAGACCTCTGATAGAGATTCCCAGACAATCCAGCTATTGTAGCGGAGCCACCTATACCGCATTTATCGAGGCCATGAATCTTATGATGCCGGAAGGACATGCATCCCTGTCTGAAACCCATTACGAAGCCTTGCGTATGCAGGAACCCGATGGCAGTCGCCGTGAGGACAATGTCAAGTTCTGGGGATATTGGAATGCAGACGGCTTTGGCAATGACTTTGCGCTTGTACAATACTCTCAGATGGGTCGGCCCATAGAACCCAGACAGTGCCGGCCGGGAGATTTTGTCAATATCTCCTGGAAATCCGGGCTGGGACATTCGACCATCTTTTTAGGCTGGATAAAGGATAACGAGGATAAAAAGCTGTTATACTGGTCGAGTCAAAAAGGCACAAATGGATACGGAGATCAGGCAACCTCGCTGGATGAAATCAAGAATATCAAAGCTGTTCGTCTTGTCCATCCGGAAAATATTTTTAATTTTGATATCAATACAGATGTCAATTTGAATGTGGCTGGAGAGACGATCGACTGGTAACCCGAGGACGGATCAGGAAATCTGATTTTGTAATAGTTTCAAGGCAGCCAGAACCGCTCTGACATGATCATGCATGCGTTCGGGAGATTCAATTTTTTGCAACTCTAAGGTAATGGTGGGTATTTGCCGTTCGTCTCCTGTAAAAGTCCCCATAGAGCCGGGAGTCGGATATCCGATATCCGATTTTGCAGGATAGCCGCTTATCTCTGCCATAACAGCGGCATAGTTCTCCGCAGGACCGTCGTAATTCACGCAAGCCAGTGGCGCATGCGCTGTGATGATGAATGCCGGCTGATGCTCGCTTAAAAACCTGACAAGAATCTGGGTTTCGATCTCGGAACCGGCAAATGGGCCCGGAGCATAGGATCGCTCACCCGCGCTGGGTTTCCAGTTTGCTGTAGGAAAATTGCGATTCAAGTCCACTTTGTTCGCATTTTGGCGTGTATTCTTGACGAGGCCATCCGGATTGGCAACCGGTATGACATATATTTTCACAGAATCAAAATCCATAAATGCCAGAGTATCTAAACACATTGACATTAACCAAACGGAACTGTGTTCATCTCCATGAATCCCCCCCATGACCAGAGCGGTTCTTGATCCCTGACCAAACCGGTGAGCCCAGATGGGCCTGTCCTGAGTACTCGTACCGAGCAACACAAGGCTATCAGCACCCTGCTTGGATGAAAATCGTTGCAACCAGTTTTCGACGACCTGATCATACGATTTTTCTGTGAACGGCGGATAGGTAGGTTTGTGACCTGCACAGACGATTAAAAATAGTGCAAGAAAAATAACAAACGGCGCCCGGCTTTTATGAATCAGCGATCTCGATAGCATATTCATCCTTGATTGAGGTAAAACCAATAAACTAACCCGACAAGGTAAAGAGACGAGAATAAAGAATTCTCAGCCCGATAAAAAGTAAAATCAGTCCTCCGACAATCTCAATTCGACGTCCAAATCGCATTCCAAGACGATTGCCGAACAAGACACCTACCAGAGATAAAAGTCCGGTGACGATGCCGATGACCAGGCTCGGGAACCAGATTCGGACGTTGAGCATCCCCAGAGAGAGACCGACAGCAAGGGCATCGATACTGGTCGCAATTGAGAGCATGACCAGATTCCATCCTCTGGAGGGATTCGTCGGTGGTGAATCTGAATCGCCATCAGATCCTGAAAGAATCATTTTTCCACCGATAAAACTCAATAAAAAAAACGCCACCCAATGATCGACCGATTGAATGAGGGGTGCAATCCTGGTACCGGCCAACCAACCCAGAATGGGCATCAGACCCTGAAAAAGTCCGAAATGAAAAGAGATACGAAAGGTCGCTCTTTTTCCGATCACTAGGGTGTTGGTTCCGGCGGCAATAGAGACAGCAAAGGCATCCATGGCAAGTCCTATGGCGAGGCCGAGAATCATCAGCAATTCCATGCCCATCATCGCTCTTTGTTCCGTTCATATCGTTTATCGATCTCGGGTAATCAGAGAGTCTCTGGCAGAACCCGGCGCTTGTTTGAGGGACCCGGTAAAATGACAAAAAAGCCCCACCATAAGCGGGGCCAAAAGATACTCGATATTTTCATCCTATACGGATATGAAAAGCCGGTATTAAAGGGTTGATTTAGGCCGGCGTTGACCGAATAAAACGGCACAAGGTGCGTTTTTTGTCACCAATTGCTGCAATTGTTTGCAATAGAGAGCAGCAAAGGTTCTGCAGCTATTGCTGCCATCGACGTGTTCCTGATCGGCGAATGTTGCATGTTCGCATCGTAAATCACAGAATTTGATTCGCGAAGAGGTGACACCGGCATTTTTTGAATCAGACAAATAAACTCCTACTGCTTAAAAAAGTTCACCCTGTACACCCTCAGCATCGGCATGAGCGGTTAAACTTTCCAGTTCTTCGATACGATCTTCAAGCGCAGAGATAATCAGAATATGGTCTCCGGACAACAATTTGATACCAAATTCATTTTCTATATCACTCAGCGTTTCATCCAGATTTTGCGACCGTTCTTGCAAAAAGGTCACGTCCTGGTACTTGCCCCAATAGGCATGCCAATCTTGTGGTTTTGTTTTTGCCACTTTCATCATCCTCCCAACTGATAAATAATGATAAAGGTACAAAATATAGTATTAAAAATCAACAGAAATACTAGCTATAGTCATTCTATGAGCATTTACGACGTTTTAAAAAAACCGGATGCTTTGACAAAAAAGCATTGTTGATAAAACTAGAATTTGAACAAACGCCAAGGAAACTCTATGAACGCAATTCTCATTTCAAAAACCGGTGGTCCAGAGGTTTTGGACTATCAAAGCATTGACCAGCCGAAACCAGGCAAGGGCGAACTCTTGGTCAAAATGCAAGCGGCGGGCGTGAATTTCATCGACATCTATCATCGTACAGGGCTCTATCCCAAAGAATTGCCTTTTGTACCTGGTCTTGAAGGTGCGGGCACGGTGATCGAGACCGGTTCAGGAGTAAAGGATATCTCGCCAGGAGATCATGTCGCATTTGCCACCGTTCCAGGCGCTTATGCTGACTATGTTATCGCCCCTGCAGACCGCACCGTCAAGATCCCGCAGGACATACCTGCAAAGCAGGCAGCCGCAATCATGCTGCAGGGCATGACCGCACATTACCTGCTAAAGTCTACCTTTGCTTTAAAAAAGGGCGATATCGCTCTTGTGCATGCTGCAGCCGGCGGAGTGGGATCGCTTTTGGTTCAGATCGCGAAACTCTGTGGGGCAAAAGTCATCGGCACTGCAGGATCGCACGAAAAAGCAGAGCGTGTCAAATCGCTGGGCGCAGACCAGGCCATTGTCTATTCTGAACAAGATTTCGAAAAACAGGTCCAGGAACTGACTGGCGGTCAAGGGGTTCATGTGGTCTATGATTCTGTGGGCAAGAACACCTTTGAAAAGAGTCTCAATTGTCTGCGACCGCTGGGAACAATGGTTTTGTTTGGCCAATCCAGCGGTAAGGTAGCGCCCCTGGATCTTACGATCTTTAACCAAAAAGGATCACTGTTTTTTACCCGGCCTTCGCTTTTTCACTATATACCGGATCGCGAGCGCCTCAATCAACGGGCCCGCGATCTATTTCACTGGCTCATGTCCGGTGATCTTGTGCTGCATATTGATCAGGAATATCCATTATCAAAAGCCGCCACAGCGCACGAAAAACTGGCCAGCCGGCAGACCACCGGAAAGATTCTGTTGACCATGGATGATTGAAACGCCTGGCAGACCCCATCGGATCAATTGATCGAATGTTCCAACAATCCTTTATCGGCAGTACAATCGATCTCATAGAGCCGCAACGCCGACAACAAGAGTTTTTTCCATTCGACGAGATGATCCCGCCACTCTTTGAATCCGGGGGATGTCAATGACCCGGTACGGAACCGGCCATAGACATCGCTGTCTATTTTGACGTATAATTCATCCAACCGATGCTTGATCTTTGGTTCTTTGTGCAGGAGATAGGATTCGAATTCCTGGGCCGTGATCTGAAATCGATCATACAATCTGGAAAAAAATTGATTGATCTCTGTCATGGCAGACTCGAACACCAGACCCGGATTTTGAATATCAACCTGAGGTTTCGATACCGGATGATCTATCGTGATTTGATCTTGTATAAACATAACATTCTCCCTGATTCATACTATATCAAATTTTCGCATCAACCCTTTGACTCTGCCAATGATCCTGAACGCAGGATCATTGCGCTCGATATATATCGGCTGCATGGTTTCATTTTCAGGCTGTAATCGGATGCGATCACGCTCTCGGTAAAATCGTTTCACAGTGGCCTCATCTTCCAAAAGAGCGATAATGATTTCGCCATTATGACACGATTGTACAGGTTCTACCACCAGCAAATCCCCTGGCCGGATCCCGGCATCGATCATACTGAATCCCTGAACTCTGAGCAAAAAGGGTTTTTCTGCCGAAAGCCAGTTGCCATCCAGTATAAATTCTCCTTCATTCTCTTCATAAGCAAGCTGAGGCGAACCCGCAGCCACATGCCCGACAACAGGTGCTTTGATGGTCCTGCCCTCGTTTTCCGGATCGCTCTTTAATAAACCGAGGCTCCGGCTCTTGCCCTTATCGCTTTTTGCCAGATACCCCTTTTCCTGCAGGACTTTGAGTATCTTGTGGATTCCGGCCGGTGAAGCATGACCCAGCCTCTCTGCCAAATCACGCACCGAAGGTGAATAACCAAATTCTGTTTGATAGTCGCGGATCGTTTCATAAACCAGCCGTTGTTTTTCGGTCAATTCTTTTTTCATGTCGAGAACATTCGTTTATTTTGTCTGTCACAATGTAAACATTTGTTCACCCAAAAGATACAAAAAAAGCGAACACTTGTCAAGATAAAAATACAAATGATCGCCTCTTTTTTTTAAAATAATCAGTCGGAATTCATTCGCGCCCGATAGGACCGACGCTCAAAATAGCGGATAAAAATCAATCCTGCAATAAATCCGCCAATATGAGCAAAAAACGCCACTCCGGATTGCCCGCCCGCTGCCGCCAAACCGCTGAATATTTGCATCACAAACCAGATTCCCAGCACATATATCGCCGGAATCTTGACCACCGTATATATAAAGAAAAAGAACCAGATAAAAACATGCACTCTTGCCCGTGGAAACCGGATCGCATAGGCTCCCAATACACCGGATATGGCACCGCTGGCTCCGACCATGGGAACATCAGAGCCTGGCATGGTAATATAGTGGCTAAAAAACGCAAATAATCCGCATAAAAGATAGAACGCCAAAAACCGACCATGCCCGCAAATATGTTCAATATTATCACCAAAAATCCATAAATAGAGCATATTGCCCAATAAATGCAATAACCCCCCATGCAAAAACATCGAGGTAAAAATAGCATATAGCTGTTTTCCCTGGCTGATCTGTTCCGGAATCGCAGCATAGTGCCGGGTAAACTCGACCATATGTTGCGGCGACATGGTGAGTTGATAGATAAAGATGACCACATTGAGTGCAATCAGTGTGACGGTCACAAAGGGCGTACTCTGGGTGGGATTGTCATCTTTGATCGGAATCATGGTGTTCCTGCCTATATTTAGGGAATATAGAATTGATGCTCGCGACGGGTCACATTGCCGCATCGATCCCGCAAAATGATTTGCACGCTGTGCTGACCCGGGGACAAATCTTGTCTCGGCGAGTAAAACAAAGACGCTTTTTCCGGATCATACTCTGCAATAACCCGTTTTCCATCCAGTAAGAGTTGCATATTTCTTTCTCCACTTATACCCGAAAGCGCGTCGGCAAAACGCGCGCGTAAAGTCGGCCGGGGGTCGCTCAGGCGGGCATTCTGGGAAGGATGCAAAGAATACAAGACCGGAGGCTCAGTGTCATAGGCCAGAGCATAGGTACCCAAAGTGGTCACATTGCCGCCCAGGGTCCGCAAGCGATGATCCTTTTTATTGTTGACAAAATACCAACGATCCTGCCTCCCTCTGGCAAAGATGGCCAGTTTGTCGGATAACGAGTCTGTCGGATCGAATGTGAATCGCAACGACACCCCATCATCCAGGGCAACATCCTGAGGCGCCAGAGTATAAGCCTGGCTTGCAAAGACCAGCCCTTCAGAAGATTTCGGAGCTTCCTGATCTATCCGCACAAAGATATCCCGGAACAGGGAATTGGAATAAAATTCCACTGCAAAATCCCCATCCTCGGATCGAATCTCTTTATCTTCATTGACCTCGACCCGTGTAAAGGGTAACCATTGGATAAGACGCTCACCCCCGGCATGAACATCCAACCTTACCGGACCATCGATATGTGAGATATCCAATACGCCCCAAAAGGTCCTTTCCCCTGTTCGAAACAACCCGATGGGTTGGCTGCGATCCAGCGTCATATTGGCGACAATACGGGGCACAAAATCAGGGATACGGCTAAACGTCCATTCCAGTCGAATAAACGTATCAAAATATTCAGCTGTAAAGTGGGCTGTAATCGAATCCCCATCCGCAGAGATGTTTGGCTCATCAGAGCGCTGAGGTTCTATACGATTCCTTTGTAAAACGCCGGTCACCTCTGTTTGATTTCCCCAAAAATCGAGACAGATGATTTTCAATTCATGTTGCTCACCCGTCATCTGTATCACACCATTGTCGGCCGGATAGGTCGAACCTGTGTAATGGCTATTTCCTTCCGCAGGAATAAAATCCACAACTCCGTAAAAGAGTTGAGAACTGCCATAAAAAGGCAATCGATTACCCTTGTCGCGATAAAGTTTATAAAACGTTCCCTTGCCCTGAGACATGAAACGATAATCCCGATCCAGTTTCAGATGATTATTGACATCATATGAAAACCGGTCATATTTTGCATCGAAAACCAGTTGATCATTTATAAACAGCTGATTGATATAGGTCCCGAATTTATTGCTAATACCATTCATTTGGTCATAGGCATCCACCCCAAATCCGATCTGCCCATCCACTTGTATGGGTTGAGTGATGCGGTATTGACCTGGGGCGAGACGCTGTGGATAAAAGATAACAGGACGAACATCCTCCTGCACCTGCGAATACGCATTGATCGGAAAGACCGCGATCTTGGTGATGATCGGCCGGACAGTATCCTGTAATTGATATCCTTTTGACAAAGGATTAAAGGGTCTGTTGGCAGAGTCTCTCATTTCAAAATGCAAATGGGGATAACCTATCCCTGTTTGCCCGGTATAGCCGACCAAATCTCCCTGTTTGACCACAAAACGATTGCGACCAGGCCAAAGATTTACGCTGAAAGAATTTTGCTGCTGTTGCTGTTGCCAGACATACGCTTCGATGTCGGCATTAAACTTTTGCATATGGCCATAAATGACGATCTCACCTGTATCGAGGGTGATATAAAGAGCTCTGCCATAGCCGTAAGGGGAGACACGAATGCGTGAAATATAACCATCACGTATGGCGTATAGAGGATAACCTTCCTGACCCCAGGTCTTGATATCGATACCTGCGTGAAACCGGCTGCGTCGGGATTCTGCAAACGACGACGTCAAAGCTTTACTCGCATTGGTAGGCCACAAATAGTCCTGACCAAAAGCGAATACCGTACAACACATGACTATAAAAACAATCTTGTTCAAAAACTCCATTCCACCTTATCCTGTAATCTGATTCAAAAGCATTGCAAGTTGTTGTGTTTGAAATTGCCGTGTCATAGAGTGTGTATCTCTGGTAACGGCATTTATCGACGATTTATTCTTGACGATTTCCATGATCGATCGCTGTATGGTATTTTGATCTTCTGGATCACATAACCAAACGCCCGGGAATGACTTTAATAACGAACAGGTGTCTTTGACATTGGTCAAAGCCAGGATTGGCTTTTGTGAGCCCAGATATTCATAGACCTTACCGGGAACAAAACGAGCCTCTTTTTCACCTTTGGCCAGCAATATCAGCGCATCGCTATTGCACAAATGCCGCATGGCCTCGTCATGCGATCGATATCCTCGCCAGGAAACCAGATCCTGTAATCCGCGGTAATCGATCTCGTTCTGAAATGTGCCTGTCACGTCCATACCCAGAAACTTGAACTGCACGTTTGACAACAGAGTTTCCTGCGTCTGCCGCAACACCTGTAAGGCATCGAGCAAGGAAACAGGATTGGCAAACCGGGTAATGGATCCACAGTGACAAAAGATAAATGCTTTACTCTTTTCCGGTTTGTAAAAATCATTCGGATCGTACCCATTGCGAATGATCGTCACAGGTGCGACCCCTGTTTCCTGCTCCAGGTTCCTGCCAATCTCCGGTGTTACAGCAATCCGTGCATCGCTATGACGGCAGGTTTGTCGCTGCCAGTAAAGATAGAGTTTACGATGCAAAAATGTGGGTTCATGACTGACCACTCCCCCGGCCCATTGATCCCTGAAATCAGCAATCCAGGGAATACCGAGCCTGGTGGCGAGATGACGACCGATCAGATGCACAGAGTGCGGAGGCGAAGAGGTGACGATAGCATCGTAGGGTGCTTTATGATAAAGATGCTTTGCGCCGGCTATAGCATGGAACCACCACAGAATTTTTGTATCCGGTAGTATGATAAATGACAATATTTTATTTAAGAAATGTGTTTTTTTCGTCAGAGATACAAAAGGACTCGTTCTGGCTGGTTTCTTTTTCTGGCCTTTTATTCTGGCCAACAGTCGTTGCGGATCCAGCGAGTCTGTTCGTGCAATTTCTGCATGTTTGACCTGTCGCTCAAGGGAAGGATCATATGCCCAATAGGCCACGGGTTTGACCGTCAAGACCACCGGATGCCAGTCATACTCTGGCAGATAACGCACAAACTTTACAATGCGCTGGATGCCGCCCATACCCAGAGGCGGAAAATAGTAGCTAACAAACAGCACTCTTTTCACACCCACTCCGTCGATCAAGGTTGAATCGTTTCGCTTGAATTATAACACTCGGGCAGGTCACACGTTCCTCTGTTTCTGTGGCATCCTCTGTCTATTGTACAAGATAGCAGTTCAGAGGGACAATTGCAAGTAGAGGAATCGAGTTAAAAGAGGTATTCGGTTTTGACGTGTCTAATACTCTTGAAAATATTTTCCCGTGCACCGGGATAATCTTTTTCGATTTTTTGCATCAGCTCTTTGATATACTGGCGTTTGCTGTGACCATCAGTAGGGCACTGTTGATCGATGACAGGAATTTCTTTTTGCGATACCAGCCGTTTGATTTTCTCTTCTTCGGTAAAAAAAAGAGGCCGTACAAGGGTAAACTTGCCCTCCATGATACTCATCACAGGTAAAAAGCTGCTGATTTGGCGGCCAAACACAATATTCAACAGCAGCGTTTCGGCGACATCATCCTTGTGATGACCAAAGACAAGTTTTTGTGCCTTTAATTCATTGCCAAGCTGAAAAATTTTTTTTCGTCTCAGGTGGGAACAAATAAAACAGGGATTTTGCTTCATTTTCTCCTGGTGGCTGTACGGTCCGATATCGGTTCGCACAATCCGGTAATCCAATTGTAAATATTGAAAATAATCCTCGATGATTTTGCACCGTTGATCTGTCTGATCACCGAACCCCATATCAACATAAGCCGCGGTCAGGCGCAGGTCTTTTGCGTAAATGGTATAGCGATTTTTTAGCAAATAGGCCAACGCCATAGAGTCGGCGCCCCCTGAAACAGCGATGATGATATGATCACCATCATCGAACATTTTATGTTCCCAAATCGCTTTATCGAATCTCGAAAAAATTCGCTTCTCTAATCCACTCATACCTATTCCAGGGCGCTGCTATCGTATCCGGAATCGCCTTCACCGATCAGTTTTCGCAGTCGTTGTAAAAAAGCCTGTTCTTTTTCAGGTTCTCCATGCACACTTCCTCCGGAGATATTGCTCGCCTGCAGCAATTCTTCATATCCGATCTGCAATAATCCCTCTTTGAGGTGTGTCAATCCTTTTGCATAGAGAATCGAAGCCATTAAATTTTTGTTTTCAAATTGTTCGGCAATCGCCAGAGCACGGTCATAATAACTCTGTGCTTCTGCCCAACGTCGTTGTTGAGCTCTGAGATCTCCAAAATTGACCGAACATCGCAATATATTCTCCGGATTTCCACAGACATCTTCCAATCTCAAAGCCGATTCAAATCGTAACTGTGCATCCACCCACTCTTCCATTTGGAAATAAATCGCCCCGAGATTATTATCTACCTTGGCTAATCCACAGGTATCAGCCAACATCTCCATATAGTCTGCGGCCTTTAAAAAGTGCTCTTTTGCATGGGCCAGGTCATTCAATTGAAAATATAGAGTACCCAATTGAAAATAGGCCCGCGCAATAGCCGGTTCGATACGCAATTCCAAAACCAGTTCGAGGTTTTTTTGATACTGTTCGATCGCCTTTTGCCATTCTCCGGCTTTTATCGATTTTTCTGCCTGAAAAGCCAGTTCTTCGGCCTTTTGGAACTGTGCAGGAGCGTCTGTATTGACTCTGGACTCTGGTGTACCGGGCAATTCCATGCTATCCCAACCAAGGCGGCCAGATGCGAGTTTAACCTGCGTTAAAACTTGCTGAAACGCCACGGTTCTGCCCACAGCCTTGAGATGCTCTGTCAGCATCAATCCCACAACGAAAAGGCCTTTGTCATTTTCAGATTTTTCAAACTGATTCATCGACTGATACAACAGTCCCTCAGCCCGCGGTGTCTTTGCATAGATATCCGCCATATTGGCGTGAATCCAGCTTTTTAATGAAACCGGAGACAAGGACAATGCCCTCTCATATGTCTCCACCAGTTGTCCGGGGACCAGGGCAGTTATTTTGGATTGCCTGTATATGCGGTGCTGTTCAACCGCCAGACCAAAGACCAGAGGCATCATCTCTGCAGGGTACTCGCTGAGAACGTGGTTGAGATCCAGTTCCAGTTCTTCTATTGAATAATTCAGATATCGTGCAAAGACCACCTGAAAATACGACAAGAGCGTGGATTTTTGAATGCCGCGGTTTATCCGAATCAGCTCATTGACAGGGGGCACAAAAGGTATGACCACAGTGGTATCTACTGGCCAGGACGAATGTGCCAATACCAGACCAAATGAATCCTCACTATTCACCATGATCCTGTAATGATCATTTTCCAAAGGATCCGCAGTCTCTGAAGAGGTTTCAAATAAAAGCGTACCTGTATGGATATCCGATACCATCTGATCAAAAGAATTTTGCAGGTCTTGCAAAAGCTCATGAGAAGGATCGATTTGCTCGTTATCGGTCACGATTTCAATGGTCAGAGGACCGGACAAGGTTTGCAGTGAAAAACCAATTACAAATATGAAAGTCAATATCCAAACCGAAAGAGCGTTTTTCAGCTGCATGGCTAGGGTTGCTCTACTCATGTTTAATATCCTCATAGAGTTAAACTCCCATTTTACTTTGGGGCATAGCAAAAGATGCATAAATAATGCCATTAAGCAATGGGAAGTCGTACAAGAACGCTCATCCCAGAAGGGACAATAGGCTTGGCTTCAAAGGAAGCCTTTTGGCCGTATCGATGCCATAGGGTCTCTTGCACGCGTTCATACAGTTTTTGCCTGCCTTTTTCGTTGCCTTGCTCCCGAGGATCAAAATTTTCAGCAGTATCCCGAACTTCAATGATGAGGCTCGAATTATCTTTTCTTGTGGCAATCAAAATATCAGTGGTTTCGGCATGATTTTCTACACCGAACCGAAAAGCAGCTTCTATCAAGGGCTGTAACAATAAACTCGGGATTTTGATTTCATGACTGTCGGCCTGAATTTCAAAATTCACCTCGAACCGGTTATCCAGTCTCGCTTTTTCGATAGCCAAATACAGATCCACACATTTTAATTCATGTCCCAATAATGTAAACGGCTCTCGTTTGACTTCCATGGTGGCCCGCACATATTCGGCAAGTTTTTCGATCGTCCGGCGCGCCTTGTCAGCATCGATGTCCATCAATGCCGAGATGTTGTGCAAGGTATTGAACAAAAAAACCTGACTGATCTGGACGATCTGCAAAGTCGAAAACAGTTCCGGCTCTTTGCGCGTCTCTTTGATGGGGCGTAATAAATTTGGTAACCATTCAAGGGCAATAAAGGTTCCCACCGAACCAATGATCCCCCCGAGCAGGCCTGAGACCCATGAATCGGTAAAAAGCACGGCAACTGTCCAGGCTAACATCATCCCCAATATCAATGACAATATTTTATAGGGCTTTAGTTTCACTATTACCTCCCAAACCGATCAAAGTAGTCATAGTCAAAGGCCATTCTCCATTATATCGAACCAACATCAAAGGTGCAAACTGTTTCACTCCAAATCGCGGCGAATAACGACCCCACTCGTGCTCTTTATGCCACTCTATTTGCAGATCTTGACCGGATTTTATATGGAATGTCAGCATAAACGATTTAAATTCTGCCAGCAACTTTTCCCCATCGAATGTATAATGCCCATCTGGTGAAAAATGATATAAAAGAATGACCTCACCTGACTCTAAAGCGGAAATGTCATCCACTATATTCCAGCATTGGTCAAAAAATACCGTGCGCTTGTGTTTGACGGGCTGTCCGGCATACTCGTTGATCTCTGCACGGACGCTCAGATCCTGAGCATCCTTTATCTCGAGGAATCGGGGCTCAATCCGCCCGCCCCACTGAAACGGTCCCGCGATCTTGCTCTGGCTGATTCCGTTCCATACTATGGTGTTGTGGGCCATGGTCGATCGAAAATGGTCACGCTCCTTTTTCGCCCCCAGATAAAGCCAGGTCCCCGAATCTATCAGAACCGGTTGCCCCCCGACAGAAAACCATACGCTCAACGCATCGGCATGGCCATGCGCCGCCAGTTTTCCCAGGCCCAGAGGACCGGCATCGAAAACCATGTGTTGGTTTTGCTCATCGTGACCCACATCTATGATCGCATACCCGGCTTCTACCCACCGCACCACTCGCCGTCCGGAAACATGGATCTTGGGTTTGGACAAGTTCCCGCCGCTCAGCCACCAGGCAGCTTCTGATTCGGCCTGCAGGGGTACTGTCCGTAACTCGAGCGGAACCATTTGCGCCATAGCCCAAAACAGCTCTGTATGGGGATTTTTACAGTTTTCTGATAACCGAATCGCCTGACCACCATCCTGATCCCCGAGATCGGGAACACAATTGCGATCATCGCATAATGTCACCAGAGCCTGAGCCATTTTTTGCAAACGGTCAGTCGTTTGTTCATGCAACTCGTCGTCGATCCGCAAAAGTGCAAAATGGGCCAACAAACCATACCACAGCCCATAGCGATGATATCCGGTCGCTTGTTCAAGCGTCCATCCTTCGGCGGTTGTTTGACGGATCAGCTCCTGCTCGAGCAATGATTTACCGGTTTCGCGCCATTGATCGGATTTTAACAGCTCTGGAAAAAAAACCCCGACATATAACAATCCCAAACCCTCGCCAATGAGATGGTTATTGGCAGATGAATATTTGGATAAAAATCGCTCGATAAAGAGCGCTTGCATCCCGATCGCCTGTAGAATTCGATCATAGACCTCTGCATTGAGCAAAGGAGAGGTGCGTATCCAATAAAGGGCCCAGATCCAGGAGACGATCCGTAAAGCCATTTCCAGGGGACTGATCCAATTGACTCCCCTATGCACCGGATTATGATCCAGCCAATGCTGCCAAAGCGATAAAAGATGGCGGACATAGATCTCGTCACGGGTCAACCAATATGCTTTTGCCAGGGTCATAAAATCCTGATGCCGGTTGAGTTCCCATGGATATCGCACTTCGCTCACATCACTATGATTCCAGATGTCGATATCGTGCCAAAACTTGAGAGGGACAGAAGAACCAGACAACACATCGATATGCCAATCCACCTCTCTATCCATAATGATCCGTCGATCCAGTATATCGAATCGGTTTTTCACAAGGTCATTCGCTTTATCTATGCAAGCCCGGGTCCATTGCGGATGTTCCTCGGTGAAATTCGCTCTTAACCGCGAAATACCATTGCCCCAGGGTGCATAATTGCGCTGACGCAAGGCAGTCAGATTCTCTTCAGCGGATTCATGTGGACAAACCGTGGCCTCATAGAGCCGGATCGTCCGTTCGGGATCCATGCGCTGCTGCCATGTGCGAAATTCTTTTTGCAAACGATAAAAAAACTCTATGGGGTGCATCGCAAGGACGCGCCTTATTTTCATCGGGTTCATTCGGATCACTCTCTCCGGCTTTTTTTGCGCGATATCAAACTGGCACGGGTGATGGCATCTTTGCCGAATTTATCCCTGACATTGTCCATCAGTGATTCCACACTCTTTTTTTGAGAGCCAGAAGAAAAAAGATCCAGTTGCAGCGCGGATTCCGAGAAATTCGACACACTCACACCCAACAGTCGCACCGCTTTTTCATCGCGATCAAACTCTTTGTAAAGATTCCATATACAGGGCCAAATATCGTCGGAATGCTGGGTAAAATAGGACAAAGTCAGGGAGCGCGTAAAAGTTGTAAAATCGGCAAAGCGAATCTTGAGTGTAATGGTACGGCCCTGATAGTGGTGTCTGCGCAACTCTCTGGCCACTTCGTCGCAGAGAAACAGCAAGGTACAGCGGATCGTTTCTTTATCAAAACAATCCGTTCCAAAGGTGGTCTCTTTGCTCGTGGATTTGGCCGGATCGCCGCCATGCACCGGACGTTCATCCTGACCGCGGGACAGCCTCCAGAAATGATTGCCGGCCTTGCCGAGGCGGCGCTCCAGCTCTTCCAATGGCCGTGCCGCCAGATCACCCAGCGTACGGATGCCCATTTCATGCAATCTGGGCAGCGTTTTGGGGCCCACGCCCCACATTCGTTTGATGTCCAGAGGAGCCAGAAAAGAACTCACCTCTTCAGGCTCGACGATGACCAGGCCATCCGGTTTTTGCAGATCCGAGGCGATTTTGGCGATAAATTTGTTCGGCGCCACCCCCACCGAGGCGGTCAGCCCGGTTTCTTGAAAGATTCGATCTTTGAGATCCTGAGCCGTGGATCGGACAGAGCCATGAAATTTCCAGGTGGAACTGATGTCCATAAACGCCTCATCGATGCTCAGCGGCTGCACATCCGGTGAAAAATCATAGAGGATATCCATGACCTGACGCGAAACCTCGGAATAACGCCGCCCGCGCGGCGGCACAAAGATCGCATGCGGACAGCGTTTATAAGCCTGGGCAATGGGCATGGCAGAATGGATCCCATATGTACGTGCCTGATAACTACACGTAGACACCACTCCCCTGCCCTGGCCTTTGCGGGGATCTGCTCCGACCACGACAGGCTTGCCTTGCAGCTCCGGGTGATCATGTTGCTCGATGGCTGCAAAAAAAGCATCCATATCCACATGCAATATGACACGGCTTGTCATATCATCGATCCGTTTAAATTAATCACTCTGAGGAAAAAGGGTTGTGATCTCTGTCATAAACCGATCAACCTCTGAGCGGCACGACGGCCAGTTCGTGTAAGGTTTTACACTCAACAAAGAATCCTTGTTGCCCGTGATCATACGGGATAAAAACACGCCTTCCCTGACCAGACAAAGGACAGGCTTTTTCAGCGAAAGGGCATAGCCGATTTCATATCCCACACCCAATGACGGTCTGGATACCTCGGCGATCATGGCATGGCTCTGCGACAACCATTCGATATCCCGTTGATAGATCTGTTCCGGCGTCAGGGTTGACTCTATATGTAATACGTCATCTGCGGCCACATGTTCTGTGGGAATGGTATGTCCCTGTTCTTTTAAATGGTTTACAATATTTTGATACATCCGGATAAATTCCCTGCCCCCGGAGATCGATCCTGCGAAATAAATCTGCATATCATGATTCCGTTTTTTTGACCAGAATATAGGAACGCACTCCCTCTTTGATCTT
>WJME01000181.1 GCA_014728115.1 Candidatus Zhuqueibacterota bacterium | reverse complement strand
CCCATGGAAATGCCCATTCGAGAGGTTCAGCCAACCCCTGAACCGCGGAATTTGCCGAAAAAATCGGCCAAAATTATTCGAGTACATTATCGCCGGACAGAAGATATGCGCTTTTTTTCGCATCTGGATATCGTCCGGTTATTTGAACGCGCGTTACGTCGGGCAGATGTTGACCTGGTTTACACGGAAGGGTTTAACCCGCATCCCAAAATCGGGTACGGTCCGTCCCTTGCCACGGGCTATATCAGTGAAGCCGAGTACCTCGACATCAATGCCTACTGCGATCATAGCGCAGATGTTGTCGGTCCGTTGAGTGGTCAGCTACCGAGGGGAGTTGAAATACTCGATGCGAAAATTGTTCATCGTCGTTCAGAATCTTTGACTCAGGTCATCAATGCCATAGATTATGAAATTGAATTGAACGATGGATTCGATTCCGGCCATCTGGAGATACGAATCAATGCCTTGATGGCCAAAGATCAGATTGTGATCGAACGTACGCGCAAAGACAAAACAACAAAGTTGGATATTCGGCCTTTGATTATCGATCTCAAAGGAGTGAATGGCGGGCTCGTGCTGCGCGCCAAAATCGATGGAGGGAAAACAGTCAGGGTGGAAAATATCCTCCAAAAGTTGTTCCCAGATCAACCCGATCTCGTAAAGCGAGCATTGATTCGACGCAAGGCTTTATGGATCAAGCATGGCGATCTTAAAGTATCGCCTATGGATCTTTGACAATAGTGTTTGATGATTTGCAAAATAATCATCGAGATTTATCATGTGACATAGCGCAGCATAGACTATTCTGATTCCAAGGCCGAAAGGGCTTAATTATGAGAAAGTTAAAATGGAAAAAGAAATTATTATCAATGTTTCATTGGGAGAAACCCGAATTGCAATTTTAGAAGATCAAAAACTTGTAGAACTCTATTTTGAACGTCCGGAAAGCGAACGAATGGTGGGGGATATTTATTATGCCCGTGTTGCCAAGGTCGTGAAAGGAATGCAGGCTGCATTTATCGATATAGGACAACAACAAGATGCCTTTTTGCACTTTTCAGACGTCGTAGACAATTTAAAGGATTTTGATACTCTATTCACTCACAACAAACAATCCAAAAATGAAAGCACATCCAGGAAACGCAAAAGAAACGGCAATGGCAATGACGTACCGCTAAGGCCGGGTCAACAGATCCTGGTTCAGGTGACAAAAGAACCGATTGCCCATAAAGGGGCCCGTATTACCACAAATATTACATTACCAGGTCGTTTTGTCGTCTTTGTGCCCTTTTCAAATGTGATCGGTATCTCACGAAAAATATCTCATCGACGAGAACGCAAGCGTCTCAAAGATATCGGTCGCAAGGTTTGTCCGCCCGGATTTGGCATGGTCATCCGTACAGTTTCTGAAGGCAAAGACGAAGAAGCGATTCAGGCTGATTATAATATCCTGATGCAGCAATGGGAAAAGATGGCCAGTGAAATCAAGAAAAATGAGCCAGCTTGCCTGGTGTTCAAGGATATGGGTATCTTGTCCAGTGTGATCCGAGACCTGTTTACCTCTGATATCAGTCGTTTGGCGGTGGATTCGCGTAAACTGTACCGGCAAATTATTCGTTATCTCCAGGATGTCTCTCCGGGTCTGGTAAGCCGGGTAGAGCTGTATCGAAAAAAAGCGCCGATATTTGACCAATTTGGTATCGAAAGCGAAATCAGCAAAAGCTTGGCCAGAAAATTCTGGTTGAAAAGCGGTGGGTATATCTTTTTCGATCACACCGAAGCACTGACGGCCATTGACGTAAACAGTGGGCGGTTTATTGGCAAAAAAGATCATGATGCCAACAGCCTGAGGATAAATCTAGAGGCAGCCAGAGAGATCGCCCGGCAATTGCGATTACGGGATATCGGTGGGATTATCATTATCGATTTTATCGATATGATCGAAGAAAAAAACCGGAAAAAATTGCAGGACGAGTTTGCCAAAGAGTTGCGACAAGATCGTGCTCAGGTAAGCCTGGCTCCTATTTCAATTTTCGGCATCATTGAAATGACCCGGGAACGTATTCGCCCCAATCTTTTGCACTCGATTTCCGAAGCCTGCCCCGCTTGTTTGGGGACAGGAAGAATTGTTTCCAAGAGCACGGTCGTCGCTCGCATTGAACGTTGGATCAAACGGTATCGGAGTGAAAAAGGAGATCGGGCCTTGCAACTGGTAGTGCATCCAGAGCTGGCAAAGTTTCTTACTTTTGGCTTTAACAGCCATTTGCGTAAAATTAGCTGGAAATACTGGACCCGTATTAAGGTCATCACCGAAGATACCATGAGCATGGACGAGTTTCGTGTATTGGATCGTAATGGTAACGAAGATCTGACAACGCAATTTAAACCTTGACTTTAATTTTTAGGATTGTTATATTTCTTTTCTGAAAATAATTGAAACTTATAATTTGGGAGAACGTGCTGCATGTACGCAATAGTCAAAGTAGGCGGCCAACAATTTAGCGTCAGTGAGAATGATGTTATCGAAACAGATAAAATTGTTGGTAATGTGGGCGATCAGGTCGAATTGGATCATGTTCTTCTCCTCTCCACCGGAGATGAGGTCAAGGTTGGCTCTCCGGCTGTCGATGGTGCAAAAATTCAGGCCACGGTCATGGACCATTTTAAATCCAAAACCGTGACAGTCTTTAAAAAGAAACGTCGCAAAGGCTATAAAGTGAAAAATGGCCATCGTCAGCAATTAACAAGATTGAAAATTGATTCTATTTCCATGTAGTGCCTGAATGGATATGGTTGTTACCGGAGGTTTGTTATGGCTCACAAAAAAGGTGTTGGTAGTTCTCGTAATGGACGCGATAGCAATCCCAAAATGTTGGGTGTTAAACGCTATGACGGCCAAACTGTAAATGCAGGCAGTATCATTGTTCGCCAAAGAGGAACACGCATTCATCCCGGGCTCAATGTCGGTAAAGGCAGTGATGATACTCTGTTTGCGAAAGCAAATGGCCAGGTAAAGTTTGAGAGAAAAGGCAAATCCAAGACTTTTGTCAATGTGATTGCCTCTTGATATCAACTGAATATAAGAGTTGAATTTACAAAATTTTTTACTCTGAAAGGCGCGATGTGAATAACATCGCGCCTTTTTTTTGTATACTACAAAAATTGTGCCAATTTTCTTAAAAGTGCTTGACTATTTGCAGATGTTGTTTTATATTTGAAATTGGAGTTAATCAGGAGAAATGATGTCTGTATCCCGTGACCAAGTAAAAAATATCGCGCGCCTGGCTAAATTGCAATTCAGCCCCCAGGAAGAAGACCATTTTACAGAACAGTTTAACCAGATTCTTTCCTATGTTGAAAAATTGGACGAGCTGGATACCGAATCTGTAGACCCTACAACACACGTACTGGATCTGAACAATGTGTTGCGTGAAGATAAAGTGGTCCAATGGCTGACACAGGACCAGGCACTTGCTAACGCTCCGTTGAAAAAATCCGGTTTTTTCAGCGTCCCAAAGGTGATCGGATGAGCGGAATGACCACCATTTCCGCTGTGATCCCCGCGAGATGGGCTTCTACCAGGTTTCCCGGCAAACCATTGGCTCCGATCGAGGGCCGCCCCATGATTCAATGGGTCGTAGAGCGTGCGTCCAAAGCCGAATCAATAGATCGGGTCATCGTGGCCACCGATGATGAACGGATTTTACATACGGTGCAAAGCTTTGGCGGCAAAGCGGTCATGACACCGCATGATCTTGCCAGTGGCACCGACAGAGTCGCTTTTGTTGCGCGTTCCCTGTCTGATACTATTATCGTCAATATCCAGGGCGACGAACCTCTGATCGAACCGGAGGCGATTGACCGGGTGGTCGAACGGCTGCTTCTCGATGATCAAGCCTCCATGGCCACTCTGGCTCGCCGTGTCTCTGACCCGTCAGAACTCAGAAATGTTGATACGGCACGCGTCGTCATCGATAAAGACCAAAGAGCACTCTATTTCAGCCGCGCGGTTATTCCCTATGCCCGGGATCTGCCTGCGCTGGAAACATGGCCCAAAGAATTTCCCTATTATGATCAAATCGGGATCTATGCATATCGACGCGAGTTTTTATTAACCTATAATAAACTCGGCTATTCTGTGCTCGAACAAGCAGAAAAACTCGAACAGCTCAGGGCTCTGGAAAATGGCTACACCATCAGTGTCGGATTGGTGGATTTTAATCCGATTTGTGTCGACTTGCCAGATCACATTCAATTGGTTGAACAAAGACTGAGAGAGATGAAAAATCGTGAGTAATCAATCAAAATATATCTTTATTACCGGCGGTGTCGTTTCTTCACTCGGCAAAGGCATTGCCGCCGCCTCTATCGGCAGGCTCTTGAAAGCCAGAGGAAAATCGGTTACCTGTATGAAACTGGATCCGTATATCAATGTCGATCCTGGCACTATGAGCCCATTTCAACATGGTGAAGTCTATGTAACCGATGATGGGGCTGAAACAGATCTCGATTTGGGCCACTATGAACGATTTATTCATACTCGTATGAAAAAAATAAACAATGCCACCACAGGTCAGATCTATTACACCGTCATTAGCCGAGAACGCAGAGGTGATTATTTGGGCAAGACCGTTCAGGTTATCCCACATATTACGGATGAGATAAAAAACCGGATCTATGCGGTCGGGCGTGGAGGAGAAAATGAAGGTCCCTATGATGTGGTTCTGGTTGAGGTCGGGGGCACGGTCGGAGATATCGAAGGACAGCCGTTTCTTGAAGCGATCCGCCAATTCGGACTGGATAATGATCCGCGTGATGTGATGTACATTCATTTGACCCTTGTGCCTTATATCGCTTCGTCTGGTGAGTTAAAGACCAAACCGACCCAACACTCTGTGATGAAACTCCGTGAAATCGGCTTGCAACCCGATATGCTGTTGTGCCGCGTGGATAGCCACCTCGGTAAAGAAGAGCGTGATAAAATCGCCCTGTTCTGTTCTCTCAGACCCGAAATGGTGATCGAAGCGAGAAATGTCACCACGATCTATGAAGTTCCCTTGCTCTTTGAAGAGGCCGCTGTCGGAGAAAAAGTGATGAACCGGCTCGCTCTCAAGGGCAAAGACCCCGATCTGACAGGATGGAAAAAATTCGTGCAAAAAGTCGCAAGCCCCTCTGCGTTTGTTCGCATTGCGATCTGTGGAAAATATACCAACTTGCATGATTCCTACAAGAGCATACTGGAATCTTTTGTGCATGCAGGCGTGGAAAATGATGCCAAAGTAGAACTCAAATGGCTTGATTCTGAAAAGATCACCGATGACAATGCACACCGATATCTGCAGGACGTCGCCGGATTGCTCATTCCCGGAGGATTCGGTGAGCGGGGGATTGAAGGCAAGATCGCTGCCATCCGGCACGCACGCGAAAATAATATTCCATTCTTTGGAATCTGTCTGGGATTGCAATGTGCCGTGATCGAATTCGCTCGTACCCTGTGTGGACTCGACCAGGCCAATAGCACAGAATTCAACCCGAGCACCCCTCATCCGGTCATCGATCTCATGGAAACACAGGTTCAGGTCGTGCAAAAAGGGGGCACCATGCGACTGGGCAAGTATAGATGCATTCTCGCAAAAAGAAGCCATTCTTTTGCAGCATATAAACAAACCGAAATCAGCGAAAGACATCGGCATCGATATGAAGTGAATAATGAATATCTGGATGTGTTAGCACAAAACGGACTCGAGATTGCGGGAACCAATCCCGATAATGGGCTCGTCGAAGTGATTGAATTGACCAATCATCCGTGGTTCGTGGGTGTGCAATTTCACCCTGAGCTTAAATCGCGTGCCATGGATGCCCATCCTCTGTTTCGCGAATTTGTGCATGCTGCCTTGCAGCACAAGGATGACAAGCAGGGAAAAATTCTTGAGGAACACTATAATGAAAACGATTAATATCGGTGGTGTAAAGATCGGCGGAGATCAGCCGATTGCGCTGATTGCCGGCCCCTGTGTCATCGAGAGCCAGGATCTCATTCTTACAGTTGCCGAACGCGTCAAAACCCTGGCCGATCATCTGGGGATGCCATTTGTGTTCAAATCGTCTTACACAAAAGATAATCGTTCCTCAGCAACCTCCTTTCAAGGCCCTGGCCTGGAAAAAGGATTGGCCATGTTGCAAAACGTAAAAAAAGAGATTGGCGTGCCGATTCTGTCGGATGT
>WJME01000180.1 GCA_014728115.1 Candidatus Zhuqueibacterota bacterium | reverse complement strand
CGCACCCTGGTGTTTACACAGTTTGCTGAAATGGGAGCGTTGTTACAGACCTATTTACAGGACTATTTTGGCGAACCAGCCTATTTTCTATATGGAGGTACACCCAGGAAAAAGCGTGATGAGATGATTCAACGATTTCAAACGGATGACCATGCCCCTCATCTCTTTATTCTGTCCCTCAAAGCCGGCGGTACCGGCCTGACGCTGACGCGTGCCAACCACGTCTTTCACTATGACCGCTGGTGGAATCCCAGTGTGGAAAACCAGGCCACCGACCGTGCTTTTCGCATCGGACAAACAAAAAAAGTTCAGGTTCACAAATTCATCGTTGCCGGCACGCTGGAAGAGCGCATCGATGAAATGATCGAGCACAAGACCGGTATTGCCGAGCAGGTTGTGGGGTCGGGCGAGAAATGGCTGAGCGAGTTGTCCAATGACGAACTCTTTCAGTTGATCAAGCTGGATCGGGAAACCGTAGGAGATTGAGGTTATGTCGCGTTATTACGAGTTTTTCAGAGGCTATACCCCCACCCCTCCCAAAGCGGTTGAGGGAGGTATCAAGGCATCCAACAAACGGGGCCAGTTTGCGAAAAAGTGGTGGGGCATGCGCTGGATCGAGACCCTGGAGAGTTTTAATATCGGCGCCCGATTGTCCCGCGGCCGCTCTTATGCCCGAAGAGGCCAGGTCGCGTCGCTAGAGATCACCTGCGGTCGGGTGACAGCCAAAGTTCAGGGAACCCGATCACGGCCTTATCGCATTACCCTGGATATGAAAATCTTTACCTCTCGGCAATGGCAAAACATCATCGACGAAATCGTGCAACAGCCGATCTATGTGGCACAATTATTGGGCAACGAGATGCCCCAAGAGATCGAGACGGTCTTTAAAAAGGCGGGCGTTACCCTTTTCCCGGAAAAGCGCAGGGATATGGAAACAGAGTGCAGTTGTCCGGACTGGTCCAATCCATGCAAGCACATCGCTGCGGTATTCTATTTGATGGGAGAGGCATTCGACCAGGATCCGTTTTTGCTGTTTGCCCTGCGCGGCATGGAACGAGCCGAATTCATGCAAATCCTGAGCAACAGCACCGGCGAGACCGGCAGTGCAGCAAGCGAGACCGTGACTGCCGAGCCCGAGCCCTTGCCCCTGGAGCCGGAGCTGTTTTGGGGCCAGGCCCCGCATTCCCTCCCTGACCTTTCAGTGGAAAGCGAGCCCTCTCTTCATGCTGCTCTGCCCAAACGCCTGGGTCCTATTTCGTTTTGGCGCTCGGATCAGGATTTTATGCAAAAGATGCAAGAGAGCTATCGGCAGGTGCACCGGCAGGCATGCACCAGGTTTGAGGCACTGAATGGGGGTCGTGAACGAGGAAACTAGATCACTGTGCGTGAACCAGGCTGACGTTAGTTTGCCAGAATGGCAAACAATGGCAGACTCGATTGCAATCGTTTTTGTTGTGGCTGTGAATCATGCAATATGTCCAAAAATTAGCACAATTTGGACACATTGCAAGTATATGTCCATGATATGGACATGTTATTTTGAACATGCGAGGCAGAGTCATGCATGTCAATGGATTCAAACCCCAAATAAATTAAAATGCCTGTAGATCCTGCAAGCAACCGAGATATTTTTCATGGGCCAAACAATGAAAATCAATGATATCGATCTTTTTAATTTGTTGGATTTTGCCCTTGACCGGCAGACGGATTTTGTATCCAGTCGGTTTCACGGCCCCAAAATCAGACAACTCTGACAGCCACACTTTTGTCCTCGAACAAAACTAGAGCCACACCAGGCCACCGCAGGGTTTATCCCTGCAAAGCCACGACTGGCAGCCAAAACCAACGACGACGAATCCCTCCGCCACCACAGGGCTTTTCCCCGCGGAGCGGTGACTGTTGGCGCTTTTTACGCCTTGCCGATCAAGCCGCGCGCGATTACCTGTGAATCGAACATCTATCAGAATGATGTCCAGCCATATCTTATTATACTTTAAGCGGCTAAAGTATAATAAGAAAATTTTTATTATACTTTACGGTTGCAAAGCATTCATTTTCAAATATACCTGACATCGCGTTCGATAATTTGATAAAGCTTTTGAATCTCTTCAAGACTCGTCGGATGGGGCTTTAGGCAGCCATTGTTCAACCAATCCTGCAAACTCTTTCTCGTTTCCTAAAATAAATATAATGGGTGTTTGCAGCAGTGATAAAAAGAAATGGTCATTCGTTTTGATTTTTTCTCCTAATTCAGGTAAAGGATAAATCGAATAGTTGATCTCCCGTCCAAACCGATCTCCCATCGATGCCAATGCCGAGGAAACCCGGCGACCAGACACCTCGCCAATAATCAAAAGATCGATATCGCTATTCAACCCAAAAGATCCGTTGGCCATAGAACCATAAACAAAAGCATACTGGATTTGTGACTTTAACGGCTCTAGTGCGGATTTTAAAACATCCTTAAATCCAGTGGTTTTGACAAAAATATCTCGCAACTCTGTATAAATGGGATGCTGCCGATTGATTCTATAATAATGCTGCTTGCCGGCAATTCTCTTTTTTACCAGACCAATGTCTGCCAAGTTTTTCAATTCAACACTAACAGCGCGTGGAAATACATTCAGCCTGGCAACGAGTTCACGCAGGTAAAACTCTTGATCCGGATTTAAAAAGAACAATCCAAGCAGATCTATTCTGACTTGACTGGAAAACAACTTCTTTAACATTTTATTTCCGTATAATTATTTTATACAACTGTATAATAATTGTAAAGTTGTCAAGCTTTTTTATTTGGGGGAAATGTAAAAAACACGTTGGCTGTATTTCATCATCGCATGACATCCCCGCGGAGCGGTGAGTGGCAACGTTGTTGCGTAGAACATGGCTCACCACCACGGATTCGTGCAACCCAAATCAAAAATAATATCTTTTCCCGGAAAAAACTTGAATCGCACCAGTCCTCCACAGGGTTTAACTCTGCGGAGCCACGACTGACGGCCAACACCAACAGCAACAAAATTCTACTCTACCGCGGGTTTTACCCCCGCGAAGCGGTGAGTGTCAGCGATTTTTATTAGAGTTCGTTCATCAGATTGAAAAAAGGTCAGACGATTGTGCAAACAAAGCACATCTATAATGCATGGGCTCAAACTGATCGCTTTGGCCAGGTTGAGTTTAAGAATTATCGCACTTTTAGTATATGACAAATACGCTTCGGGGAAAAAGCATTCATAATATCAAATACTTTCAAAACACAAAACCATTTGACTTTTCTATGAAATCACGTAAATTAAAGCAGGATTTTGGATCGGGACACCCCAATCGGCAAAAGGCTGACGGGACGAGCTGTCGGCCTTTTGTTTTTTAGCTTCCCGGATCGCATAAATGGCAGGGTATACGATTGGAATTTTGTTTGTATTTTCTCCCCACATCTGTACAACCAGATAACCGCTGACGCTCAACAACAAGAATCCCTATCAGTGCAGGTCTATTCGCCTGCCCCTTGCTGTTCGTTGCGGAATTTAACCGCCTCTTCCGGATCCGGCGACTCTAACGGATAGTGTTCGTCTTCCCAGCGCACGATCAAATCGACCAGCTGCTCCAGTTCGTCGGCCTGGGGGGTGCCGGGCTCGGGATCCACATCGATCAGTTTATCTGCTCTTTTGAGCGCCTGGCGGTATTCGGTATCTGTGGTGATGGTTTTTATCATGTGTTTTATTGCTCAATATAGTAGATTGATACACAAGACTTACAAATCCGGGGAATGGAATGGTGATCGATTAATCAAAACAGACGTCTGGCGAACCGTGAAACCTTGAATTGGGTGGTATCGCCATGTAATTAAAGGGAAAATCCTTTTCATCGTTGACCTGTTTTATATCGTCATCGTATCATATAGATCCTTTGATGTAATTTTTCTCTCCTCCTTTAAACTTGCCGTTACTTTAGAGGATGTTTCAAGAGCACTTTTAATTTCTGCTTGTCCTTTTTTAGAATTCACATATTTTACAGCTTTGGCGGCAAGATCGTGAATTTCTTTTGACATATGACTATTTATTTTTTGATGCACGGCTGTCCTCACCTCCCAAAATAATCAACTATTAGAGTGCACAAGCCACCCTTCTCGTTTTAAATGTTGCCAGGCAATGCGGATCTGTTCGGATTTGAAAAATTTCCGTTTGCGTTCATTCCAATCAAATACGGCTTGAATAACCGTATTGATATCTTTTTTGTCAACAGATTCTTCATGTGTACAAACCCAGTGAACGCTGGATAATAATTCCATACCAAAGGGTGTTTCAAATCCTTGTATCAAATCCTGGACCCTCTTCAAGTTTGCAAAGGTTTCAGGATATCGATCAAGAAAAGCATCTGCTTCCTCTATATATTTCCGATCTGTGATTTGCAACTCAACATCAGGCGAGTCCCAGCCGAGAATTACAATGGTTGCTATATTTAAAAACCTGAATATTGCTCCATTAAAATTTGTTATAACAAATTGTTATAATCTTCTTGACATTTATGTCAAAATACTGTACTATAATAGTGCCTTTGCCTGTTGGCTTGGGATCAAAACGGCTTTTTGACCGCTGTGCCATTTTTAAAACAGCGGTCTTTTTTTATTTTGGGCGATATATACATCGATTTGTTTTCAGTTTATTCACATGCGCTTCTGAATCTGCAACATAAGCAGTGATAAAAAAGGCTCTATCCCGTTTTTTCCCCTGAATATTCAATACAACGATATAAGTATCCAATAAAATGTGCAATCGTCGTTTATGATCTGTCGATTTTATATAGACTTCAGCATACCCCGAAACCAGTGCATATTCTATCCAGTCTATTCGTTCTGCGCGGTCTTGATCGAATAGATCTTTATGAGACAGATTTGGAATTGATGCTTTATAAAAAGCATGATTAAATCGATCTATGGCAAATCGGACTCGCAGTCTATCAAAGGTGATAATGTTGCCTTTAACATATTTTTCTATATAATGTCTGCGATATTCTTCAAGATCGTTATAGTAGACCAATGATGGTGGATTTATTTTATGAAGCAAAGGATCCATTAGGAAATCCTCCCGAATTCAAGACAAAAAATATTGAATCGGGGATCGCCGAACTTTGTAGAACAATATAGTAAGGACTGTTTGTGTAGCTTTCTTGCTAGATAGGCACAAAACTCTTGTTTTGCTGGACTCTTGACGCGATCATTGTTACTGGCAATGACAGCACCTGTAAACAAATCGGCCAGTTGGATGAACAAACTGTCTTTTGAAGCCAGAGCCTGGACATCGATGACAATACCACTGGAATAAAAGTCCAAAAAGAACTTTAAACGCTTTAGACGACACTTGTCGCGGTTTGTTTTAAAATCAGTAAAAATTCGATAATCAAAATTTTCGCATAAAATATGCTTTAGACATTGATAGTAAAATTTATAAAATCCCAGCTCTGCATCTTGATTATGCCAAAAATCGAGGTCAAGACCCTTTGTGTCTATTCTTACCATTCTGAATTTGATTTTTGAGTCAATGAACCAATCGATTACCTTTTTATAAAAATTCAAATTTGAAGGTGAAACCTTACTCCATTTCATTTCCCAAGGAATAAAGTATTCGTTTTTTATATGCTTTAATTCAATTTTGTATTGTTCTTTATTTTCAAGGGCAATTTGTATAGCGCCAATCCCCAGAAAACGCCTATCCGGTTGTGACGCCTCTGAAGTGAGTAGCTCATGACTGCTTTCATCACAATGAATTTCTATTATTTTTCTTTCCAACTCAGTCATATCATTAACCCAATTTAAAATTTAACAACCCTTGATATAAAAATCCCAAGTTGATAATGTCGTTGTTTTTGGCGAATTATCTCAAATAATGCAACAAAATTAGTAGCATCGATTATTTTATCTGTTTTTTGCAAAGATCACCAGTCTGTCTAATTTTAAATCCCTTTCAAGTTTCTCCCTGATGAAGAGGATGCCACATCTAATATTTGAGTAAAAGCAGAATTTGGTAAATATGTTTAAATTATTGCAACATTCCCCGGCTTTTGTGAATACAACTTTATGATTTATTTGCCCCCAGGGAGTTTTATCGTTCCCCTTCATCATCCTCCAATTCATTTAATTTTTATGCGTCGTCCTCTCATGCCTGGGAGGCGGATCAAGCCTGATCTGATACGGATTACGGGTTTTTCATTGTCTCTGTCATTTTACGATACACATTTCCAAAATCACCCGGTTGGTACTGAGGAGCTCCCCCTAGGACTCATCCTGCTCCTCACATCCAATATGTTCAAACCCCGTTATACCCGGTACTGCACCATATTTACCCAACAAGTAATTCTTTTCAAATGAAGCATCTTTACGTTTTATTTTTGGCTCGTCGATATCCAGCAATGAATACAATTCCGATTCGCCATAGCGATTTTTTTCTGCAAACCAAACTTGATCACGTCTTAATAAATCTTCAGCGAGCAACCGTGTGTTATGCGTTGTGAATAAAAGCTGAGCATGGTTGGGATTTGTCTGTGGAGAATGAAACATTTTTATGATTTCAATGACCAGACGTGGATGCAGGCGGGCATCCAATTCATCAATCACCAATATATTCCCCAGATCCAAACTATTCAACAACGGTCCCGCCAGATTGAACAGTTTTTGGGTTCCCTTGGATTCATCTTTGTCTAAATCGAATTCAATCTGATCGACAAATGTTTTCGTGTCATCAAAACGCTTATGAAAAGTTCTTGCATTGAACGCATTGAGGACAGTCTTTTCTTTAAAAATTTCATTCTTAAACCAGTCAGGCATTGAATCAGGAGCATTATCTTTTGTGAAAATCTCCTTTTCCACATCTACCCCTTCGATACCGATATCAGCGATTTTGAGCAATTTTTCCACTCGAGATCGAATCACTTTATTTTCAGACACGTGATGCAAGGTAAATCCGCGATATGAATCATCGTATCCGGATAAAATCTTTAAATCTCTGAACCATTGAACGATATCCATGGCGATTTTCGAATTAAACTGAGCGGCGACAGAGATAAACAAGGCATTGGGGCGTGTCAATTCTGTCAGCTTTTCACCTTCCTTGAAAAAGGAACCGATGTTAAAGTGTTGCTCACGGCGTTCAAAATAGCTTGCGGGTTTGGTACTCGCGCGTTTTCTTATGCGCAACCACTCTTTGACGATATGATCTTTATCAGCTGCAAAACCATATTGAGCATATCTTTCCCCTAAAAAAAATTCGATTTCGAATTCAGAGGGTTTGCCCTCAGTTTCGGTACTCAAGCGAAATGAATCCATAGGCAGTTTGTCACCGCTCTGACTTTCTTTGGCAGAGCGCAATATCAATTTCCGAACCATGGCCAAGGCGGAGATGAGGTTACTCTTGCCCCCTGCATTAGCACCGAATAGCGCTGCACTGTGTAACAACCGGATTCCCGAATGAGTGAATATATGGGTTTCCTCATATTCTTTGATCGCATCAGCCAAAAAAGTAAATTCAGCAACTGCCTTGTATGACTTGAAATTATTGACTCTAAAATTGACCAACATGTCACCCTCCATGGCCAAATAAAATGCTTAAAAATGAGATATTTTCTCAAATATATTGATAATATTGTGGAAATATTTGTAATATGCAAGGGAAAATTAAATTATCACTCACAGACTCTCAAAATCAATTGGATTCTATTATCGGGTTATTGTATCGATCAACCGGTGGAGAATCCCTCAATTTACTAGCAAAGCTCTGAATTGAGATGTAAAAAGCATAGTCTGGTATGTCATGATTGTTTTGTCCCGCGCCAACAGCCCGATCCACGATTTTAGTTTACATTTATTTGGTAGAATCTTATATTGAACCAAAAGGTCGTGATGTAATTTCTAGACAGATATTTCAACAATATCAAGGCTATTCTGTCAAATTAATAAAACCAGTATTACTATCTGAATCCATTTAATATAATTTAATGTTCGAAAATTCTGGGAACAGATTCTATAGCTGCAAGCCTGGGATCTCTTTCTGCCTCATAAATGGATGAAAAAATGGCTAACTCGAGTAATTAAAAAAGGAATTACATAGAATGGCAACCGCCGAACAAATAAAATCCTTAATTCGTTCGCACTTTAATGATCAGCCCGAACACTTTTTTACGATTGCGCTCCAGGTTGCCGCCCATGAAGCTAAACAAGGGCATCAGAGTCTGGCACATGAAATACGGACACTTGTCGACGGAGCAAAGGCACGTCCAGCACGAATAATTCCCTTTACACCGGATCTGGATCATTTAGTACTCAGCTCGAAACCTAAGGAACGTCTAGGCATTCTTGTGCTGTCGAATGATTTGCGTGATCGAATCGAACGTATCTTGCGCGAGTATCGACAAAAGTCCAAGCTCGAAAAATATGGCCTTTCCCATAGGCGAAAGATCTTACTTGCTGGTCCTCCGGGAACTGGAAAAACCCTTACTGCTTCTGTTCTAGCAGGAGAGTTGGGTTTGCCTCTTTTTACCATTTTAATGGATAAAATCGTCACAAAATTTATGGGTGAAACGAGTGCCAAGCTTCGACAAATCTTTGATGTCATTCAGGAACGACAGGGGGTTTACCTTTTTGACGAGTTCGACGCTATCGGAGGGGAACGAAGTCGTGAAAACGACGTGGGTGAAATGCGTCGCGTACTTAATTCTTTTCTCCAGTTCATCGAGCGAGATACATCAGACAGTTTGATTGTAGCAGCAACTAACAATCCCCGCATTCTTGACCAGGCACTTTTTCGACGGTTTGATGATGTGTTACACTACCATTTGCCGGAAAAGGCAGAGATCGAACGGTTGATTGAGAACCGATTGGGATCCTTTCGGCAGAGAAAAATGCAGCTCCAATCTTCCATCAAAATGGCTGAATCGCTCAGTCATGCCGAGATCGCTCAAGCCTGTGACGATGCAATCAAGGAAACAATTCTAACCGACCGGAAAAGCGTAACAGTGACCCTCCTTAAAAAAATGCTTCAAGAACGACGCTCTGCATACAAGTCTTCGGAGAGGAGATAACACCGCATGCCTGGAGAATACCCCCATATTTTTTTAAGCGAAAAACAGCAAACCAAGGAGTTTACAACACCCAGAAGAGGTGGCCCCCAGCAAGTACCTGATCGCAATCCTCAAACACATAGCGAAAAACTGCAAAAGCAATGGGCCGCCATTTGGGCCAAAGCAAAAGAACAACAAGAGTCCCGAACTGCGGTTTCTATGTCGGCCAAGTCTGGAGTCTATGTTGAATTCGAGGGAGCACCGGGATATGAATTGATTACCAAAAGCCTTGAAGACCGTCGTGCAGGAATACGATTGCTCAATGTCTATAGCATCGGTTCTGATAAAGATCCGAGGGAAAATATTTCCCGGGCGACAGTATTCATCCCATCAGGCAAGCAAGAAATTTTCTTAAAAAAAATTGTCGAATATGCACAGAAAAAGACCCAAAAAGGCCATCCTAAACATGCGCCGCTTATGCAAAGCGTGGAGGACATACGACTTGCTGTATTAGAGTCTTTCTGGCGTGACGATCCCAGTTTGATACCCCAAGACAAATTACCTGTCTGGTGTGAAATATGGCTTCAGGGAACAGAGGATACTGTTGAACAACGTTTCCGAGAAACTGCTTCTAGTCTGGATATTTCTGTTCAGTCACGTTCGTTACGTTTTCCTGAAAGAACCGTGCTTCTTGGCAGGGCTAACCAAGAGCAGCTCACCAATTTGATCGAATCCAGCCCTGATATCGCCGAATTCAGACGCGCTAAAGAGACCGCCCGGTTTTTCCTAGAGTTAGAGAATAAGGATCAAACGGAATGGGTACACGATCTTTTGACGCGAATAAGGGTAAACCCTGAGGCAAGCGTGGCTATATGCGTTCTTGATACAGGAGCCAATAATGGCCATGCTCTACTTGAACCCATCCTTGCCGATACCAATTGTCATGCCGTGGACCCTCAGTGGGGAATTAATGATCATCAGGGCCACGGCACTTTAATGTGTGGTGTCGCTGCATTTGGTGATCTGGTAGAAATTCTACAGCAGAATCATTTTATTCATGTGGATCACTGTTTGGAATCTGTAAAAATACTTCCTCCGAGAGGAGCTAATGATCCCGATCTTTACGGTGATATAACCATTCAAAGTATGAGTAGAGTAGCCATTCAAATCCCGAATCGCAACCGTATTGGCTGTATGGCTGTTACGTCAGAAGACGGTCGTGACCGCGGTCGGCCTTCCTCATGGTCAGCGGCTATTGACAAACTCACTTCCGGATATGATGACGATATCAAACGCCTCTTTGTCGTGTCAGCAGGTAATATGATGGAAGACGATAAATGGGTTGATTATCCAAAAAGCAACATGAACTATTCCATACACGACCCCGGGCAGTCCTGGAACGCTCTTACGGTTGGTGCATATACTGAAAAGAGCGTGCTTTCAGACCCTGATCTCCATAATTACCGTCCGCTGGCAAAACCCGGAGAACTCTCACCGTTCAGTTCTACTTCACTGATCTGGGACAGTAGGTGGCCCATCAAACCGGATATCGTGCTTGAAGGTGGCAACCTGGCTAAAGCACCTGATGATTTCATCAGTGAGCATGATGATCTTTCGTTGCTATCAACGGGCCACCAACCAATCCAAAGGCAACTTGATTCTATTAATGCTACAAGCGCTGCAGCTGCACTAGCAGCCTGGATGGCAGCCCAAATTCAAACGCGGTATCCCGATGCATGGCCCGAGACTGTCAGGGCTTTGATGGTCCATTGCTCCGAATGGCCTATTGCTATGAAGCAACAATTTCTAAAAGCCAATGATCAAGGCGAGTATTCAAAATCGGATTATCGGCGGTTGCTGCGCATTTGTGGTTACGGGGTCCCAAACATGACCAAAGCGCTGGCATGTGCTTCAAATTCTTTAACACTCATCTCGGAAAACGAAATTCAACCTTACACGAAAAAAGAAGGCCGTTCCGATTGTTCGACTAAAGAAATGCACCTTCACCGGCTTCCATGGCCGCACGAGGTTTTACTCTCATTGGGAGAAGCACCTATTACCATGCGCATCACTCTTTCCTACTTTATTGAGCCAGGTCCCGGCGAAGTTGGATGGAAGGACAAGTACCGTTATGCTTCATGTGGATTACGGTTTGACCTCAATAGTCCAGGTGAGGGAGAAGAAAATTTTATCAAGCGTCTAAACAAAGCTGCTCGAGATGAAGGAGAAGGAAGACCTGACACAGATAGTGGTAGTAAACGATGGGATATTGGCTCAAACAGCAGAGATACAGGCTCTGTTCATTCCGATATATGGAAAGGCAACGCTGCAGACATTGCGACCTGCAATTTAATCGGTGTCTACCCGGTAATTGGGTGGTGGCGCGAAAGGACGTGGTTAAGCCGATGGGACAGGAAGGCCAGATACTCCCTAATTGTTTCGCTTTACACGCCGGATGAAAACATTGACGTTTATACACCAGTTGCTGTTCAACTGGGAATTCCAGTGGAGGTAAGGATCTGATTCAGCTGTCAGATTATGCCAAAAATACTCACTATAAAAAACCACCAACTAGTTGCTTGAGCAGAAGCCTGGCTTAAAGTCAGTCTATCCTTTTGCAATGAGGATTTACAGCCGTATAAACTTGAATTTCCGTAGACTATGTTATTTCTTTTTGATGGTACGAGGACGGAAAAAATGAATAATACTGATATCCAGAATCTTCTAGTCCGACGAGGCAAAGAAATCTTTAATGCTCTGGCCTCTTTTATTCCTTTTACCAAAAATAAAGCAGCCGATGAATTGATCAATGATCTTGCCCACCACCCCCATGCATTCGTTCTGGCCTCGATTATGGACCGCCAGATCAAAGCGGACCGGGCCTGGATCATTCCGCACAAACTTCAGGAAAAGTTGGGTGATTTCAAGATGACTACATTAACCAAACTTTCCAAAGCTGATATACAGGATCTCTTATCAAAACCAGAATCATTGCATCGATTTGTAGATATTATGGCTGGTTGTCTTTATGACGGAATACAACGCATTGAAAACCAATATGACTCTGTCGCCTCGAAAATCTGGATGGACAAGCCTTCAAGTGCCAGTGTGGTATACCGGTTCCTGGAGTTTAACGGCATAGGCCCCAAAATCGCGTGTATGAATGCCAATATTTTGGCCCGGGATTTTAAAATCAAACTTTCTGACTATTATTCCATCGACATCTCGGCAGATGTACATGTACGCAGAGTATTTACACGACTCGGACTCGTTCCTGAGCAGGCATCGGTTGAACAGCTTGTTTACAGAGCGCGTGGGCTTTATCCAGATTTTCCAGGGATTATGGATTTGCCGACCTGGGAGATTGGGAGGTCCTGGTGCAAACCCAAAGATCCAAATTGTCAGGCATGCTATATGAGAGAGGTGTGTCCTTCATCGAAAACGATTGGATCCAACATTTCCTTGTACAGGTAGCATAGCTAAGGCTTTGCCGAATCCCCTTGTTCTGATTAATCTCCAGCAACACAGCATGAATGTAGGGCAATTTTCAATTCTTACCGCATGACTTTAAAAATATTTTTATTTGCAAAAAGAACCACAATGTGGTCATTAATGCCAACAATTTCTCCTTTCACTAATTTAACCCAAATAACTCATCCCGATCAAGTTGATCATCGACCTCGGCGAATACATCAAAATGACGGTTTCTGATTAAAGTACGATAATTTACTCGATAAATCCACTTGCTCTTCAACTCTGAAATAAAATTTGGCAACAAATAGATTTTTTTATATATTTAAAAAATTCACAACTACCTATTAGATCATTTGACCTGTACTCCCCAAATGCGTATCTTATCAAACAGCACGCAAAGGAGGTACAGGATTTATGCATAGACAACGAACATCTACTGAGCGAACACTTGACAAGTCTTTCGAAAAGCTTTTTGCACT
>WJME01000179.1 GCA_014728115.1 Candidatus Zhuqueibacterota bacterium | reverse complement strand
TTCTTTGGCACTGCAAATGCGTGACAATCTATTGATTTCATCCTTCAAGTGGGGATTCTTTTTTATCCAGGTTTCGATCTCTTTTCGTTCATTTTCAGTACATTCATCGCAAACGTAACGGATGAAAAGTTTCCATTTGTGGTTGGGGATCATTGTATACCTCGGTCTATGGTGGTTGTCTGTATATAAAACAGTTTACAAGCGCAATACCCTGACATGACTGATGAAAATCTATTGACTGTCAATCATAACTTGTGGTGGTAGTAGCCAATCAAGTGCAAAAATGGCCAGAGAGAGTTGTCGATAGTCATCTTTTTCAAATAGCAAGGCAATCTTTCCGTTTGGCAAGGAGGTCATGGTCGAATATGCAGAATATCCCGGATATATCATTTTTGAAATTGGCCAGGAGCGTCCATCATCAAAACTCATTTTTACGGACATGTTGAATCGATGCGGTACCAAGCATCCTTCGGTGTTGGCATTTGAAAACAAAATGATATGTTTGTTTTTGCCCTCCGGTGTTTTGCCGGAATAGTGCAAACAATTTGCATGGCAGGAGGGGTCCGGCAGTTCAATATCCAGGCCTTGAGGGATAAAGTTTTCTCCTCCATCCCGGCTGATGGCAAAGGTACGATGAGGGTTGTTTGAGCGCATATTCAATAACAGGTCTCCATTGCTCAGCTCCACCAGGGTACACTCGTTAGTTCCTGCCGGCCCCGGATTACCCACCTGCCACGATTTACCCTGATCGTCTGAGAAAATCACACAGCTGGCAACTTGTCCGGATTCTGTTCTGCGAATCGCAGGCATTACGATACGATTTTTGAATGTCTTGTCTCTGAGCTGAATGCCAAAAGCCGGACTCATATTCAGGCCTTTTACAGAAGGGATTTTGATCGGTTTGGGTTCTGTCCAGGATTTTCCGTCATCGAATGAACTACAAGAATAAATCTTTTGAGCCCCGGGAGGCTGGTTTTTGCCCTGCCAGTTGGAATCCATTAATAACAGGATCTTGCCGGTTTCGCGATCCTGGATAGGGGAGGGGTCACGAACAAAAAATGCATCAGGCCCCGGATCCCAAATACAACTTTGCTCTGACCAGGTTTTGCCATGATCCATCGATCTTTTCAGAACAATATCCGTATCTCCCTTGCCTTTGCCAGGCTTGCGACCTTCTGCAAATGCGAGGACAGTATTATTTTGTGTTGTGATCAGAGAGGGAATACGATAACAGACATACCCGCTCTCGCCTGCCTTCCAAAGATCCTGAAGGCATAATGTCGGTTCAGGGAAATTTCCAGTTGCCCAAAAATCATAGAGACGCATTTCACCTTTGCCTGGCAAAAATCCAAACGTACCGATAAAGTTTTCTTTGACGTTTTTCCGAAAAAGCTCAGTGCCATTGATCGAAAACATAAAGTCTTGGCCGACCCGCTCCAGTGCGATATCAAATGGGATTCCGGGTTTGACAAAGTCTTTGATTTTGCCGATATATACAGGAGATTCGTTTTGAAATAGCCGTACCGATTTGATATGTCGGGCATCGACCCATATTCCTTCGTCGCGACCATCGAGGTAAATTTCCAGTGCACGATTCCCTTGCGGTTTGGAGGGACCTGTGTGGAAATTCCCCCCTAAAAAGAATGCAGCTCCGGTAGCCCGAATATCGGCAAGGGAGAGCGTCGCATGAATCTGAAAGTCACCGCGTCCCAATGTAGGTTCGGCAAAGAGTGCGGTGTTCTCTCCTTGAATGGTAATGGATTCTTTTTCCTGTCCCGGAAATACGTGTGAAGAATTGAAAAGGGCAACAACCCGGCCTTCTTTTATGAAATACAGGGGTTCTTGATTTATTCGAGTATAGCCAAAAACAGGGGCCACCAGTATGGTTATGATTAGAAAAAAGAGCCGATGAAAAGTCATGCTGTCATCTCTTGTTATTAGGGGGGATTTACTCATAATACCGGTTAAAATGGCTTTACCCTGACAAGCGAAGGGTGTTTTTTCGAATTAAAGAAGGTAGGAGCACTCTTTGCGAAGGAATTTCAAGGAACGGCTCATGTGGGTCTCGACAGTCTTGACCGAGATTTCCAGAATTTCGGCTATTTCTGTAAACGTCAATCTGTCGAATCGATTCATACAAAAAATGAGACGTCCTTTGGGCGGCAACTTTTGAATCGCTTTATGAATATTTTCTTCCAACTCTTTGTTTTTTAATTTATCTTCTGGAGTGGTCTGGTTGTTCATTAGGTGAATTTGGGAATGGGTATAACGGTGGGCAACCTTTTTGCGCTCTATTTGATTCAGGGCTCTGTTTTTTACAGCGGTATATAAATATGTTTTTATATTTTGACTGGGATCCAGGCTTTGTCTGTGCTTCCAAATATGATAAAAAACATCCTGAACGGTATCCTCTGATAACTGGATGTCGTTCAAATATCGATAGGCAAACCGAACAAGATCTTTAAAGAATCTTTTAAATAATCTCTCAAATGCCTTGATATCTCCCTGCTTGACGTTTTCTACGTCATCCGAGAGGTTGATATGATATTTTTTGTCTCGAGGATCTATCAATAGGCAAAAACCAGATATTCTTAAAAATTCAGGTTAGGCTGAAAGAATAATGAGAATTATTTATGTGATTATCAAGAATATATCATCCTATACCCTGTAAGCAGAGCTTTCTGCCGATTTTCATCGAATCTCTCCTCGTTCAGGCTATCTGCCCCTTTGTGCGAGTATATATTCATAGACCGTGCTCACATTCTCTACCCATATGCCGTTTTCAGGATCGGAAATATACCGGCACAATGATTCCAGACTGGACAAGTGCGTGGTTTGCCGGCCTTGTTCATCCATCTCATGCCCGGCCAGAATCAGCCATCGGCCCTCTTTTGCGGCTTTGTCAAGCAAGCGTTTGAGCTGTTCGAAAGATTTGCCGTCGCTTTCCATAGCCAGCAGCTGTGCACCATCGCAGAGCCAGGGATCGTTAGAGTCTTCATTCAGCCAGCCACGTCCGGTCAAAAAACGCTGTGCCACGAGCGGTACATAGCTCTTTACATTTTCTCCTCTGCCCACAAATTTTTGTCCGCAAGGATAGGCAAAACTTTTCGGTACAATGTTGAACGTTTCAGAAATATAGTTATTGGCATCATCGATATCCCGGGCTATCGCTTCGAGATCATACTCTTCGAGGGCATTGTCCGATGAAAAGGAATAGTTCCCTGTACAAGGGTGGGTCATGGAGTGGTTGCCAATTTCATGGCCCGTTTCCATAGCCTGCCTCCAGACATTCAGCCGTTGTGCAGTGCGGTGCGGTGAGATATAAAAGGTGGCCTTGATGTCATAGCGATCCAGCAAGGGAATGCCTTTTTCAACCTGGCTAAATCTGGCATCGTCAAAGGTCAGGCTCAGGGCGCAGTGTTTGCCTTTTGGCCAGGGAAAAGCAGAGCGAGCAGAGTCAGGCGGGTTCTCATATTGAGCCAATGCGCAACCGGTGAATAAAAAAAACATAAAAATCCTCATGGTAAAACCCTCGGCTTGTCTGTTGTTCGGCCGTCATCCCTGCGGACCAGGTTGTTGCACATAGCCGACCGGTCGTCATCCCTGCGGACGCAGGAATCTATAGCTATGAGCGGAAACAAAAAATGATACGTCATCCGGCCTTGTTGCGATGGACAGACTCTCGATGAGTACAGTCCCGAGCGTGTGCCTCATCCGCCGCTCATAGCATTCATAGCGGTTTTCCCCAGCCCTGGATTCCTGCTTTCACAGGAATGACGCTCGGGGACTATTCTGCAACAACCTGAATAGAGCTGCATGGACGTCAAGGGCGAACGATCACCAGGTACGGCCCTGTAACAGTTTTTCCCGCTGATACGGAGTTAATTCGTCACCTCTGGCCTTGAGCCATTCGGTAAAGTGTTGTTCGATTTCATCTGTCCATTTGCGATCGATTTGACCCGGTGTATATTTACCTTGCCGCAACATCTGGTGCCCGAACTGGTCTCTCAGACGCACGATTTCCGATGTTTCCACGACTTCCTGGACCAGATGCGCGGGAATAAAAATGATTCCTTCTTTTTTACCGAGTACCACGTCACCCGGCATGACAGCTGCTCTGCCGATCCGAATGGGTGAATTGATGCCCATGAGCATCACCCCTTTGAGAAAGGAGGGATCCCAGCCGCGGTTGAAAATGGGAAAGTCCGGAATCTCCATGACCCCTTCGATATCCCGGGCTCCGCCATCAATGACCACTCCCGTGCCTCCGCTTTTGGCCCAAATCGAGTTGGCCAGATTATCGCCCAGAAAGGTGCCGTCAATGACCTTTCCCATCAAATCGACCACAATGACATCGCCTTTCACAATAGTGTCGATGATCCAGGAATTTTGAGCTCCTATGCGGCCGTCTTGCTGGCCCTGTTTATCAATGATTTCATTCACATCAGGACGCAGCGGGTGAAAATAGGCGGTAACCGCTCTTCCGACGAGTACCGGATCCTCTTCGGTGATTACCCAGTCGCCCTCGAACTGGTTTGTAAACCCGTGACGATTGCAGACCGCCCATGCTTCTTCGATGGACACTTTTTTAAGTCGTTCCAAAAAGTCGTCCGATACCTTTGGCCGGCCATCATCAAATCGTTCGCCTTGCCACATGGGAGTATAATCGATGATCTCTTGCTTGGAAAAGAGACCCACCTGAGCAAAAGCCGATGAACAAATTGTGAACAGAATCAATATCCAAAGGATGAGAGTGTTTTTTGACATGCCATTCTCCTCTTTTTATACATTCTTTATGAATCCGGAAGATTTTTTACGACTCCAGAGTCGATCCCAGGATTTTTCCTCATCCCATTCCGGCGTGGGAGCAAAATATTCTTCCTCTTTTTCAAGGTGTTCTCTGATCGCCTCTTCGTTCAGTTCGATGCCGAGTCCCGGTGATTCAGGAACCTTGACATAACCATCCTGTACCAGAGGTTTCTCTATCCCATCTACGACCGTGTCATACCATTCATCATCGATATTGTGGTGCTCCATGACGAGAAAATTATCGGTTGCTGCAGCACAGTGAACGCTGGAATAGAGCGTCACCGGGCTCCCTGCCATATGCAGTGCCATGGCAATACCGTGTTCCATGGCCAGGTCGCCGATCTTTTTGGTTTCCAGCAACCCGCCAGAGGTGGCCAGATCCGGGTGACAGATGGCAATGGCTTTCTTCTCGAACAGGGGCATAAATCCCTCTTTGAGATAAATGTCTTCGCCCGTAAGAATTGGGGTATTGCAGGATTGGCGCAATTTGACATATTGATCTGTAAGCTGCCAGGGAACCATATCCTCATACCAGGCGAGATTGAACGGGTCCAGCGCCTGGGCGATCTTTATACAATCTTCGAGAGGAAAATGCCCAAAGTGGTCCACGGCGATGGGAATCTCCCAGCCCACAATATCCCGTATGGTTGCGACATAGTCTTTAAAAACCGCCAATCCCTTGTCTGTGATGCGGATCCCGGTAAAGGGATGCATGATATTGTGGGTATTGACCATTCCCTCCGGCGCGGTCAAAGTTCCCGGGATCTCTTTTAACAGGTTGATTCCCACATCCATTTTTAAAAAGGTAAATCCGCGATCGACTCGTTCTTTGAGGCGCTTGCCCATGACCTCGGGATCTTTGCTCCAGGGCGTATCGGTATAGACGCGAATGCGATCGCGGAATTTACCTCCCAGCATCTGGTAGCAAGGCACGCCCCAGGCTTTGCCTGCCAGATCCCAGCAGGCCATCTCAATGGAAACGACCCCGCCGGCCTGACGTGCATGGCCTCCGAACTGTTTGATCTTGCGAAAGATCTTGTCCACATTGCAGGGATTTTCACCCAGAATGCGGCTCTTGAGCATGAGGGCGTATGTAGGACTCGCTCCATCACGCACCTCACCATATCCGTGGATTCCCTGATTGGTGTCCAGTCTGATGACATAACGCCGCCAGCCTTTGGGGCCCATACGAACGATTCTCATATCCGTGATTTTCAGTAAAGAGGGCTCTGATGCGCGGTTGACACGGCCCTGGGCGGCCTGTACGTCTGCATCTGAAAACAGAGCCGGCACACCGGTGGCAACAGCTCCGGCTCCGAATCCCATGCGTTTCAACATTTGTCGTCGATTCATCTCTCTCCTCTGTATGGTTGAATAATTGATCTATGGTTGATTGAATAGTATATCCCAATGCATCGTGAGATTATGTCGATTCCGGATAGGGGCTCTTTTTTATGTTTACCGGTTTACGATGCCACCAGGTGGCCAACATGGATCCGGAAATGTTCATCCATGGCCCAAATACCGCCGGTGCCAGAGCGGTTTTGGCACTGTTCATCACCGACATGGCCAGTCCTGAGGCCATGCCGCCGTTTTGCATGCCGACCTCAAAGGCGACCGTACGGGCAGATGTTTCGTCCAAATGTACCGCCCGGGAGAGCCAATAGCCCAGCAAATAGCCCACCAGATTGTGGATGATCGCAGCCGCGATGATGGCCACTCCTGTTGTCAGCAAATCCTCACTGGATCTTGCAGTGATGATGCCGATAATAAAACAGATGCCTGCCATGGAGACGATGGGCAGCGTTTTGTCCATCCAGTTTTCCGGACCATCGAGGTATACATTGACAATGAGTTTTGCGAGGGCAACCACCCCGATAAGAGCGAATCCTAGAATGAATCCCAGACGCAAGGTCTCCAGGGCGGCCACCGGAAATTGCCCTGCCAGGATCAGGATTACCGCTATGGCAATCCCTGCGATGGAAATGGAATACAGCCAGGATTTATTTCGATATCTGGGATGTTTGCCATAGAGAATACGATTGGCCACGAGTCCGGCAATAATGGGGACAATGATCATATTCATAATGGACAGCATCATGGCGACAAAATCTATGGGCACAAATCTTCCGGCCAATGTTTTCATGAGAAAAGGGGTCATGACCGGCGATATCAGGGTAGAGCATGAAGTCATGGTGACAGATAACGCCACATTTCCGCCCGCCAGATATGCCATGAGATTTGAAGCAACCCCACCCGGACAAGAGCCGATAAGCACCACACCGGCAGCGATTTCCGGCTCGAAACCGAACAGCATGGCAAGCGACAGACCCGTCAATGGCATAATCGTGAACTGGAGAAAAAAGCCGACCAGTACCGGCCAGGGCATGACAATGACCCGGGAAAAATCCTTGACGCTCAGGGTCGTACCCATGCCGAACATGATGATTTGAATCAGTGGCACAATCAGAATGGCCAGATCCATTCCAAACCAGGTGCCAAAAGCAGATGGATAATTGAGTGATGCCGCTACGAATGCAAAAACCCAGATGGTAAAAGAGAGTTTTTTGAGCTTGGAATGGGTCATGCTGTACAGCGCAAAGGCGGAAAAGAACAGGATTAATAGCGGTGCAATCAGGGATGACCACCTGGCAAAAAGTGAGATCAAGAGCAGAACCAGACTGGACAGGCTTGTGATAAACAACGCTCTGGAAAAGAGTTGCATAATCGTCCTCTTGTTGTTAGTGTGAAGGCAAGCGTTTATCGGTTCATCAATTTATCCCCGTTTAAACCGGGCAACATATATTCGGGTTGATATCTTATTTGGCAACATAACACGGCCGAAGGATGTTCAGATCCTGGTGAATTTCAATATTTTCCGGAATAAAATAAAATACAGACTTGGAAGCGAAAAAGCAAGCCCGTCGTGGTGATTTATTGTTTGTCCTGTGGGTAAGAGTCTTACATTTTTCTTATGTGCCATCCGATCCACAAAAAAAGCATTGACTAGAGTGTAGAATATAGATACATTTATGCCCAAGATACCGGAGGCTAGGTCCTTCCTCATATTTCATGAATATTCCATTCTGATCCATTCAGTGTATTTTTATAATGTCCATCGATGAAAAGGGTTTCGCATGAACTTTATATCCGGTTTTAGACTTTTTTTTACGAGTGCTTTTTTGTTATTGATTTTGATGATTTATGGCTGTCATGCGGATCGTGATTTACACGATCCGCATGCTTATCTGCCTTCTCATCCTGTGCACACTGACCATACAGAATTGATGTCGGGTCCCTATGAGACCGGTAGTGATGTGACCAAAGCTTGTCTGGAATGTCATCCAAAAGCTGCTGCGCAGGTTCAAAAAACCGCTCACTGGACGTGGACCAGTCCGCCCGTACAGCTACCTGGACGAGCCGAACCCGTGGTTTTGGGAAAGAGAAATGCGATCAATAATTTTTGTATCGGAATTCGATCCAACTGGCCGCCATGTACGGCTTGTCACGCCGGGTATGGTTGGGTTGATGAGTCATTCGATTTCAGCGACGAGTATGCAGTGGATTGTTTGGTTTGTCATGATCAAAGTGGCCAGTATGTGAAAACCAAGGGAGGATATCCCGCACAAGGCGTGGATCTCGTTGCAGCCGCTCAGAGCGTTGCCATCCCCAGCCGGGAAAACTGCGGTGGGTGCCATTTTCGCGGCGGGGGCGGAAATGCTGTCAAACACGGTGACCTGGACGAGAGCCTGTATTATCCTACCGAGCGCATCGATGTACATATGGGAAAACACGATTTCCTGTGCATCGATTGTCATCGTACCGAAAATCACGATATCAAAGGAAGATCTATTTCTGTGAGTGCCGATGATCGTAACCAGATCTATTGTCAGGATTGTCATAAAGGCGAGGTCCATGACGATGAACGCTTGAATGCTCATCAATCCGCTGTTGCCTGTCAAACCTGCCATATCCCTGCAGCGGCGGTCAAACAAGCGACCAAGATGCACTGGGATTGGTCACAAGCAGGCCAGGATCTTCCTGAAGATCCGCACGAATATCTCAAGATCAAAGGCCGGTTTGTCTATGAAAAAGAGATTACGCCTGAATATTTTTGGTACAAAGGCACCTCAGATCCGTATCTTTTTGGCGATCCTATAGATCCCGATTCCGTGACTTTGTTGAATGAACCTGACGGAGATATTTATGATGCGGACGCGAAAATCTGGCCCTTTAAGGTGCACACTGCCAAACAGATCTATGATACGAAAAATCAATATCTCTTGCAGCCCAAAACCTATGGTGAAGGAGGATATTGGAGTGAATTCGACTGGCACAAGGCTGCGCGTTTGGGATCAAAAGCCGTTGGTCTCGATTACAGTGGTCACTATGATTTTACCCATACCGCCATGTTCTGGCCGATTACCCATATGGTCGCGCCCACAGAACAGGCTTTGCAGTGTTTCCAGTGCCATGAATCCAAAGAACAAAATCGGATGAATTTCCAGGCTTTGGGGTATCAAGGCGATCCCCTTTATCATGGCGGACGAAAAGTTTCAAAACTCCGGGACTAGACTCATGCGAAATGTACTCTTTATTGTCTTTACAGGATTTTTTGCTTTGGGCTATGCACAACAGATGCATCCGGTTTTCTCTTTACTGGATGCACAAGGCAAAAATGTCCTTGATAGCGGAAAGCCCATTTCCACACTGGAAACGTGTGGCAATTGTCACGATACCGACTATATCAGCTCTCATAGCCTTCACAGTTCAGCAGGCTTGGATCAAATAACTTCACCCGGCTCAACTGCCAGTGGACGTCCATGGGATATTAGTCCCGGACTCTTTGGCCGCTGGAACCCGCTGGTTTATCGAATGCTCTCCCCTGTGGATGATTTTGACAGCCATGATGCTCAACGTCCTGATTTGACCACTCCAGGGTGGATACAGCAACTCGGTTCCCGCCATGTAGGCGGAGGCCCGGCAAAAATTCAACGGCATGACCAGGATCAGTCTTTGCCGGATGCACAACATCCCGCTGAAACGACGGTGTTCGACCCTGACAATGGCCGTCTCGTATCATGGGACTGGCAATCATCAGGAGTGTCAGAGATGAACTGTTTTTTATGCCATTTCTCAGAGCCTGATCATGATGCCTACAGCAGTGCACTGGCCCGGGGGGTGTTTGCATGGGCCAATACAGCTACCCTGGAAAAAAGTGGTCTTGTTATCCCCAAAGGAAATCAGTGGACCTATGAACCCGGCGCATTTGATGAACAAGGCAAATTGAAAAAAGAGTGGGTGCGAGTGCAGGATCCTTCTAATGACCATTGCGGCCAATGTCATGGCCTGGTGCACGATGAATTGCAAGATCCGCTCTTTGCCGGCCCCTGTCAGCCGAATCATTGGACAACCATTATTACCGGCCAGATTGTGTCGCCTCAACGAATTTCCGCAAGCGGCTTGAATCTGAAAAATAAAAAAGATCTGGCTCGCGCCTGGGATGTGCACGCAGAGCGTTTGGTCGATTGTGTGGACTGTCACCATTCTCTCAATAACCCGGTCCATTACCGCGAGTCTTTTGAAACCCGGCCTTTACATTTATCCTTTAGCCCGCGGCGAATGGATATCTCAACATATCTCTATCGGCCGAACCATCAGCTTGCCAGGGGACAGAGCTCGGTTCAGGATCTCGAACCAGACCTTCAGGCCACGATGCGACGCTGTGCATCTTGTCATGATTTTGATAAAGCACATTCCTGGCTTCCTTATCGAATCCGTCACCAAAACAGCCTGACCTGTGAGTCATGCCATATTCCCAAACTGTACTCGCCTGCCCGGCGAGTCGTCGACTGGACAGTCTTGCTTCCAAATGGTATGCCCAGAACCGAATGCCGGGGCATTGATCATAAAACAGACGATGTCGAGGAATTGATCTACGGGTACGAACCTGTGTTGCTTCCCCGTCATGAAAAAGATGGACGAGTGCGTTTTGCGCCCTATAACCTTGTGACCACATGGTTCTGGACCTATGGCTCACCTCCTCGTCCGGTCCGTTTATATGATCTGAAACAAGCCATGTTTGAACATCAAGAATTCAAGCCTGCCATTGTAAAAGCCCTGGACAGCAATCAGAATGGCAGGATCGAGGCGAGAGAATGCATCCTGGATACGCCAGAAAAGCAGGCAAGTGTTCGGCAAGAGCTTGAGAATCTGGGGTTGACAGATGTGCAAATTAAAAGCGAGATTCAACCCTATGGCATTCATCACAATGTGACCCATGGCAAGTGGGTCACCCGGGAGTGCGAATCATGTCATCATGGGAGTTCGCTTTTAAACCGTTCTTTTCTCATCGCTTACACTTTTCCTGATGGTTCTCTTCCTGACATGGTTGCAGACTCGCCGGTTGCCGGGAGGACGAGATTGTTTCAACAACAACAACAGTTGTACTTTCGGCCGGATTCGCGACAAGCCGGTTTTTATATTTTGGGACTGGATAGTGTCTTGTGGGTACAGATCGTGGGGGCCGGAGTCTTGATCCTGGTCTTGCTCGGTATCACAGTGCACGGAGGCCTGCGAATCAGGATAACCCGAAATCATCAAAAGCGAACGGGCAAAACGAAACGGGTATACATGTATACGGTCTATGAGCGGCTGTGGCATTGGCTTCAGGCCTTTGCCATCATTGGGCTCATCTTTACAGGGCTGATCATTCATGCACCGGATGTCTTTGGATTGATCTCTTTCGGAGCCAGTGTTTGGATTCACAATCTGCTGGCATTGATTCTTTTGATCAATGCGTTTTTGGCCTTGTTTTACCATTTTGCCAGTGGAGCGATCAAAAAATTTGTTCCTGAACCGCGGGGTTTTTTTCATCAGGCCATCGATCAGGCGCTCTATTACTTGAAAGGGATTTTTAAAAATGCACCTCATCCCTTTGAGAAAAATCCGGATAAGAAGCTCAATCCCTTGCAAAAAATCACCTATCTGATGATTTTGAATGTTCTATTGCCCTTGCAAATTATCAGCGGGATCCTTATCTGGGGTGCCCAGCACTGGCCTCAGGTAGCCGAGGCACTGGGAGGATTGCAGGTTCTGGTGCCGCTTCATTCACTTCTCGCCTGGTTTTTTGCAGCGTTTATCATCATGCATATCTATCTGACAACAACCGGACATACCCCCACGTCGAGCATCAAAGCCATGATTGTCGGGTGGGAAAACGTCGAGAAACATTGAGGACGAATTATGTTTGATTTTGCAAAAAGACAAGAAAAACCTTATCTTCATCCCTATCTGGCTGGCGCCCTGCTGGGCTTGGTACTGTTTTTGGCCTTTTTTCTCACCGGAAACGGACTGGGTGCATCCGGTGGCCTGAATCGTATACTGGTCTATGTCCAGGATGCCATTGCCCCCCGTCATGTTGATCAAACGCCCTATCTGATCCAACTGGCCGGCGGTGACAAAAATCCACTCAATCATTGGATTGTGTTTATGACTCTTGGGACGATTCTGGGAGGATTTTTCTCTGGCTGGTTCAATGGTCGGTTAAAAATTGAAACCAATAAAGGACCACAGATCAGCAACAAGACCCGCTGGCTGCTGGCCTTTGTCGGGGGATCTGTCATGGGCTATGGAGCTCGGTTCGCCCGTGGCTGTACATCCGGTCAGGCGCTCTCGGGTGGCGCGGCCCTCTCTGCCGGCAGCTGGGCATTCATGTTTGCCGTATTTGCCGGAGGCTATGCCCTGGCATTTTTCGTCCGTAAAGCCTGGTTAGAGAAAGGAAATTAATATGGCACCTTATCCTATAGACACCGCTCTTGGTCCCTGGGCTTATCTTATCTATCTGTTGATCGGGATTGGTTTCGGTGCAGTTTTAGAGATGGCAGGATTTGCAAAATCGACAAAGCTGGCCGCACAATTTTATTTCCGGGATCTGACCGTTTTAAAAGTCATGTTCACGGCCATTGTCACCGCCATGGTGCTGATTTTTCTCGCTTCAGCCTTTTCTCTTCTGGATTATGAATTGGTCTGGGTGAATCCAACCTATCTGTGGCCTGGAATTATCGGCGGCCTGATTATGGGAGTGGGATTCATTATCGGAGGCTTTTGTCCCGGTACCTCCATTGTGGCGCTGGCCACCCTTAAAGTCGATGGCTTCTTTTTTGCCCTCGGCACGTTGTTCGGTATCTTTGTGTTCGGTGAGACGGTCGATGTTTTTGCTTCTTTTTGGAATTCCTCTTATTATGGCCGTTTGACGTTGCCAGAGTGGCTAGGGCTTCCCACAGGTACGGTCATTTTGGGGGTTGTGTTGATGGCGCTCTTTATGTTCTGGGGGGGAGAACACCTGGAACGAATATTTGGCAAAAAAGACCTGAGCCGTGAACCCAAAATCAGATATGCTGGCGCTGTGGGTTTAACGGGGCTGGCGCTACTCGTTCTGTTTGCAGGACAGCCTACATTGGAAGAGAAATGGCAGCAAATGGCTGATACGAAAGAGCCCCTCCTCGATCAGAGGGAGGTACAGATCCATCCCGGAGAACTTTTACATCTCGTCCATGATACCGCTCATCCTCTGGTCATGCTCGATGTGCGATCGGAAAAAGACTATAATTTATTTCATCTCAAAGATGCAAGGCGCGTCGAGCCTGAGCAAATCAGAAATATCTATCGTACAGTGCTCGATCCCCAGAATAATCCGGTCGTGGTGCTGATGAGCAATGATGAGAGAGCGGCAACACAGGCCTGGAAATTATTGGCAGCACAAAAGGTACCCAATATCTATATCTTGTCAGGCGGGATCAATCATTGGCTGACCTTGTTTGGTAAAGAGGCCGCAAAATCGGTATCCAATGATGACTCTGCCGGCGACTTGAGATTCACCTTTTCCATGGCTCTTGGCGATCGTCACCCGGCCAGTGAGCCGGATGAACATGCGCTGCCCGAGGGTATTCAGTACGAGTCCAAGGTCAAGCTGGCCAAGAAAATTCGTCGCCAGGGGGGATGTGGATAGATTCTAGGGGACATGGCATTTTTTTTCATTCAGGTACATGATTGTGCTTTAACAAATCGAGGCCATTTATCAATGCCCTGCCGTTGTGATAGCAGCTTTTCCAGCCCTGGGCTTTGCGGGCATGGGCAGCCCCGGGATCTGTGTCAATGCCATTTGCAAACCACCCTCCGTGCTCGTGATCGATGAGATAAGTTTTGATATATTGCCAAAGCTTTAGGAATGCCTCTATGTATTTTGACTCGTGCGGATAGAGCCGGGAAAAAAGCAACAACGCATTCAACCCTTCTGCTTGCGCCCACCAGTTTTTGTCATCATTCAGAATCGTCACTGAATCCTGTCCCGGAAAATAATAACCCACCTGAAAAATACCTTGATACTCTTTATCGAATCCATGCATCAGAGTGTGATCCACCAGATTTTTGCATATTTTACGGGTCCTGGGATCATTTTCCAGTCCCAGTTCCAGAGCCGCCTCATGCAATAAATATGCGGTTTCGATATCATGACCGAAAGAGACATGGTCGAGATGCCAGTGTTTGGCAATATAGCTTTTCGATGAATCCCGGATCGAGACCGGTGACCAGTCACGCTGGAAATGCAATTGCAGATATCCCTTTTCTGTGACAAACGACTCTCGAAGAAGCAAAAACATCTCTTCCAGGCGCTCATTTAACAGGGGGTCAGGCCATACTTTATGTAATTCGGTAAATGCTTCCAGTAAATGAAGGGATGAATTATAGTCTTTGTATTTTGCAGATTCATAAATGTAAGGTTGATGATGTGATTCTTTCAGGTCGGCAAACGGTTTCCCCTCGAGTGTTGTCCAGTCAAAGTATCCGCCATATCGATCATCGTGGGAATGGGTTTCGAGCCAGAAAAAAGTTTTTTGAGCCAGCTCGAGAGCCTCCCTGGAACCGGTGAGGCGGGCATAGGCACTCAGCGCATAGATGGCAAAGGCCTGTCCATAGGCGCGCTTAAAGGGGACAATCATCGCATTGTCTGGTTTGTAAGGGTGAATAGTGAAATAAAATCCGCCGTTCTGATGATCCCAAAGAGAGTTTACAAAGTATTCAAATCCGTGATGAGCAGCGTAAAGATATCGTGGATCGTTGGGGTATCGTTCTGCCGCTTTACTGGCCGTCCACAGACCACGGGTCTGGGACACAATAACCTTGGGGTGTGGAGGCAAAGGTGTCCAGTCAAAGGCAAAGTTTGTCAGATACCCTCCCTGCTCGTGATCCAGGATACGGGGATACCAGAGTTGTAACAATTCGTTTAAAGAATGTTCAAACTCTCGTTCCAGTGCTTGTTCTGCGGATTCTGTCGCTTTACACATATACGGTCCGCTAATCAGAAAGACAAGAAAAAGGAAAGTTGCCGGTTTTAGCACCTGTGCCTCCATACTTTTTGTTTGAATTTTAAACTCGATGTTGACAAGAATGGGGTGGGCGCTCAGTATTGTCAGCGGATTATTCCGCGCCGTGTCAACCTCCGGACTGTACGTCGTCATCGATAGTCGACTGTCCTTCCAGCCAGTTGGGAAAGACCTGGCCCAATCCCTCCACCATGAGCTGGATGGCAATGCCTGCAAGCAAGAGGCCAAAGATTCGTGTGATGACGGTAAAGACCAGCGGGTCGATGTGACCTTCTATCCATATACTCAGGAGAAAGGTCAAATAGATCAAGAAAAGAGCCGCGACAAGAACAATCGCCAGCTCGCTGTATTCGGTGAGGGATTCCGCTTTGACACTAAAGAGCATGACCGTGGTGATGGTGCCGGGCCCGGCCATGATAGGAATGGTCAACGGGACAATGATCTGCTTGAATCGATTTCTGGCTGTTTGGCGGACATTGTCACCATCATCTTTTCTGTCCTTTAACCGCGTTTCCTTGCCCTGTACCATAGAAATCGCGGTCAGTAAGACCAGTATCCCTCCGGCGATTTGAAAAGAGGCCAGATCAATGGTAAAGAGATTCAAAACTTGCTTGCCAAATGCCAAAAATGGCAAAAGAATCAATAACGTCGTGCCAGTCACCAAAAAAGCAATTCTTCGGCGAACAGGCGCAGACTCGTCTCCGGTCAGTTCTGTCCACACCGGCATTTTACCGATCGGATTGATAATGGCAAACAAGGCGACGGAAAAATTGAGCCAGAGGGTGGTTTCCATTTTACTGATTTCCGTGATATATGGTTTTGCCAAACAACTCTGCGGTTTTTTACAGGAATATTCCGCCTTTATCCAAAACAGAACCCGTCATCGTAAACCTCACGCCAGGACGCAAAGCCGTAAAGAATATATTCTGATGGAAAAATTATGTATTGAAATCTTTTCGGCGTATTCATTCTGTTGTAACGCTATTCATCATTGGATCATTCACTTTGAGAGATGACTTTTTCTGGAATTGGTTTTAGCTCCTGGTTTTAAAAATCCACAGGACGACTCGACTGTGGCGGGTAAAAATATCCCATCATCTGAACGGCCACATCCAGCCGATACAGGGGATCCTGCATCAGGCAAACATGACGTGAGGTTGAGGGGATCGTGCTCGTATAGATTCGGATATGACCATCACTCACAGTAATGACTTCTTCACGCCAGTCCCCCATACAGTCCGCAATGGCGATGGGTTGGCCGAGAATCTCGGCGATTTTTTGATTTTTATACTTTAGAATCGGAAAGACGCCATCGCGATAGCTAAAGGGAACTCTGACTTTGACAGGGCTGTCCAGCCAGTAAAACGATCTCGGCCCATGACGGCCCAGGTCCATGTCTCTGGCCAGGATCTTCCCTGTAGAGCTCAAAAGCCAGCTGGTCTTGCCATCCCGTTCCATGCCATAAATTTCCATGCCCGGATGTTCGGCAATGATATTCGCAACCAGCCCCCAGTCATGAATATGGGTGGTCGGGTGATCGAGGCCCCAGATGATTTCCCCGGTTTGCGGATCTGCCAGACAAATGCCGTTTTTTTCTTGTGCATCTTCGAACCCATAGGCCAGCTCTAATCCCGGACGACGAGGATCGACATCGGCCAGGTAACACCAGTCCGGATGCCCCATATCCATACGCCACAGGATCTTGCCATCATCATCGATGGCTGCAGATCCGATGATGAGCTCATCGCGACCATCCTCATCGATATCGAAAGCGTGCAAAGAATGGCCTCCCTGACCGCGCAGAGGCGGCGATTCGTTTTCACCGCTCCAGCTCCACACTTGCTCGAGTTTTCTGCCCTTGTAACGGTAGGCTGTAATGAACATCTTTGTATAAGTTCCTCTCATGACCAATAGGCTTGGCGTTTGACCATCCAGATAGGCCACCCCGATCTGATTACGATTGACGCGGTTGCCCTTGTCATCCCCCCAGGATTTTGGATCCCCCCGTTCGATCCAATTCACCCGGGTGATCTCTCTGCCGGTTTCGCCATCCAGGATCGAGCAGGTTTCCGGACCCTCTAGTACAAATCCCTTGTCGCTTTCAAACGACTCTTTCATCGTTGCTGCAAAAGGTGCTGTCTTGAGAGCGACTTCTGCCTTGCCATCACCATCCAGATCATAGACCAGGGCAGGGGAGAACCAGATGCCCATGTTGATGTTCCAGCCCAGATCGTATCGCCACATGAACTTGCCACTCTTGCCATTATAGGCTTCGATCTTGTACGTGTCCGGACTGTGTCGTTGTCTTCCCGGATCTATGGATCCCCCGGGTTGCTTGATGACATAATCATAGGTTCCGTCGCCGTCCAGATCACCGATGCCGAGCTTGTTGGCTCCATAGGCTCCTTGCAAGGGAATGTCGATATAATGTTTGATTTCAGCGCCGGCTGGCAGGTAATAGTCCATGCAGGGTTCTTGTTCATGATTCTGTATGACCGGGCGAATTTGCCATATTTTTTTTGTGGCCAGCGATACGGTGCTGTCTATGAGATTTGTACTGCTCAGAACCGGCTGCTGATTGAGTTTGATCCATGGCTGACCCTCTGCGGAGCGATAGAGGTTGAACGCGATCTCTTTTGGATCCGACTCTAGCAGGCGCCAACCTAGATAGCAACGGTGCTGCGAGAGAGGGACCACGACGAGACCGCGATCGAGTCGCTCCATACTTTTTGAATATACCATTGCCGGAGCGAGCAGGATAATGAGAAATCGAATCATTCGCATGTGCTATTTTACCTCGATAACCACGACTGACCTGGCAGGCATGTCGACGATCAGGTTTTGGCCGTCGATACGCAACGATTTAAAGGGTTTGATCTCGACCGCAGGTTCTTTGCCAAACTCATTATAGGCATTTATACGTTCTGCGGTTAGGATTTCCGCTGTCACAGTTTCTATAACGCTTTTGCCACGCAGCTCGCAGGCCAGCTGAATGTCCTTAACGGGATTCACATTGACCACAGAAATATGGATGCGATTGTTTGCATCTTTGGACGCAGATGCATAAAGAGCCGGAATAGAGTTCTCACCCAATGAATATTGCTCACTCGACAAATGAGCGGGCAACAGGGTGGCATCCTGATGAACGCGATACATTTTGAACACATGGTATGTGGGGGTCAGAACCATTTCCCGGTCCTGCGTAAGGATCATGGCTTGCAACACATTGACCGTTTGCGCAATGTTGGCCATTTTGACGCGGTCACAATGATGATTAAAGATATTGAGATTGATGGCTGCGGCCAGAGCGTCTCGCAGCGTGTTCTGCTGATAGAGAAATCCGGGGTTGGTGCCGGGCTCGACATCATGCCAGGTTCCCCATTCGTCAACCATCAATCCGATGCGTTTGTCCGGGTCGTATTCATCCATAATGGTCGAATGCCTCTGGATCAACTCTTCCATCTGCAGGGTCTTGTCCAGGGTCTGGAACCATTCGTTTTCATCGAATTGTGTGGCAGACCCCTTGTTGCGCCAGTTATGGGTCACGGTATAATAGTGAAGCGAAAGACCGTGCATCTGTCTGCGATTTTGAGAATCCTGCATCAGAACTCTGGTCCATTCGTAATCATAACTGTTGGCACCACAAGCGATTTTATAAAGTCTGTTATCACCATAGTTTTTGCAATAGGTAGAATAGTGTCGCATCAGGTCATCATAATACCCGGGTTCCATGGAACCACCGCAGCCCCAGCTCTCGTTCCCGATGCCCCAATATTTGACTTTCCAGGGTTTTTCGCGACCGTTTTGTTTGCGCAGTTCGGTCATGGGACTGACCGCATCGGAGGTCATATATTCGACCCATTGCGCCATTTCGCGGACAGTACCGCTGCCCAGGTTGGCCGAGATATAGGGTTCACAATCCAATAATTCACACAGGTCCATAAATTCGTGAGTGCCAAAGCTATTGTCCTCTGTGACACCACCCCAATGGGTATTGATCATACTGGGCCTCTGATCTCGTGGGCCGATGCCATCCATCCAGTGGTACTCGTCAGCAAAACAACCGCCCGGCCAGCGTAACACCGGGATGTGAAGCTCTTTTAATGCGTCAACAACATCGTTACGAATACCCCGAGTATTGGGAATGTCGGAATCCTCGCCTACCCAAAAACCGCCATAGATACATCGTCCCAGATGTTCGGCAAAGTGCCCATAAATATTGCGATCGATGGTTTCGGTTCCCAAATCAACATCGATCACCAGGCGATTTTGAGTTGTTTGTCCTGTTGTCACCTGAACGGCGAAAAAGATAAACAGCAGGCTCTGAACGATCCATAGTCTCTTGTTCATGATGATATTCCCCATTCAATTAAAGTTTTGTTTGGCAATTCGCCAACTTTTGTCAATGTACTGAAAAGTTTCGACCAAAGACATCTGCATAAATGACTCAAATCATGGGATACACGGCATGACTTTTTTCGACCCAGACACTGTTTTCGACCAGCCTGAACAGGTTGGGGGTTAACGCCCTGCTGATGTATTTCGGCCGTAATCCATCCACGATAAAAACCAGATCCAATTCAGAATCTTTACGGTCATTCGCCAGGCCCGGGCTGGTGCACAACCCCATCAGAACAAAGAGTATCCATACTCGACTTTTACGAACAACAGATTTCAATTTCATCCTCCCAAAGGTCCTATTTTATCATGGCATGGTAAACCATGTTCTGATACTCTCTTTTGAGACTCTGACTTTTGGCGGGCATGAGTTGGGTCATAAAGAGGGCGATCATGTTTTCGCGTGGATCGACCCAGTAAAGCGGATAATAGGCGCTGCCCCAGCCATAGCTGTCGATACTGCCGACCTCACCATATCTGCCCAGGTCCTGTAATACCCAGAATCCGAGGCCAAAACCACGGTCACCGGATTGGTATTTGTCTCCGACATGATTGACATGCATGAGTTTTACCGTATGCGGACTGAGAAGGCGAATTCCCTCCAGCTCACCGCCGTTGAGCAGCATTTGCAAAAAGCGGGCATAATCGGTGGCAGTGGACAAGAGTCCGGCTCCTCCGGAAAAACATTTGCGCGGGCCATGTAGATAATCGGTGTCTGTGTTGGATTCCATGAGTTTTAAATTTCCCTGGTCATCGAATCCATATACCGGTGCCAGACGCTCTGCCTTTTCCCGGGGCAGAAAAAAGTAGGAATCCTTCATGTTGAGCGGCTTGAATATACGCTCGCTGAAAAACCGGTCCAGAGGCAACCCGGAAACTCTTTCAATAAAATATCCCAGTACATCTGTGGAATAGCCATACTGCCACGCCTCACCGGGGTGACCATGTAACGGCAAAGTCGCCAGTCTTTCTATGCACTGGCCAATGGTTTCGTCTTTGTCGGCAAAATACCATCCCTGCAGATCGGCTTCTTTATAGGCCTGCTCTGCCAGACCGGATCCATACGTGAGTCCTGCTGTATGCGTCAACAAGTGACGAATGGTGATTTCCCGTTTGGCATCGACGGTTGCATATTGCACGCGTTCAGGCGCATCATCCGCAGGGGGCACAGCGACCTGAGGATTTCTAAAGGCCGGAATGAATTTGTGCACCGGATCATTGAGCAAAAAATGTCCCTCTTCATACAAGAGCATCACCCCGACACTGGTCACAGCTTTGGACATGGAAGCGATACGAAAAATCGCATCTTTGGGCATGGGTGTGTTGTTTTCACGGTCCATCATACCATAAGGCTTGAAATGTACAGCTCTGCCGTTTTTAACAATGACCGAGATGGCACCGGCAAGCTGGTCTTGCTCGATCGCATTCAGAACTTTATGATCGATGCGTTTCAGGCGTTCTGAAGAAAGGCCAACCGCCTCAGGCACCACATTGGCAAACTGAGCATGACAGGGAATCCAAATAAATGTGAGCAGCAGAATCGATGCGAATCGTTGCACGGATTTCATGTGTTTACTCCACAGATAGGGGTTCGATTTTCACAATTAACGGGAAATCACATATAGAGCATGTAGAATACCCGGTATCCAAAAGAACAGACACAGGATGAGATTGAGCAACAGATCTTTACCCGCACCCTTTTTTAGATAGATGGCCAGGGGAGGGAGGAGGATCGCGATGAGAATGAGCAGAATCGAAAGTTTTTTGCGTCGCTTTGTTCTTTTTGCCATATGCAGTCCTTTCTGCATTTGAGGAAAGTGCACGAAGGAATAATTATCTGTAAAATAACATAAATAAATCAAATATGCGAGAATTGAATCTCTAACTTTTTGTATAAATGGTCAGTAGGATCGTACAAAAAGAAAAGAGGGTCCATATTACCCCCAGTTTGAATGCTCTTTTTGCGAGATGTCTATTGTCCGCTTTAGTCATAAAATAATAGGCTATCGCAGGTAATCCTGAGAGGATTGCGAGAAAAAATAAAGTGCTCAAACCAATTTCGTTGCCAGTGGAAAAAAGAAACAAGACAAGAAAACCAAAGGCTGAATAACGGATCACCGTCACAATACCTGCAGACTTTTTCAGCCCGTATATATTCGCCAGGGTTCGATATCCAAAGGCTCGATCTGATTTAAAATCATAAAAATTGGCAGTAGATTGATTCGCAGCAGCTGTATTAAAGATGAATAGCAGGAAATATAAATGATTCTGATCAAACCCGTTTATATTTGCCTGAACCATACCTAAAAGAACCACAGTGACCATGATCAGGCCAAAGGTTATGGTACCCCACACTCCTTTTCCTTTTGTTTTCCAGTTGTATAACAATCCCAAAATGACGGCTGCTGCTCCTATAACTGGCAGTAAGGAACGATGAGACAAACCCGCAATGGCCATACCGCTTGTGGTCAAAATGATCGCAAAAGACAGCCCATCGGGGAGCGATATTTTTCCAGATGGCAGTGGCCGGTTCTGGGCACCGATCTTGTCAGCTTGAAAATCAAAATAATCATTCAGTGCACACATCCCTGCCGTCCCCAATGTCCCGGCAAGAATGGGTATCCACATGTCTATCGCAAAGATACCTTTGGCTGCCACTAAATAGCTGGTCGTAACAGCAAAGGAGGGTAAAAACAGAGCTTCAGGAAATCGAGCAAGGCGCAAATAGTGTTTGGGCTGCATAAATCCCCCCGACATTTTTTTAAATAAAAGATCTCTTACCCACGTGGCTCAAGATTAAGGTCTTGAATATAAGGTCGGAAGATCATAGCGGAAAGGGGGTCTCTAACTGTTGCGATACACTATTCTTTTGGACATCGAATAGCAAGCAAGGTGATCTCTTGAGCCTGATCCTCAAAGATTTAATTCGTTTTAATCTCCCAAAAGTCATTGCCTGATTATTCTTTTGAGGACACTATTTTCTCGATTGTCTTAAAAATTCTATCAATATCTTTTTCTGTCACCTGGCTGAACCAGATTTGTTGAGGATAGATCATGACATTGGGTCCCTGGGCACAGCGGTCCAGACAGCCGCTTTTTGAGACTCTGATCGATCCTTTCCAGCCCCGCGCTGCCACCATACCTTTGATCTTTTTATGAATATCCACTGCTTCGCCGTCAGCGCAGGATTTTCGTTCTCCCTGCCGGTCATTCAGACAGACAAAGATATGGCAGATAAAAGGGGTTTGCTGGTCTTGCATATAGGCTCCAAAATTATTTTATGCAGCTCTTTGAGCTCTTTTCCAGCGCAAAGCAGCAAGTCTGTGTTTTCGAACGTTTCTCGGCAAGAGCGCTGAGCTTTGCCGTGAGGTGTGAAAATCAAATATTAAAATCTAGAAAATTTTCACATTCAATCCCAGGACGTTCCCAAGCACCTCCAGTTCCTGGATATGATCTCCATAGACAATGGCAGTATGTTCGCGTGAGATGTTGCGCACGAAATCGGGCAGATCCCGAAATTCCATCAGCACCGAAGATTCGCAATGGGGCATGCTTTCGTGGCGTGTGGTTTCGCATATTTTGGCCTGTGCCAGCAATAGAGTGTGCGCATCGAAACAGAGCTCTACCACCGTTACGGGTTCATTGGCGATCATGTCGCTATCCACGCCGCAACCCGACCCGTCCCGTTTGATTTCATAAGTGCCACCCCAGTCTGTCAGGGTCGCCTTGTTCTGTGGTGTCATTTCCGGTGAGACGATTCCTACGAATCCGCAGTGAGCCAGCCGTGCGAGATTGGGCCAGCGATCCCTGGGATAGACGCTCTCGTCTGGAGCCAGGGGATCGCCAAAATGATCCTTTAGCGCACCTATATAGGAAACCGGGTACATGTTGGACATCATGCAGGGTTTGTCCAGCATATGGGTGATCAGCATCATGCTCATCATGGCTGCAAAGTCTCCATCACAAGCCGTGACATACCCATCTTCTCTGAGCATCAGCTGCGCCAGACATGGCACATCTCTGCCCCCTTTGATGATCAGGTCGCCAAAACAGTTGACACCAAATGCGGCCGCCTTTTCCTCCTGTAAAACGCGTTTGATCGCCAAATAGACCCGGATCGCCTGATCCAGTTCTCTGGATCGAACGGATTTAACCGAATATCGCTCCTGCCGTTCTTGCCACACGGCGGCCACCTGTTCATCACTAATCGAGTCATAACGAGAGCGAATATCAGTGATCGATCTCACCATGATTCGCGTCCCGAGATTTTCCTCGACCAGGTGCCCGGCTGCGTGGGCATTCCACGGAAAGTTCTGTTCCCCGAACACGACCATCCTGCTGTGTCTGAGAAAGCGTTTAACTGCATACGCCTTGACCAGCTTTAGGGCGTGGTCTGTATCCTCTGCAATATAGACCGTCACTCCCAATGCCTGCAAAAAGTCGCGCGCTGACCAGCGCCAAAAGTCCGGTTCATCATAGGGCAACAACGGCCAAAAAATAACGGGTAATTGTCGTTCCACCAGGGGCTGTGGATGAGAATTCCACACTTCGGTAGGATAGGCAGGGACACTAAAAGGCAGTATGGCGTCGATATGTTCATCCAGCGATAAAATAGCTTCCTGCCAGTGCCAGGGTGATTCTACCACAAGCGTGGGTTCCAGAATAGCGATTCCGTGTAATGCTTTTCGTACTTGATCGATGTTGATTGAAGGAGTTCCTTTTTTGGCCAGGACAGGCTGCAGTCTTGCCAGAGGCCGTTTCAATTCAGGCAAGGGCTGGGATAATAAAACTCTTTGGGTTTCCGGCATAAAGACTCCTCCTAGTAGATCATGGCTCGCTGCTTTGCCTCTGTGCAATGTAATGTGCAAGGCGACTAATCGCAAGGAAATTCAGTGTGAATTTTACATGCTGCATCTTTCAGGGCCAGCAAATCTTTCCGGAAGATGCGTTTTCAGCCAGCGAGAGGGTGTGCAAAAACACAAGTGTAATTCTTAAGGTTATGTGAAAAATATGCTGAAAACAGCGTTTTTACACCGTCTCAGAGGCCAAAACGAGAAAACAATGCTATTTTGACAATGCCGCACGGATCCTTTCCGGTGTCATGGGCAGAGTATACAGTCTGGTACCCACGGCATCGGCAACAGCATTGGCAAGGACGCCGCCCGTGGTGGTGATGGCCGGCTCTCCGCAACCCTGTGGATCGAGTTCCGGATTTTCAATCAGTATGGCCTCAATGTGTGGGGTCCATGAAAACCGGGTAATATCATAATCACCAAAGTTTTGCGTAAGGACTGTGCCGCCTCTGAATTTGATCTCTTCGCCCAGGCAATACCCCAATCCCATAATCAATCCGCCCTCGATCTGCAGTCGTGCTCCCTGAGGATTGATGATTTCTCCCATGTCCTGGACACAGACCATGCGTTCCACCTTGATTTGGCCTGTTTGTTTGTCCACCAGCACTTTGGCTATGGTGGCGACATAGGTATTCAAATAATTGGTACAGGCGATTCCCACCCCGTCGCCACTGGGTAAGGGCTTGAACGGGTGATCGAATTTTTCAGCAGCTGCCTGCAGCACGCGGCGCATGCGCGGATCTTTGAGATTGTTTAAACGAAAGGTTAACGGATCGATGCCTGCCGCCTGAGCCATGAGATCGGTCTGCGATTCCATGGCAAAGACGTTGGTATTGCTGCCCGGACCTCGCCAGGCTCCGGTATCAAAAGGATGAGGTGAGCGCTGACCCCGGGCTGTTCCTTTGGACAGCACCCGGTAATGCGGAATATCATAGATAGGTTCAGAGCTGCGTGAACCGGGAAAATAGTGCTTAAAGTCCCATAACATGATTTTGCCCTGCCCATCCAGGCCGGTGCGGGCCTTGACGAGTGCGGCGGGTCTGAAATGATCGTAATGGAATTCATCAGCCCGGGTTAGCACGAGCTGTACGGGCCGGCCCGTGATCTGGGCCAGTCTGGCGGCCTGGATAAAAAATTCTCCGCCTTTTTTGCCTCCGAATCCACCCCCGACAAAGGGGGTTATGATTCGCACCTTGTCCTCAGGCAACTTTAGGGCTTCTGCAATCGCGGGTTGGATGCGAAACGGGGTTTGAGTGGATATCCACAGGGTGGCACTGTCAGGATTCACTTTGGCCGTGATGGAATGGGTTTCCAGAGGTGCGTGAGCGACATAGTGATTGTAATACGTTGCCTCGACAATTTTTTGACTGATCTGTTTTCCCCTTGCCAGATCTCCTTGTTCTGTTATGGTGCGTTCGTGAGTGCCTGATTTATCCAGCAGATCAAAAATTGAATCATTGTCTGGCTGGTCAGAGCCTTTATCGAAACGAGTCTCTATCATTGCAAAAGCCTTGTCCGCCATATAAGGCTTTTCATGCAGCACGGCCACGAGGTCCTGCTCTTCGATGATGCGCACAGCTGCCACAGAGCGTGCTTTTTCGGTATTTTTAGAAACGAGTTTTGCGCCATGGCTGGGTGGCCGAACCACCCGGGCATACAGCATGTTTTCCAACTGAATATCTGCAGCGAATTTTGCTGCGCCGGTCACTTTTAAGAGGGCGTCGGTGTGTTTGACAGGTTGTTGCGGCTCATGGTCGGGAAATCAGAATTTGCAAGAGAGTCCTGAAATGGCTGTCTCATGATCATTTCCCTCCTGTTTGTTTGCGTGAGGCAGATTCAATGGCCTCGATAATCCGTCCATAGGCTCCGCAGCGGCATAGATTATTGTCCATCGCACGGATAATCTCTTGCTGGCTGGGCTGCGGATTCTCTTTCAACAGACTCACTGCATTGAGGATCATTCCGGGGGTGCAAAATCCGCATTGCAGAGCATCGTGTTCGATAAAGGCGTTTTGGACGGGGTCGAGGTTGTCACGATCTCCCAGCCCTTCAATGGTCAGCACCGCTTTGCCCTGAACATCCGCTATCGTCATCTGGCACGAACGCATGGCCATGTTATCCACGAGAATCGTGCAGGCCCCACAATACCCCTCACCGCAGCCGAATTTGGTGCCGGTGAGATTAAAATCCGTGCGCAAGACGTGTAATAAATTCTCTTCTCCCTGACCCGTGAATTCGACATGGGTGTTATTAAGAGTAAATGATATCGTTTTAGGCATTTTACCTCCTCTGCAAGGGGGAGTATCTGATTGACAGGGATAGGGCTCTGGTCCCTGACTATGATTCATGAACTATCGATTTATGATTCCAGACGGTTGTGTGATGGGTTTGTTCTATTATATACTCATATTTTCCTGATGAATGCAAGTCTTATTTTCAGGACGATCATCTTGCGCGGCAAACGCCTTGTCAAATAGCTGGCGAGTAGAAATAGTTTTTATCATGGATTTGTTTACATGTTCAGTTCTCGAATAACGACCTGGAGTATATCATGATTACCAAAAATATCAGAATCATATCTATCGTGTTAACGATCCTTTTATTTGTTATCCTGTTTTCTGCTGTTCTGATGGGCCAGGAAGCTGTGCAAACGCGGCTGAATGAATCTCCCCGCCACCACGAGTGGGTGAAAACAGAGTATGATGGACGCACAGTGCATTCTTTTATCGTCTATCCGGAGATAAAAGATAAAGCTCTTGTTGTCTTGGTGATCCATGAAAACCGTGGGCTTACGGACTGGGTACGCAGCGTGGCAGATCAGCTGGCCGAGAACGGCTATATCGCCATTGCTCCGGATCTGCTTTCCGGGATGGCTCCTGATGGCGGGAAGACAAGCGATTTTAAAGATCGCAATGCTGCCCGGGATGCCATATACGCTTTGGACCCGCAGCAAGTTACCGATGATTTGAGGGCAGTTTCAGCGTATGCAAAGCAGCTGGAGGCAAGTACCGGAAAACTGGCTGTGGCGGGATTTTGCTGGGGAGGCAGTCAGACGTTTCGATATGCTACCAACGCAAAGGATATCGAGGCTGCATTTGTCTTTTATGGCACAGCACCGCAGGATATGCAGGATCTGAAAAAAATAGAGTGTCCGGTCTATGGTTTTTATGGAGAAAATGATGCACGGGTCACCAGCACCATTGAAAAAACCGGACAACTTTTGCAGGAGCTGGACAAGACCTATCAACCCGTGGTCTATGACGGAGCTGGACATGGATTTATGCGTTCGGGCATGCAAGCGGATTCCAAGGAAAATGCCAATTTTCGCGCCATGCAAATGGCCTGGGATCTCTGGCTGGAATTACTCTCAGATCTTTGATTACCGTCGCCAAAACCAGGTGGTCTTGAGCATAACGGTGCGGTTTTCGATGGCTCCGTGCGAGGGACCAAAAAGCCTGCGGTCATTGTAAACGAGATAGAGGTCACTGCCCGGCTGGTAGGTCCATCGGAATAAGAGATTGACCAATGAGATCTGATCACCGTCATTGTCGAGACGATCGTCATTCCACTGCAGGTAAGCCTTGAGGTAGAGCTTGGTGGAAAAAAAATAATAGAGCCGGGCACCATAGGTCCTGGCATCGAATGAGCCTTCCGGGAGCATGACGTGATTGAAATCCATGCTCAGCTCTGCCTGAAAACGATCCCAGTTCATGACCAGGAGTTCCGGACTGGCCATGATCCTCTTGCCTGTAAAATAGGTGCCATAGCTGAGCATGAGTTCAGGTACAATATCCTTACTCTCATCGCCGGAAAACCAGATATAGGAATCCAGTCCGCTGTAATCTCCCATAGGTACGAGAAATCCCGGTCTGACCTCCCAATCTTCATCGATAAATTCGGCTTCGCGTTGCAGACCAATATAGACATAGGAACTGTTTTGAAACCGGATGCCAAAGGATCCGGAAACCTCGCTCTCGAGCATTCTGTTGGCATGATCCGTCATATACTCGGCCTCGAGGCGATATCGAAACTGGCGTACAGAGGGCCAGTTTTTCGGCCTGGGCGAAAAAGCGATTTCGCCCTGTGTATTGCGGATTCCGGTACGCCGGATAAAACCCATCTCGGCATCGAAATGGTCCTGGATATCGAGGTGGGTCAATTCCAGATCCCATCTGTCAGAATTATAATCGAGTTCAATGTTGCCTGCCCAGTTTTTTTCGTTTCTCTTGATATATTCGCCATCATCCCATTCATTGGGTGTGCGGGTTGTCGCGATGGCACCACTGATCACAAACGTGTCAGAAAGTGGAAAATTGACATCAACGCCTGCCGAGCGATGATAATGGCTGTCATTCAGCTGTTCTTTGTTGAGAATCATAAACCCCACATTGGCCCGTCGCAGGATTTCCCGGCGCAGCCGAAAAACGGTAAAATTGTTTGCCGGCAGGTTTATCCTTTTATCATCATCGTCGAAACCGGTGCTCTTGACGGTCTGCATATTGAGAAAGCCTATTTGATAGCGGCCGGTTTTACCGACGAGTTTGGCGCCGCCCTGAATGGGTTGCTGATTCCCTTCCTGTATGCCGATGCGGCGGCTGTAAAAGAGCCGTATCCCATTTCCCGAGCCGCCACGACCGCTGATGCTCTGATTGCCAAAGTTGAACACTTCGGCACCATCCAGAAAAAACTCACGCTTTTCAGGAAAGTAAAGAGAGAACCGGGTGAGGTTGACCCGCTCCTGATCCGCTTCCACCTGTGCAAAATCGGTGTTCCAGGTGAGATTGACGGCCATGTTTGAGGTCAGTCCGATTTTAGCATCGATCCCAAAATCATCGACTTGATGAGTTGTAAAAGAGGTCGTCATATCTCTGGAGGCTCCGCCGAGAAGATAGGGCTCGATCTCAAAATTACCGCCATTTTGCAATTCTGTCAGTCCGGTCAAATAACCGGCCATGGAGAGCCGGAACATGCCCATGCGACCCGCATCGCGGGGAATGGGCTGCCAAAAGACCTCTTCGTTTTTTCGGCAAATCAGTCTGGAAAAATTGATTCCCCAGGTGGCGGTATCTGCTTTGGCAAAGCGCAATGTCTTCCAGGGAATGGCAATTTCCGTGAACCAGCCCTGGTCATTGATTTGTGACCGGCATTGCCAGATGCCATCCCAGTCAGAGTTGTAACTCTTGCCCTCATCTCCAAAAGAGGCATCCCGTTGACAGCCATTGGGGTTGACGACAAAATAGAATCCATTTCGACGGTCGTGGGAGGTATCGATGACAAACTGAAAATGATCATCGCTGTCCATGCGCGCATCTCGACGCATTTCCCGGGCAATGATCTTTTCGGCTTCAGAATCGTAACATTTGGCAGCGATATACAGATAACGATCGTCATGTAAAACCGCTATGCGAGTCTTTTCGGTCGCAGGCTTGCCGTAAATCGGTTCCCGCTGTATAAATTGCCCCTGAAAAGAGGCGTTTTGCCATGCTTCTTCGTCCAATCGGCCATCGATGTGAATCGGTGAACGCACTTGCTGTGCATTCATATATCGAAATCCATTCTCGTCAAAATCGATCTCAGAGAATCCATCATACCCCTGGCTTGAATGCACGAGTCCAAAGCAGACGAGTATCAGAGAAAAACATAGAGTTTTCATTTTCCAGATCCAAAAAAGGAGAGTGTTTCCAGGCTTGGCCCTATTTCTAATGTCGACAGTGCAGTGTTTTTGATTTGAATACTAGTGTAATTATAATATCCAAAAAATCCAATATTTTTTTTCAGGAAGGTCTTTTTCGTGAGATGTTTTTTATTTTAATGTGTAATGCACCAGAGCACATTCTCCAGGGAAGGAGGGGTAACGACAAGCGAGCGCCCGAATGTTGAACGCTCGCTTTGATCATGGTCAATAGGGGCCACGAATATGCTGTTTGACTTTGGACTCGTAAAACTGTGCCAGCTGTTGGTGCAATTCATCTGATAGCGGCTTTACATCCGAGACCGCTGCATTTTGTCTGGCCTGATCGGGTTTGCTGGCCCCGGGGATCACGACACTCACGGCATCATGATCCAGGATCCACCTCATGGTCCAGGCAGCCATGGGCAGATTGTCCGGAAGCAGTTCTTTGAGCTCGTCTGCCAGTTCCACGCCTTTTTCAAAGGGCAAACCGGCAAACGTCTCGCCCACATTAAACATCTCGCCGTCGCGATTGAATCGACGATGATCATCCTCTTCAAAGGAGGTGTTGCGGTCGAATTTGCCACTCAACAGTCCGCTGGCCAGCGGCAAACGCACGACAAGCGCCACCTGATTGGCCTGAGCCGTATCGAAAAGGGTATGAATGGGTTTTTGCCTAAAGATATTGAAAATGATCTGCAATGAGGTGAGGTCATCCTGCTGCATGCAGAGGTTTGCCTCGTACATGGATTCCACGCTGGCGCCAAAGTGCTTTAAGAGCCCCTGTTTTTGAAAATCTCGTAACCATTCGAATATCTCGCCGTCTTGCATGATCTCGGTAGGGATGCAGTGCAGTTGCACCAGGTCCAGTACATCGACGCCAAGCCGTTCGAGAGAGCCGTGCAGGCATTTTTGCACATTTTCTTTGGTATAATGGTATGGATACAGGGAACCATCCCTTCCCACCTTTGTGGCGATAAAGAGATCGTCCCGGTCATCTCTGTGTTGCTGCAGAAATTTGCCGATGAGGGATTCGCTCCTTCCCCCACCATAGACATCTGCTGTGTCAAAAAAATTAACGCCATGTTCAAAGGCTGTTTCCAGAATCTCCATGGCGGTTCTTTCCGGCACTGTCCCCCAGTTACCCCCGAGTTGCCAGCATCCCAGTCCGATTTCCGAGGCGCTGAAACCGGTACGGTCAAACGGTCTGAATTTCATAATGCTCCTTGATGTTTGTATTCAAATGAACTGCAAAACTGTCGGCATGACGGATTAAAAGTTATTGAATGTTCTCTATAAATCCAATGTTTTTATGTTGTTTTACGGACAAGGCATCGATGCCCGGGATCCTGATCACATAAATTGACTGGAGCAATTTGATGTTCATATAAATGAACGAATTCATAGGATTCAATAATCCAGTGAGCAGGTCTCTCAGATGACTGTGCAGTGAGGGTGAGGAATCAACCTTTTTCGCAAGGTATCATGAAAGAAAAGCAGGGGATCTGTTTTTGCACAGATCCCCCCACATTGACTAGGTTGGGTTGAGGGCTTTTCTCATATCAAGACAAACTTTTTCATTCACCTCAACCATGAGGTCTGCCATGAGAGGTGAGATCCCTATATCCTTTGTATTGATCAACACCTTACCATCGTCATCTGCGTCATAACCGATCATATCCACGCTGATCATGCCTTTCAATCGTTTGTTTTTTTGGGAGAGTTGAAAAGCATGAGTCGCACTGCCCACGGCATTTTCTTCTTCTTCATCCCAAAATGCGAAAATGATGTCGTGATAAAAACGGTATGCCTTTAAAATCCGGACTGCTTCCAGCACTGCAGCACATCCGCTGGCATTGTCATCAGCTCCCGGTGCGACCTCGGCAATGGGCCGGCTGTCGTAATGGGCAGAGAGAATAATCGGAGGAGCTTGCGGCCGGGTGCCTTGCAGAGTTGCCAGAATATTGCAACAGGTCGGACTCGAGCAATAGAGTTTTGGCTGTAATCCCTGCTTTTTGATCTCTGACAACAGGTAGGATGCTGCGAGTTCGTTCCCCGGATAGTCTCTTTGGCGGGACAAGATCAACCCATGACTGCCCGGCAAGTTCACACTGTCCAATCCGCTGAGAACACGCACGGTGCCTAACATGGAATCGAGATTGACTTTTTGTATCAGCTCTGCGATTGGATCCCCCTTTGCCGGTTGCGCACTTGCGCAGTCGATCATCCAAGAGTGGGCCGCAAATAGTATTATGAGCGCGAATTTAACGTTCATCTCTGTCCTCCGATTTTTTTAAAAGCCAGTCTATAGCTCTGCTGTACGAACCGGTCATGTCTGTGGGATACGCATGCCCCATGTTTTGTATCTCTTTAAAGATTGAAAGACCCGTGCTCTCGAGCTGGCGGATCATTTGCTGTTGGTTGGTTAACCGGCTGTCAGATTCACCCAAAGTAACATAGATTCGAATATTCATGGATCGTGCCCATTCCAATTCAGCCTCTGTGTAATCTTTGGGTTTAAGAGTTGGGCAAATTAACCATGCCTTTGTGGCGGGAATGACGTTGTGAAGAATCAAATCCAGTGCTACATGGCCGCCGGCAGAGATGCCGGCGACAATCAATTGGTCTGAACGATGCGGAACTTTGGTGCAAAAATCGTCATAGAGCCGTCCGATTTGGTGTTCAGCGAGACTGTCAGATCCACGCCATCCAAATGTGCCCCAGTCATAATGTCGATAGGAGCGAATAAATAGAGCGATCAGCTCCTGGGTCTCCAGAACCCCCTGCCATTCCCCTTTAACGCGATCCATCGTACTTCCGCCGCCATGCAGGATGAGGACGACGGGATATTCAGTTGCTGCGTCGAACGAGTCCGGCAGGATCCATTCCATTTTGCAGGTCGCAGATTCCAGTGCTTGCCGGCGTAGCGACTGATCTTTTTGAACGAGGGAATCGAATCGGTCAAAAGATCTGAATGGCTGAAAAATTGGCAATCCCTCGTGTAATAAATAGAAAAATCCTCTTTCATGACCCCACTCCCAGAGATCCATACATTTTTCCCACTGTTTGTGGTCTCTGTAAAGATTGGCCAATGCTTTGCTGGTTTCAAATAACCGGGTCTCGGTCTCTGAAAGAACTGATTCCAGAAACTTGGTTGCCTTGATTTGGTTTCCTGATGATATTAGAGAATCTGCCTGCAGACCTGTCCGAGTCTGAGCGTTGCACCAGGGTTGGGCATAGAACCAGAGCACAATCCATAATGAGAATAATTTAAACATGACCACTCCTTTTTATCCTTGTTTCTCTGGAAATTAATCTGGAAATTGTAAAATAGCCAGGCTGTATCGCCCACCGGTTCCTGGCTTCTCTTAGTGGCATGATGAAAACGTAAAAAGATGTGAATAGCGGATGCTGCAACCGTTTATCGATTTATTGAGCCGTTGGTCGATAAAGAGTATCAATGTAACAAAATGGGTTGTAAAATGGGACGGAGACTGAATCTAACGCGGATGGTCACATCGATGGCAAAATTTGAAAATAAAATAGGACATCTGTCCAGAGACCCTGCATGGTGGACTCTGACTCTGATAAATTTGGCAGCCTGGCTATTGTATTGGCTTTTCAGCCTTGTGGTTTTTTATCCTTTTGACCGTATGACCGGACAACAGCATGTCGGCTTGCTCATCACCTATGTGACCGGTTATATCATCTCACTGGGGTTATTGGCTTTTTATCAAAAAACTGTTCTGGTACGGCGTTCGTTTACAAAAATCATGACCACATTGTTTTTTTTTAGCATTGGTGCTGCCATAATCTGGTTGCTGTTGGACGATGTCTTGACCACATTTTTATATCGTGCGGAATTTCGCCTGAATTTGCCCGTGCTTTTTGGTGATCGTCGTGCCTTTTGTATCCGTACATTCAGATATGCAGTGATTTTGTTGCTTTGGGGAGGAGGTCTGCTGTTATTCAAGTTTTACAGGCAAGGAGATCTGCAGCGCCTGCGGGTCGAACGGGCTCGCTATTACATGCAGACCACACAATTGAAAATGCTGCGCTATCAGTTAACTCCTCATTTTATGTTCAATTCTCTTAACTCTATTCGTACCCTGGTTCGAAAAAATCCTGATCTTGCAACCGAAATGATCTCTGAACTGGCCGAGTTTTTAAAATATACCTTGACAAACCAAAAAGAGAACTGGGTGCCGCTCGAATGCGAAATCGAGATTATTCGTCATTATCTCAGACTCGAAAAAATTCGATTTGCAGACAAACTATTGACTGAAATCGACATGCATCCTGATACTCGGGATAAGCGAGTGCCTATTTTACTGCTTCACCCCCTTGTTGAAAATGCGGTAAAGTATGGTATGCAAACCAGCCGGATGCCTCTTATAATTCAGCTTTACTCTAAAATGACCGGTCAAAATGATCTCGTTATCGATGTGATCAACAGCGGAAGTTGGGTACCCCCACAAGATGGATTAAATCCGGCTTCCACAGGAACGGGTCTTGAAAATGTTCGACAACGTCTGGAAAATGTCTATACCGATAACCATAAACTGGAAATTGTAACCTCGGAAAAAGACCGAGTGTTCGTACGAATAGTCATATTTAATGCAGGAACCCATCATGAAATGGACTGCCGTTATCGTTGACGATGAACCCCTTGCTATCGAAGCATTGACCGGCTTGCTCGGGGGTTATCCGGAGATCGAAATTGTCGGTCAGGCCGATTCCATAGAACTCGCTATCCAGGTATTGGAAACACATTCACCTGATCTTGTCTTTCTCGATATCCAATTGCCCGGAGGCACAGGGTTTGATATTTTGAATAAAATCGACTATAAAGGACAGGTTGTTTTTGTGACTGCCTTTGATTCATATGCGATCCGTGCCTTTGAGATCAATGCATTGGATTATTTGACCAAACCGGTGTATCCTGCCCGATTGCAAAAAACCATAGAGCGCTTGAACAGTAAACCCGATTCTCCCCAGCTCAAAAAGCTAAAGGAAAATGATATCCTCTTTCTTTTGGTCGATGATCGCAAACGATTTATTCGTGTCGATTCTATTTTATGCATTATTGCTGCCAAAGACTATACCCTGATCAAGACCTCATATGGTATCAACGGTCTTGTGAACAGGTCTATGACGGACTGGGAACAACGGCTTCCGGATAATCTGTTTTGCCGTATTCACCGCTCTACGATCGTCAATCTTGCTGCAATCGAAAAAACTGAAACGCGCGGACGCCAATCCGAATGGGTTTATGTCAGGACCATTCGTGATCCTTTTGCCATAAGCCGTCGCATGGGTCGGAAACTCGGAAAACTATTGGGGTAGAAATGAAAAATTCTTGTTTGTTGCTCATGATTGCCTTGCTTTCTTTACCTTTATCCGCAGAAACTCTTAGAGTGATCGATTGTCCGGGTACTCCTTATAAACGAGGATTGGCCCATGGACAGCAATTGCGGCTTGAGATCGTTCAAATGATTGATCGATGGAAAAAAGAGATAAATAACCAATTTCAGGTACCCTTTGAGGATGTCATTGATTTCTTAATCACGCGCACACACTATGAGGCACAAATGAATAAATGGACACCCGAGCTCATCGAGGAGATTCAGGGAATTGCGCATGGTTCAGGATTGGATTATAAAACCGTTTTTGCCTTACAGATCAGCGAAGAGATCGGAAATCGAGCTTCTTTGGTATTGAATCAGCGATGCACATCGATTGGGCAAATTCCATTGCCAGGGAAGGCAGCTATGGTGGCACAAAATATGGATCCACCCCTCTTTCTGCATGGATTTCCTACTCTTCTAAGAATCAATGACCCTGAAACAGGACTCAAACAGATGATTTTTACATTTCCCGGATTTCTCGGACTCAATGGTCTCAACGACAGAGGAATTGCTATCTGTTGCAATGGACTATCACAGCTCAATAGTTCGGATTCAGGACTGCCGGTGGTCGCAGTCATGCGGTCTGTTCTCAATCAAAATTCTTTGCATAATGTCCGTGCTTGGCTGGAACAAATTCCTCATGCCACGCCACAGTGCTATCTCGTGGGTGATCCTGCCGGTATAGAATGTTTGGAATGCTCTGCAAATGGTTTGGCAAAAGTTCCATTGTGGAACAACCGTCATTATGTTTTTCATACCAATCATCCTCTGGTCAACCGGGACTTTAATGCCCGGTATATCAAATTGCTTGCTGAATATGAAAAAAGTATTGATGATCCCTATTATTGTCCTCGTTATGAATATCTGCGACAGACTCTGGCCAGCCAGGCTGTATCTCTGACTGACTCGCTTGTACTCGATTTATTGAGCAAACGTGAACCCGAATATCATCCAGTAAACAATGAGCTCACGTTCGGCTGCACCCTTGTGATCCTGACTGAATCTCCTACTCTGTGGATTGCGCCGGGACGACCGGATGTTACCTCTTTTCAAAAAATGAGGTTTGAATGATCTGGTATCTCTCCAGTTACGAGACAAAAGTGTAAATTGAAAACAGATAATATTTCTTGACTTTGCCTGCAAAACTCTTTTTATTGTACACAATATTGGGTCATATTGTATTCCAGTAGAGAAAGCGTGATATGAAAACCCAAAAGACGTTTTTGATTTTGCTCTTTCCCATCTTCCTGGTGGCCAGGCCAGTGGAAAAATTCAATGTCTTTGAGCTGGCCTTCGAGGGACCGCAGTATACGGCGAGTGAGAATCCGGTACGTGACGTCGTCCTGACCACCGAATGGCAGCACGAATCTGGCCGGAGAATCGAAATCCATGGATTCTTTGATGGGGATGGCCGGGGCAATGCCGCAGGCAATGTCTTTAAGGTGCGTTTTTGTCCGACTTTAACAGGATACTGGACCTTACGCCAAACCTCGTCCAACGTGCCGGAATTAAATGATCAGCATAAAGGCCTGGAAATCGAATGCGTGGCCTCTGACAGACCCGGATTCTGGGTGGTCGATCAGAAAAATGGCGGTGGCAGATGGTATAAACGCTCGGACGGTTCGCACGATTATATCGTCGGCAATACCCTGTACAGTTTTTTATCCGAGAGGGATCATGACGGTCCGAATCAAAGCGATGTGGCCAGCGATATCAAAGCCAGTGCCCGGTACTTTAAAAAGATTCGTTTTGGCATCACGGGTGATCGTTATCCGCATCCCCAGGTCAAACCCTTTCTGGATTTTGAAGGCAATCCCACAGATGACGGTGATTTCTCCCATCGCCCCAATCCGCGCTGGTTTCAGGATCGGGTGGATGTTGCGGTGCAGACAGCGCATGATCTGGATTTGATCACGGATTTGATTCTGAACGGGCCTGATACCGAGGATTCCCGTTCCGTCCTTGTGGCCGCTCAAAACGGCGGTGATCCGCTTCCCATTCTGCGCTATATCGCGGCACGCTACGGCAGTTATCCCAATGTCTGGATATGCCTTGCCAACGAGTGGGACATCAAGACGCCTAAATTTACCGCCCGTGAAATTACCCGCTATGGACATCTGATCAAACCGTATCTGGCCTATCATACGCCGTTGAGTGTACATGCAGCTCCCAAAGACTGGAATCCGGATCTCAATACGATGATCGCCTGGAATGATCATGTCATTCTTCAGTACAAGATCAAATCTTTGAATGTTGCAGCCCAGTTTATCGAAAAGAACTATTGGATCGGCGGACCGGGCAAACCGGTTATCGATGATGAACTGGCCTATGAGGGTGACGGGGATCGCTATTCAGAGGAGGACGTGATCGAAGCTCATCTGGGAGCGTTTATTGGAGGCGGCTATGGGACAACCGGTTTCAAACATCCCAAATCAAAACAGGGCCACTATTTTACCGGCGATTTTAAAGCAAAAGAGCACACCTCTGCCGATAATCTGCTGTTTATGCGAGAGATCATCGATCAGGAACTGGATTTTTGGAAGATGGTTCCGGTCATGCAGCCAAATTTCCGCGGGGCACAGCTGGATATAGGACCCTTTCGCAATATCCATAAAGAATTCACTATTCTCGAATGGCGCGGGAACCAGTATGTCCTTGCCAGCAATCAAAAATGGCAAAATATTTCGGTGCGTTTGCCAAAAGGGATCTGGCAAATCATACAAGCCGATCTTGTCGCCAAAACACGCCAGACTCTTACAATGCGAGCAACAGAGGAGTTCAAATTCGATACCCCTGCTTCCCGGGCAAGCATGACGATTGTGAAGCGAATCGACTGACCCTTTTTTCGGTGATATGCTGTGAATTTCATGCTGGCCGGCATACCTGTGCCACAAGCGCAGACAAGGTCCGGGCATGTGACGTCATGCCAAGGCCTTGCGACATTCTAGGCTTTTATCACAAAAATCCCAAATGCCTGCACGGCCTCTTTTTTTGCTTGATCATTTGCTTTAAAATGGTTTTTTTATTCACTGCGGTAAAAATAATTGCTCGAAAACATCAAGCTTAAAATCAGAGGGTCTATGCATAAATCAACTTTTCGTATTCTGACTGTTCCTGTTGTCTCTTTCCTGATCTTCGTAATGGCCTGTCAGCAATCTCCGCAAACCGTTGGAGAGGTGATGGACCGGGTGGTTGCAGACCTTTACGAGTCCTATGAAATCGACGAGCTCAACAGCCTGACCGACAGCACGATCCTGACCATGCTGAGCGAACAGGAAAAAAAGGTGCTGGCCGAAGAGTATTGGCAATTCAAGATCAATGTTCCGGCAATCGTTTCTGTGATGCGTCATAAAGACCAGCGCACCGTGCCTTTTTGGCTCGAGCCAAAGGGATTCGAGAAAACAGATCTGACCGTGTCCAATGATCACTATACCTATGAGGTCTGGCAAAAGCGTTTTGAGCCTGGCTGGGTGAACCTGGGGATCAATGGATTTGATAAACATCGTCCGGTCTATTTTGTCAGCGTCAAACCGGTCTCTGCAAATGATGACCTTGTGCTAACCGATTTTTATCCTGATAACCAGACCGTTATCGAGATGGAAACAGGTGCGTTTACCTATCACGATTGGGATGAATTGGTGCTGCTCGAGGTTCCCGAGTCATTGCAGAAAGGCAAGCTCCTGACTACCATCCGCGGCAGGGCCCGGGAAGCGCATTTGATCGGTGCATTCCGGACGACGCCCTTTCCCTCTCGTGAAAAACCGGATCAGATCATGTTGACCTGGAGCGAGGAACCGCAAACCACGCAGACCATCCAGTGGCGAACCGCATCAGAGAACGACAATGGTGTTGTGGAAGTCTGGCCCGCACGTGATAAAGCGGACAAGAGAATCATAAACGCTGAATCGGACAGGCTCAAAGACCGGCTGCTTGCCAATGACCCGGTCATCCACCGGTATACGGCTGTGATCAGGGATCTGCAGCCGGGACAACAATATGACTATCGCGTGGGACACCCCGACTCGGACAACTGGAGTGCAGAGTATACTTTTCAAACCGCTCCTGAACCGGGAACGCCGTTTTCGTTTATCTATTTTGGTGACACCCATCGGTCGCCTGCATGGGGTGAACTGGTCACCCGCCTGCCTGATCGATATGACGATATAGCCTTTTATACCATTGCAGGAGATATGGTCGGCACCGGACTCTATCGCGATGACTGGGATCAGCTCTTTGCCTATTCGGGCGAGGTATTCGCCAGTGACCCCCTGATGCCCAGTCTGGGAAATCATGATAACCAGGATGGCCTGGGACCGGGCATGTTTCTGGAGTTATTCGATTTGCCTGATAACGGTCCTGCCAGCATGCAACCGGAACGGGTTTATGCCTTTGAATACAGCAATGCCTTGTTTCTCATGCTGGATGCCACAGGACCAAAACAAACACAGGCTGCCTGGCTCGACAGTACCCTTGCCGCAAGCGATGCGACCTGGAAGATTGCGGTTTTTCATTTCCCCCCCTATGCCGAAACCATGGAATATCCGGATATTCAGGCTCAATGGGGAGAAATGTTCGACCGGTATCACGTGGATCTGGCCATGAGCGGACACGTGCACTATTATATGCGAACCCGGCCCATTGCAAATCAACGAGTGGTCGAGAGTCCGGCTGACGGCACGATCTATCTCATATCCATCGCCATCCCAGATCATAACCGCTCAGCCGAACGGCCTGATTATGCGGAGGTGATGTTCAGCGGCGAACAACTCTATCAAAAAATCGATATCCAGGGCAATCAGCTGAGCTACACCGCATACAACCGCGACGATCAGGTAAGAGATGAGTTTGTGATTGTCAAATAAGGATTACATTGTCTCTGATGAAAAGGTGTGCTTGAATTGAAAAGACCTGACAGGAGTCGATCTGTCGGGTCTTTTGATATCATTTTCCGGTCGTTATCTCATTCTGCCAGATCGTTTAATGATGACATAACACAGAGGATATCGCTTTCTGATCCTGCCATTGGATTTCAACCAGGTACATGCCTGGCAGGGCGCGACGGTGATTCATGAGCAATCCATCCCATTCAATGCTGGTGCGGGAATCGGAAAGGGTCCATTGGCGTATCCGTTGTCCCAGAATATTGTAAATGTTTACCCTGACCGTTCCGGTCCGGGGGGGCAGTGGAATGGTCAGGTTATCGGTAAACGGATTGGGATAACATGAAAATTTCTCTATTGCATGATGCTTTGCCTGTTCGATGCCGGTGGGAACACCGGGATAACCCTGAGGAGATAAACGTTGTCCATAGAGCAACCCATTGTGTAAAAGAATCATGATCACACCCCCCAGTTCATCAGGTGCAGAGGTCTGATAATCAGAATTCGGCGGCAGGATCCATCCTGTCGTGGGATGCCACAAAGGATCACCCTTGTCATCATAACGCATTACCTTGGATAAAGAGTCTTGCCAGAACAGCAAACAGCCGTTATCAGGTACCCCGTGCGCATCGAGGGAATAGGGATAAATGGAATACTCTTGCGAATGCATGATCCCTCTGTGGATCAGCCGGCTTGCTGTCGAATCGAATTTTTCCAGGTAAAGCGAGCCTTTGTCTGCTTCGTCTGCATAACAGACCCACAGATCATCGCCGGTCAGCGTTGTATGCAGAGAGCCGAAACGTGTTCCGCTCGCAAGAGAGGGGCTATTGAGGAGCGGGCCGTGGTCATCCAGAATATTGAGATAGAGCCGATCCGTGGTACTGATCATTTCCGACCAGCAGACCCAGGTTCGGGATCCTTTGGTATCGACAGAAATATAGTTTATCTCCGGGTTGGCTTCCGGGAATTTGGTGAGTGACCAAATCCCAAGAGTGTCTGCACGGGTGTTCAATCGCATGGCATAGATATGCTGATCAGGTCTCTTGGCCCTCCACACCAGAGTGATTTTTTTATCCTCTGTCACGCACTGATGATAAAGCGTATTATGATGGCCGAGAAAGACTTTAATCGGCCGAGTCCAGCAGGGATTACCCTGACGATCGAACGCCATCGTCACCAGACTGTCTGGTTCATCGATCCAGGAACAAATCAGGGTATCCGCATCGAGCCAATGGCATTGCGGAGCAGACTGTTTTTTTGGGGCCTTGATCCATTCTTTGCCATCGGGTTGCCACAGAATTTGGCCCTGGGCATCGATGAGCTGAGCATAGAGATCGCCGGAAAATCCTTGCCGGATGTCGCGCCAGAGCACAAAATGTTCACCCTGGTTGTTGCTGTCGATACAATATTCCCGGGGGTTTGCCGGCAGAGTCGTGATGGGGTTTCCGGGTGCCGAATCATAAAGATAACCATCATAATCGAACCGTTGCATATAGAGCGCGCCATCCTGATCGCCGGCAGTTCGCCAAAACAATGCCAGCTGATCGGGGTGTGTCTGCACGATTTTGGCTGTTTGGGGGGCTGCATTTGTCGTTGCCATCAATTGCGGGATTTGTTGCCATTGTGCATAGAGCCCTGTGCAGAGCGAAAAAAGGAAAAGAACGATTCGCATGTTAAACTCCGTTGCTTAATAAATGACGCCAGGCCGTTGGTGCGAGGCATTGGCTGTGGCACATGCCATTCCTTTTTGTACAGCTGTTGTAAAATTTCCTGAATCGTCATATTCTGCGGTCATGCCGGCTGTAAAGGCATCTCCGCTGCCGATGGTGTTCACAGGCTGGATGGATTCGGGTGTGAGGAAATTCACTTTATGATTATCTGTATAAAGAATTTTCGATGCACCATGTGTCAGTACCACCCTGATACCCTGCTCAAAGAGTTTCAGCATATGTTTTTTTATTCGATCTTGTGAAGGTTCATCAGAAGGGTCGAAAAATGTCATCAGGTATTCCTGATAATTGGGTTTTATGATATCCGGGACATAAGGGAGGGATGCACTCAAGTCCGGTCCCCGCACATCCAAAACCACTTTTTTGTGCTGTTGTTTGGCTTGTTGCACCATCCAGGGGTAAAGATCCTGAGAAAATCCGGCTGCTTTGCTGCCCGAGATGATCACCCAATCGCACAACGGCAGCAATTCGAGATAACGGTTGCGCACACGCTCTTCAGTGCCAGACCTCACCGGTCTGGCTTCTTCTACCAGTTCTGTGCTGGTGGAACGACGGTTGTTGAGCAGGGTACAGCACGTACGGATTTCCGAACCGGATTCCACCCAATCGATCGTCAGATCGTCCTGCCTGCAAAGGTCGAGAAAATAATCCCTGAAATGTCCGCCGGCAATGGTCAGGTGCACGGCTTTTTTGTGCAATTGCGCCAGCACACGCGTAACATTGACCCCTTTACCGGACGCATCGATGCGGTACTCTTGGCAACGGTTGACCTCGTCCTCCTTAAAGTCATCTAATATATAGGTTCGCTGAATCACCGGATTCAGACAAATCGTGAGAAAATTCATGGGATGCCCGGTACGGAATGATTCTATGATCTAGTGTAGTATAATCGTTTGTGAATAGAGAGTCAAGAAGAAATGATCAAGAGCTTCCCGGAGGCCCACCGGGAATTCCTGTTTTCCAGGCTGTTGCAGATTGCTGACTGTCGTCATCCCTGCGTACACAGGGATCCATAGCTATGAGCGGAAGCATAGGATGATCCGTCATCCGTCTTTATTGCGATGAACACACTCTTTATGCAGAGTCCCGAGCGTTTGCCTCATCCGCCGTTCATAGCATTAATAGCCGTTTTGCCCAGCCCTGGATTCCTGCTTTCGCAGGAATGACGCTCGGTGATTATTCTGCATCGACCTGTTTCGCAGGAATGACGTATTTTTTTGAAAGGTGCATTAAACGTCATCCCTGCGGAGGCAGGGATCCATAGCTATGAGCGGAAGCATAGGATGAT
>WJME01000178.1 GCA_014728115.1 Candidatus Zhuqueibacterota bacterium | reverse complement strand
ATGTGGTGGCCATGGTCTGCGCGAATCGTATATATGGGACAAAATCCCCTCTCAGGGTCGATCGGTCTGCCAACGAGCAAGATTTTGTATAAAAAGTACAAAAGGGTCACCTCAAAGCCATGGGGTTATCTGGTTCGCATATTGTGGTTCTTGAATAAAAGCCTGGAAAATGGGTTGAAGAGTTTAATGGCCCGTTTTTACAAACGCAGAGGACGTCTGGTCATTATGGACCGCTTTCCGTTCACCGAGACAATCTCTAAAAGTCTCCGGTGGAGAAAAAAGATATCCAGGTCGATCGTAAATGCTTTGCAAATCCGGCCCGACTTGACCATACTCTTGGATGCTCCTGGCGACCTGTTATTCGAACGTAAGGGGGAGCATAACCCTGAGGTGTTGGAAAAACAGAGGAGACGATTAAAAGTTTTACTCAGTGATGTGCCTAATGTTATTGTTGTGGATGCACGAAATGATGCCGAAACGGTTGTCATAACCGTATGTGATATTCTGCAGCGCTTTTACCGGAGAAGATATGAAAGCGGTACTGACGGATAGAGAATTTAAAACCAAAGCTCAACATCGCTCGGTTCGGAAGCAAATTCGCGGTTCTTCGTTGCTCATGATCGGACGTTTTTTGTCGGTAGGACTGAATTTTGCATCTCAGGTCATACTCGTCCGATATCTTACTCAGGCAAATTATGGGGCGTGGACCTATGCTTTATCACTTGTGGCCTTTTTTCGACCGATTTCGTCGCTTGGTTTACGCCACTCGATTTCCAGGTTTGTTCCTATTTATCATGAGCAAGAAAAGTTTGCCAAGTTATTCGGCACCATTGCACTGACATTGGGCACAATCCTGGTCGTGGGTGGTTCGATTATCGCGATCATGTATGCATCACCCGAAACCCTGTCGCACATGATCAAAGGGGATGGGCAACCGGTAACCTTGATTTTGATCATGATTTTTCTGGTGCCACTCGAAGCCATGGATGCCATGCTTATTGCGCTCTTTGCCAGTTTTTCGAGTCCGAAAGCGATCTTTTTTCGGAAATATGTCGTGGCGCCAGGTTTCAAGTTGCTTGTCGTTTTGAGCATGCTGATGCTACACGCGAGTGTCGTCTTTCTGGCTATTGGATATGTGTTGGCTACCCTGCTGGGGATTTTGTTCTATGGCATTTTGATGGTAAGGCTGTTGGCACAGGAAGGATTGCTTGAGAAAATGCATGGGAGCAGGATTTCTTTGCCTGTCAAGGAGATTGTAACCTTTTCAATTCCTTTATTAACCTCGGATTTGGTCGCTATTTTAATGCATTCGACAGACACCTTGATTCTGGGGTATTATCATAGCACGGTCCAGGTTGCACAATATCGTGTCATCTTGCCAGCAGCTCATTTTAACAAGATGGCTATGGATAGCTTTGCCCTGCTTTATATGCCTCTGACAGCAAGGCTTTTTGCACAGGCAAACAATAAAGGAATCAACGAACTCTATTGGAAAACAGCTATATGGATCAGCATTATATCATTTCCGATTTTTCTCGTCACGTTTTCTATTGCAAAGCCCCTGACAGTGACTCTATACGGACAGGCCTATCAGGCATCGTGGGTATTCTTAACCTTGTTGGCATTTGCGTATTACTTTAATGCCTCTTTGGGATTCAATGGATTAACGCTCAAAGTGGTGGGCAAGCTGAGATATATTGTTGGGTTGAATATTTTTGTGGCCATTTTAAATGTCATCGGAAATTTCATTTTTATCCCCCGATATGGGGCTATGGGGGCCGCCATGACTACGGCTGGTAGTATGATTGTGCACAATATCCTCAAGCAATTTGGATTGCGTTTGATATCGGGGGTGAAAATGTTTGACAAGACGTTTCTCGGTTATTATGTCTTGCTATACGGGTTGGCATTTATGGTATTGCTTATCCAATTGTTTTTTGATTTAAATATTATCGCATCTCTGATAATCGTTTCTGTGGTGTCTGCGCTGGTATTCCATCAAAGCAAACACCATTTGAATATGGAAGAAAATTTTCCTGAATTGATGAAATTGCCATTGTTGAAACAACTCTTTGGCTCACGGAAATCTTGAGGTCACTCATGCTGGATAGAACATTCGAACAATTATTTATCCCAGGAAGTAATCTGAGCGGCGACCGCGCCACAATGGATTGGCGTTTCCTGCTTCCGTCCCTGGAGCTCGATACGATAGTATGCATGACAAAGGTCACTCCTGCTATGCTGAATAATTTGACCGGAATTGCAGATCGTGTCATCATTCTCACGAGGAATCGCCTGCAAGAAAAGACGGTGCGCAACAGCGTGTCCAAATGCTCGGAACCGGGGAAAATCGGTGTTGAACGTTTTACACATATTTTGCCTCTGCCCGATGCCAGTGTGGACTTGTGGATTCTCGATTCCGATTCAGCAGCGATATTTAAAAGGAAACGTTTTTGGAGTGAAGCAAATCGGATCATGTCTTTTACAGGTGTCTTTTATTTTGAAACGAAAACCCTCCTGAGACGCTTGTTCCTCTGGTTGAATCTCAATCTTATGCGTAAGAATGGATGGAAAGTGTCAAACAGTTTTTGGGTGACTCCATTTAAAGGGGAAATACGTACGGCTGTCCCCTTGAATGAACCGGGAATGACAGAATTTTTCTTTACTCACGTCATACACGGGCAATCCAGGAGAAAACGGCTTGCAGGGTCACTGGGACTTTTATTGAATAAATTTTCCGTATGGGAATTTCTTGCACCCAGGAGGGCACATTTTCTCTGTCGTAAGGGTGTTGATGCCTTTAGCGGCAACGTACCCCTGTATGTACGAGGGATAGGTGATCATCATGGACTCGATTTTTCCGATTTCAAGGTCGCCTTATCAGCGAGAGGCAAGTATAATTCCAACAAGGCTGTTCTTTTTCTTTTCAAACCGGGATCACAAAAAGCTCGGTATGTCATAAAAATGACCCGTTCTCCGGAATTTAACCGTCGTCTGGAACATGAATATCACATTCTTTATTCTCTCAAGCGAAATAACAAAGTACCCGATGGAACCGTTCCAACAGTCTATTTCCAGGGATATCATAACAAACAAGCTCTTGTATGTCAAAAAGCGATTCAAGGGGCACCCTTTCGAATCCGTACCCTTGCCACACCGGATTGTCCCCTGGCATGGTCTGCCATGCAATGGATTACTCTGTTGGGTAAAAATACTGCCAAACGAGCTCCCAATCATGCAGTACAAGCCATTCAGCAACTGTATAAACGATTTCTCGAGATCTATGAGCTTTCTCCTGAACACCGGTCTTTTCTGAACGATATTATGACCCGTTTTAGTCATCAGGCGACTGACATGCCTACTGTCTTACAACATGGAGATCCCGGTACCTGGAATATTATGGTAGCCGATGATGATCAGGTGGTCTTTATGGATTGGGAGTCAGGGGAAAATGAGGGATTTCCGCTGTTCGATTTGTTTTATTTTATTCGAACGTTCGGGACGTGGATATCCCGAAAAAGTGGTGAAATGGACTCGCTCTCTAGTTTTACTTTGCATTTTATCAACCGTTCTCCTTTGGGAGATATGTTGGTTTCGCAACTGCAACAGTATTGCTACCAAGTTGGTGTATCTGTGCATCTAGTAGAGGGTCTCTTTTATAGCTGCTGGATGCACCGTGCTATTAAAGAAGCAACTCGGCTAGCACCGGAGCGAGTCCATTTCGGACATTTTTATCGATTGCTGTGTCACTGTATCGACCGGCGCTATTCTTATGGATTACGTTCACTTTTTGAACTCGAGCCAAAAGAGACGTTTGTCGAACGTTATATAGACATTGAACCCAAAAACTTGACTGTCCGGTGAGTGTAATGAGTAAACACATAAATACTTTACGCTCTGCTGACTCGGTCACTTTTACCATCGGTTTGCTGTTTCTGGCAACTATGATGACCATGATCGCATTTTTATGGCTAAATCTGGATGTCAAGATATTGGCTGTCGTCCTTGTAGGCGTGGCTCTGGCATTGTATCTGATTAGCAAACCCAATGTGGCTACCTTTTTGGTGTTATTTGTCATTTATACAAATATTGCGGTCGTCTTGTACCAGTTTCACGGGTTACCTCAAATGGTCGCCGGTTCTGTTTCTTTGCTTTTCGGGATTCCCTTTGCTGTTATGATTTTTGTCAAAAAGCAGATGGTGATCATTGATTATCCATTTTTATTGATGTTTTTGTTCCTCGGTTCCTTGTGTCTCTCTACATTTTTTGCTCTGGACGAAGGATTGTCAATAAGTGAAATAATGAATTTCGTTCTCGAGGGATTGTTGCTCTATTTTTTAATCATCAATGTCCTTCGGGATGCGAGAACATTTCGTAAGGTGATCTGGATACTCTTGATCGGCGCTGCGTTCCTGTCCTCGATGAGTATTTATCAGGAACTCACCCATCACTATCATCAGCAATTTGGTGGACTGGCACAACGAAATATAGACCGATGGGAAGGCGGTGGGGATAAAAAACCCGAACGTGTTCAGGTATCTGAGCGGGCAGCAGGTCCTATCGGTGATCCTAACCGCTATGCACAACTCTTGTTATTCATTCTTCCGCTTGCCTTTTTCAGAATCTGGGACGAAAAAAAACTAAAGATTTTTGCCTTGTTGATGTTCGGTCTGGTATTTAGCGGTATTTTACTTACCTATTCCCGTGGAGCATTTTTGACGCTGGTCTTGATGATCCTGATTATGGTGGTTTTGAGATATATTCGTCCCATTCAATTGTTGTTTCTAGGGATTGTTTTCTTTCTGATTATTCTGGCGGTTTCCCCTGATTATTTTAACCGTATGGACTCTCTACGGGGTATCAAAGGCCTTTTTTCCGAACAGGTCGATGTTCAGCCTGACGCCGTGACCAGGGGACGATTGACAGAGATGCTCGCCGCTTTCTATGTCTTTTTGGATTACCCTGTTGTTGGGGTGGGGCCAGGCCATTTTACACCCTATTATTCACTCGATTATATGACCGGTCCGCATGCCTTACGCCAGATTTCCAGTCAGCGCAGGGCACATACGCTCTATTTTGAAATCATGGCAGAAACCGGGATCATCGGATTTTTGATCTTTATGTCCATATTGGTTTTTATTCTCATCAAACTTGTGCAACTCCGTCTTTACTGGATCCCCAGAAACAGTGAATATGCCAATATCATAACCGCCCTGTTTCTGGGAGTGATCAGCTATATGGGAACCGCCATATTTTTGCATTTTTCTTATCAGCGCTTTTACTGGTTGTTTTTGGCTCTGGCCGGCGCAGCGATTCAAATTTTTAAACCCATAAAAACAAAAAATGTATCTCTGAAAACGGATAACCATTAAATGCCAAATACCCTGACACAAATAGAGAGCAAACGAAATTCCCGAACGAGCAATCACCGTCCAGACCGGCGTGCATATGCCAGGCTCGATATGGATTTGTTGCGCAGGCTGGACTGGCGATTTATGCTGCCGGATCTATCTTTGGAGCATGTTGTCTATTTTGGCGATATCAATACCCCATTGTATCAAGCTTTGCATAAAGTGTCAAAGACAATGATCATCAATCCGACATACTATCAGGAATATGAAATCCCGGTCAAGGAACCCTATATCGTCGTGCTCACGGAAGACAAGAAATTGACGGTCAGAAAAGCGCTCTCCTGGGTGTCCGGTGTGAATACATTGTATTGGGAATCCGACCCAAAGGTTGCCGCGATAACCCTGCTAAAGAATTTTTTGAGGATTTATCCGGGTCATTACAAGGATAGAGTGAAAATGCTTAAGACCCGTCATCTACAGAGTGCGGATGCTACTTTGCACTGGCCATCCATAAAAAAATGCCGTGAATTTATTCCGCTGGATACACCATTGGTCAGGAACAGGTTTATCAAATATTCTAAAGGAAAAAAGAATAAACTATTGGGCTGGTTGATCACTTTATGTTTCAAGACCAAACTCTATCAGTATTGTCTTTTGTCATACAGTATCATTGGCAGACATTATCCGAATGATCGGGAAAGATAGCTCATGAGTATTTTAAAAGCACTAACATATCAACAAAATACTTTTAATACGGACAAAACCTATTTGCATTTTCTGACGCCGCGATTTCAGGCCTCTGCTCATATTATCGCTTTTCTTTATCAAGAGCCATCCACAGTGCCTGTTGCGGTAGTGAAATTTCCTCGTATTCCCGGCGATGACCAGCGGTTAAGGCGTGAATCACAGAATTTAAAGTTGCTTGAAACCTTTTTGACTTTGAACGATAAATCGATTCCGCACGTACTGGCCGAAATGGAATGGCAAGATTATCATCTACTGGTCCAGAGTGTTGTGCCTGGCAGCGTTCTTGAGCGGTCGGATGTCAAAAAGAATCCCGGACACTATATCGAAAAAATGGTGACATGGATGATCAGACTCGGCCGTATTTCCAAAAATCAACCTTTGGCGCTGCGCGATGAAAAAATCGATGAGCCTTTGAAGAAAATAGAATATTGGTTGAGTGGTTTGAATTCCGAGTGGTGTTTGTCCGAAAAAGCGAAAGAGAGTATAGATAAAATCCGTTATGCCGGCCTGCCCAGGATTTTTGAGCACGGAGACACGAGTGCACCGAATATATTAATCGATGACCAGGGCCATATAGGCGTTGTGGATTGGGAATTGGCAAATCCGAGCGGATATCCTGCTCTTGACCTTTTCTTTTTTTTGATGTTTGTGGTCATTGCCGAGTCCCCGGCCAAACAGGTGGACCGGGAACTGGAAAAAGCATTTTTTAATAACAATGCGTGGACCCAACCGTTTATTGAACGTTATTTTAGAGAACTAGAAATACCCCTGGATTATGTGAGACCGCTTTTCGTGCTTTGTTGGACGCGCTATGTTGCGAGTATGATTGACCGGCTGGTCGATCCTTTATCGACTCCGGCTATGTTTGAAAAAAAGAATATTGATTGGTTTAAACAGAACAGATATGTGCGCATGTTAAACGCCAGTCTGCATATGCATAATTTTGTGATCGAATAAAAAGAGGTTAGTCCATGTTCACAGTCACGCTCATCGGCCCGGATGGGGTTGGAAAAACAACGGTATCGCATGAACTCAAAATGCTATTGACGATTCCCTCTATTACGATTTATATGGGGGATAACGTCGAAACATCCAATGTCATGTTGCCTACCATGCGTTGGTGGAAATCTCGTCACAAAAATGAGATCAAAGATCATTCGAATGGCCGTAAAGTCAAGGGCTCAGGATTAAAAAAACTGCTATATGCAATGCGCAAGGGCTTGGGACTGATCAACAGGGTTATGGATGAGTGGTATCGACAAACCGTCGCATGGCTCTATACCAAGCGTGGATATGTCGTCATTTTTGACCGTCATTTTGTCTATGACTATTATGATGTGGATCAGGTAAAAGGTCCCCAGGTCGCGCCTTTAAAAAAACGGTTACATGCCAAAATACTCAAGGCGACCCTACCAGAGCCCGATTTGGTCATTTGCATGGATGCTCCGGGTCAGGTGGTGTTTGAACGTAAAGGAGAATTTACACCCGAATTCCTTGAAAAAAGGAGACAACACTATCTTTCATTGCAGGATAAAATACATAATTTTGTGGCCATCGATGCAACTCAAAATGTCGAGTCGGTAGTAACGCAGATTAAAACGTTGATCGAAACGACCTATTGGGAGCGCAGACGATGACTGGTAAAAAAATACTGGTAACAGATGCGCACAGAGGCAGTGCCATCTCTATCATTCGTTCGCTGGGACGAAGAGGATACACTGTTTATGCTGCTGATTCGGAAAAAAAGAGTTTGGGTTTTTACTCTCGCTATGTATCCGGGCAGATCGTTTATCCTCCACCGGAACGATATGCAGACCGGTATCAGCAGTTTATGCTAGAGACTGTAAAACAGGAAAAAATTGATTTGATTATCCCGGTCACCGATTTAACGATATATCCGCTGCTCAAGATTAGAAAAGAATTGAGTTCTGTTTCTCGTCTAGCCATACCGGATGATGAGCAGCTTGCCATGGTCTCGGATAAATATCGCACCGTATGCCTGGCCAAAGAGTTGGGCATCCCGGTACCCAAAACCATTTTGGTCCAAACCACCCAAGAAGCCTTACATCATGCCAAAACGCTGGGGTGGCCGATTGTGATAAAACCTCAGATTTCAAAATTACTAGACTCGGATCACCAGATAAAGTCCTTTCAAGTGACTTTTGCCAATTCAGAGTCGGAATTAGAGCACGCAATGCAAGAATTCGAAGGCCAATGTCCGGTGTTATTGCAATCTTTTTACACAGGCTATGGGGTGGGAATAGAACTTTTGGCCTACAAGGGATCGTTATTGGCTGTATTTGAACATAAACGGAGACGCGAAATTCCTGTATCCGGGGGTGCCAGCAGTTATCGAGAGTCTGTTGCGCTCGAACCCGAATTGGTCGGGTATGCGAGCGAGATGATGAAAGCCCTTTCCTGGACCGGTCTTGCCATGGTAGAGTTTAAATGCGGACAAGACGGAGCCAAACTCATGGAGATCAACGGACGCGTGTGGGGATCTTTACCTTTGGCTGTAAAGAGTGGCGTTGATTTTCCGGCATTATTGGCTTCCTGCTATCTGGAAAAGGTTCCTGAGCAGGTGCATGAATTGAAAACAGATTATCGAATCGGTGTTCGCAGTCGGGATGTGCAAAAAGATTTGCTGTGGATTGCTTCTGTTTTAGCTCAAAAAAGAGATTTTCCTTTTCTGGAAATGCCAAAGCGTCGAAAGGCGATAAAAGCGATTCTGGGATATATGAATCCCAAACGAAAGATTGACTTGTTTAGCTGGGATGATCCCCTGCCCGCTGTTTATGGGTTTCCTCAAATCATATGGAATTTGGGAAAAAAGGTAAAAAAGTAAGTTATGAATAAATCACAAACATCACCCTTTATATCGGTGGCGAAAATAGCGCCGCCCAACGATGTGAAGGAGCCTCCAGGTCCCGCAACTGGCCTCTTGCGGGTTCTAACCTTCCATCGGGTGGCATGGCCTGGCAAGCCGCTCCCCCTCAATCCGCGGCTTGTCAGTGCCACCCCACCCGATTTTGACCGGCAAATGCGTCATTTAAAGCGACATTATCGGGTATTGTCTCTGGAGACATTGTTTGAACATGTTGAAAGGTGTCACCCTTTACCCAAGCGAGCAGTATTGATCACATTCGACGATGCGTATGCTGATCTCAAGGATTACGCGATACCCATCTTGAAAAGACATAACCTTTCAGCGGTGATCTTTGTGCCCACCGCTTATCCGGGACATCCGGAAAGGTGGTTTTGGTGGGATCAACTCTATTTTGCAATAAACCATACCCGGCGTTCAAGGATTCGGTTCAAGGGTTTGGAAGAGTTTGTTTTATCTACAAAAGCCTCGAGAGAGACGGCAATCCGTCACGTTCAGGATACCATCAAGACATTGCCACACCAAATGGCTCAAGAACGACTGGAATCTTTTTTTGATGAACTCGATGTTCCTCTACCTGACTTGCAAAGTGTACTGGATTGGGATGAATTACGAGAATTAATGAATCAGGGGTTTTATCTGGGCCCGCATACCCGTAACCATCCCATTCTGAGTCAGGCTGATCAGCCGATCATAGAAAAGGAAATTAAAGGGTCACTGGAAGATTTAAAGCTATTTGCCGATTCTGCTTATCCGGTCTTTTGCGCTCCCAATGGAGGACAGAATGCCAAAGTTCGCAATGTCTTGTTACAGTGTGGCATCCGGCTGGCTTTTTCCACTCGCGATGGTCATAACGTGATGAGCCGCGCAGATTATCGAAATCTGAGCCGGACAAATATCACCCTGCGCACCAGCTCATGGATTTTCCGGTTGCGTCTATTGCGGGGTATGGACAAATTCGATCGCCTTCGTCACAAAATTCACTAGGTCAATGCCATGAAAACTATGACAAAAAACAGAATCACACCTGAACCTCCCACGGTCGCTTATATGATGTCGCGCTTTCCCAAGCTAACCGAAACGTTCATTCTTTATGAAATGATCGCACTGGAAAAATTGGGATTTCGTATTGAAATATTTCCGCTTTTGAAGCAAAAGGAATCGCAAGTACACGAGGCTGCAAAATCGAGAATGAAAAATGCTCACTTTGTCCCTTTTCTGAACCTCACAATTTTTAAGGCCAACTTGTCCATGATGTTAAAATCTCCCGCACGGTATTTTTCTACTTTGTTTTTTGTGCTTTATCACACCTGCAAGAGCGCAAATTTTTTCTTTGGTGCTATCGGTATTTTCCCCAAAGCAGTTCATTTTGCTCTCATCATGCAAGAGAAAAAATCAAGTCATATCCATGCTCATTTTGCCACCCATCCTACGGTAGCTGCCTTGATAATTCATCGTCTCACCGGCATCCCATACAGTTTTACAGCGCATGGGTCGGATTTGCATGTAAATCGACAAATGCTCAGGCAGAAACTCGAGGCAGCTTTGTTCGGGATTACCATTTCCAGATATAATAAAAATGTGATGGTTCAAGAGTGCGGCAAAAAATATGGTGCTAAAATTCATATTGTTCATTGTGGAGTTGATCCCAAAGAGTTTTCTGTCGAATGTCGGAAATGGGATTATAAACGATTGCATATTCTCAGCATAGGGTCTCTTGAGGAGGTAAAAGGACATGAATATCTCATTACCGCCTGTGCAGAACTCGAGCGTCAAAATATTCCTTTCAACTGCAGAATTATCGGATATGGTCCGTTAAAGACGGAATTGCAGGCCCTTATTGACAGATCTGGTTTGACATCAAAAGTCATGCTGTTGGGCGGACAGCCCAGAGATAAGGTGCTTGAGGAACTGGAACGGGCGAATACCTTTGTGTTGACCAGTGTTCCTACCCGGGCAGGAAAAAAAGAGGGTATTCCGGTCGTGTTGATGGAAGCTATGGCAACCGGCTTACCTGTCATTTCCAGCAGACTCTCAGGCATACCTGAATTGGTCACTCATAATCTGTGCGGGTTGTTGATCGAACCAGGGGATAGCCCGGCATTGGCTCGCTGTCTGAGAACTTTATACAGAGATCCAGAATTGGCACGTCAGTTTGGAGAGTATGGTCGACTGCGCGTTGAAAGAGATTTCAACCTATCGCTTAACGCTGAAAAACTAGGTACGCTGTTTTTACAGCAAAAGTTGATTAAATCAAAAATTGCACTAGAGTTATTTTAGCCGAACGGAGGAATACTATGAAGAGGCCATTTTTAGTATGCTTGTTTTTTCCACTGTTTGTTTTTGCCCAACTTGCGGATTCTATTTACGTGACACCCCGGATAGCCACCCAGCCGGTGATGAGTGATGCAGATGATCCCGCCATATGGGTTCACCCGGAAAATCCCGGTGCAAGCCTGATCGTGGGTACAGATAAAGGTGTTTATCCGGAGGGCGGGCTCTTTGTCTGGTCTCTGGAAGGAGAACAGGTGCAACATATCGTTATCAGCCATCCCAACAGTGTGGATATTCGACAGAATGTTTCCATCGGCAGTGAAAAAATGGATTTGGCGGTCGTAACCATGCGAGACCATGCTGAACTGCGCGTATTCCGAATCGATAAAGAATCACGACAACTCTATGACATCACCACCGAGGGATCGATTCCTGTACTCAATTCAACATATGGTTTGGCGCTTTATCGCCGACCAGCTGATGGGGTGTTGTTCGCGTTTGTCACAAGTAAGGACAATGATTTTTGGGATCAAATCGCGCAATACCGTCTGGAAGATGATGGCACAGGACGCATAAAAGGAACCCTTGTCAGAACCTTTGGCGATCATACCACGGTGGTAGAGGGGATGGTCGTGGATGACGCCAAAGGTTTTCTTTATGCTGCTGAGGAAGAAAAGGGCGTATATAAATATTATGCAGAGCCTGACAAAGCAGACACCTCTTTGGCTCTGTTTGCAACCGAAGAGGAGCTGACTGCGAATCGTGAAGGGCTGGCGATCTATACCTGTCCCGATTCAGATGAATCCTACCTACTGGTCTCAACGCCGGCTCAAAAAATGGTGCGTATCTATGCACTTCCAGAAGAGGATTACTCTAATCTTTTTCCATTGTTGGCAAAACTTTACACATCATCCTCAAAGGCAGGGGACGGAATCGCCTGTGTTTCGACTCCTGTTTCCAGTTTATTCCCTGCAGGGATTTTTGTCTGGCATGATCAAAGAGAAAGACGATTCCTCTTGTTCGGGTGGGAACAAATTGCCGAACAATGCAATAAGCTCTGCCTGGGGTATGACCCTACAACAACAGTCGATTCCCCCGATCAGTCAAAGTTCATCAAAGTGCCCGAGGAGATGGTCGTCAGTCCCAATTACCCCAATCCTTTTAACAATGGAACCCGGTTCCAAATCCAACTGGCTCACTCGCATGAGATTCGTGCTGAAATTTTTGATGTCATGGGAAAACGTGTAAAGGAAATATTCAAAGGTCAACTCGATGCTGGCATTCACCATTTTTACTGGCAAGGAAACGATCTTCGTGGGGCGTTGGTCCCGAGTGGATTTTATTTTTTGCGAATTAAAATCCCCAGTGAAACACACATTTTACAAATGAATTTGGTGAGATAATCGTGCTGTCTCTGAAACATAAATATCTTCCCGGGGCAAATCAGACGGGATGGTCCCTACGAATGCTTTTATGGGGGCCCATCCCGTTCGGGATGTTGCTCTTTTCTTATATCGTCGTTCAAACGGCTCATCCGGGTTTGCACCCTGTAGGCTATAAAGGCCTAAAGTTTGACAAGCAGCTAAGCAGTTCTCCTACCGGTGAAAAGCCCCAGAGCAAATTATGGTTTCATGATCGATCATGGTGGGGACTCCTTTGGTCCCAAAACATGGAACGTTTTACCATCCATCGGTTGAATAATGATTATCAAACATGGAAAGATACCGGCGTGGCTGCCGATCCGAGAACCGATTCCAAATGTGATGTGTTGTGGGATGGTCGCTATCTTTATGTGGCTTCACATTGTTACTTTAAACGAGGCAAACTTGCGGATAAACAGTCGGGCGCACGATTATATCGATATCGATATCATTCCACAGAAAAATACTATCAACTGGATCCCGGATTTCCTGCAGTGATCAATACCCATGCATCCGAATCTCTCGTGCTTGATAAAGATTCAACCGGCCAATTATGGATTACCTGGCCTTTCCAGGGTCATATCATGATGAACCGCAGCCTGGATGACGATCGCTCCTGGGGTGAACCCTTTAATCTCCCTGCACAAAAGAATGAACTGGATCCCGAAACCATTTCTTCTCTTATTGCGTTTGATGGAAACATCGGGGTGATGTGGAGCGATCAGCTGTCTAACACGGTCTATTTTTCGGTTCATCCTGACAGTGCCCACGACCGGCTGTGGCAAGAGCGTGAAGTCGCTCTGCACATCCCGGGAAAAGAAATGGCTGATGATCACATACATTTGAAAACACACCAGGGAATGGTCTGGGCTGTGACAAAAACCAGTCTGACCGATCCAAAAGATCCTTTGATCGTACTGTTAAAACGAATGCCACAGGGTCTCTGGCAGCATTATACTGTTGGTAAGGTCGAGGATAGACAAACGCGTCCCATACTGCTCATCGACAAAGACAACGAGTGTTTATATGTTATTACAAGCGCTATTCAGAATCATATATCCGGAGTTTTTGTAAACAAGAGTTTTATACATGATATTCATTTTCAGTCGGGACCTGGTCAGTCGCTTATCATGGACTATGATGCAAAAATCATCAATAATCCCTCGAGTTCCAAACATAATATCGATTGGAACACCGGACTTTTGATTCTGGCGAGTGATATGCAGACTTGCACTTATTTACACAACTATGTTACAGGAGAGATCCTTGCACAAGATTGATCTGCTCTGGAAAATTTTGCAAGTATAGCTGTTTAACAGCAAGTATATTCAAAACAGGCATCTTGAAGGTAGGCATTTATGAATTACACTGCAAAATTTTTTTCAGAGAGCTCTTTGGGACACCTTGTTTCCGGAAAGGCTCAAAAATGGGGGATTTCTCCCAACAAACTGCTTTTACTTTGGATGTTGCCATTTTTCATTATCGGATTCGGGCTGGTGTTGGGAGCAATGGGAAAAGAGTATTACAAATGGTACACCGGTGAGGATGGCTTTGTAGAGATTCTTCAGGTGATTCTCTATTTTGTTGCTCTATATCTGGTGTTGAAAATTCTGATCCATTTGTATCGGACGGGGAATCGTTTAGCCAAACTGTTTTTTGCTCTTTTCGCAGCCGGACTGATCTTTATGATCGGTGAAGAATTGAGTTGGGGCCAACGAATTTTTGGCTGGGCTTCGGGAGAATTTTTCGTGCAGCATAATAAGCAAAAAGAAACCAATTTGCATAATATGTTCGGATTGGGTGAATTATTCAAATGGGTACAATTAATGGCTGGGGCATGGGGAGGGATCTTGCCTTTTTTCAACGGAGTTATGAAAAACTGCCAACCGGATATAAATTATTTATACCCGATTTTACGCTGGTTCCATTTTTTCTGCCTTTATTTATATGGCGTATCTACCGAAATTTTTTCCCGGATCCCAGCGGATACGAGTTTTTCGTTGCAGAATTCAATGAGGTGTTTGAATTGATTTTTGCTCTCGGAATCATGCTTTTTGCTGTTCAGATAGTCAAACAACTGATATCTCATTCACAACGATTAAAAACGTCATGAAAAATATCGCTTTATTGATGTTGCTTTTTTTTGCAGGACCCAACTTTGCTCAAAATGGGATCGAACCCGCTGCAAGCACCTCTCCGACCTCCGGATATGCAGATGATCCGGCCATTTGGATACACCGTTCTTTACCGGAAAAAAGTGTGATCATTGGTACAGATAAAAAAACGGGTATCTATGTCTGGGATCTGAATGGTAAACTCGTCCAGCATTTGCCTCAGGAAACTGCCGTCAATAATGTCGATGTCAGATATGACTTTAATTTTAATGGTTCCCTGGTAGATATCGTGGCTGCCAATTTACGCAATGCCGGCAAGCTGGCTTTGTTCAGGGTTGATCCGGATTATGCAGACAGTACCGTACTGGTGCAAATTCTGGATAAAAATAGTGAAACAAATGATTTACAAAAGGATAGTTATGGATTCTGCCTCTACCGCCGGCCCGGCGACGGGACTATGTATGTCTTTGAAAGACCCAAATATGATGGCGAACTGCGGCAATATCATCTTTTTACGGATTCGATGGGCGTCGTTAACCTTTTTCCTGTGCGTGATTTAAACTATCCGGGGGGCGTTGCGGAAGGATTCCTGGCTGATGACGAGCTGGGTTATTTTTATGCACCCGAAGAGGAAAAAGGGATTCACAAATATTATGCAGACCCTGACAGCTCTTCAGAAGCATTGATGTTATTTGCTACCCAGGACAGCATCAAGGGGGATAGAGAAGGGTTGTGTCTCTATTTCTGCTCTGACAGTACAGGATATCTGTTATTATCAAGCCAGGGGAATTCAACCGTTAAAATATATGACCGTAAAATTCCACATACCTTTCTGGGTACCGTTCAACTCTCTGATCACGAGGGCAAGATAGGTCTGGGTACTGACGGATTGGATGTCACCTCTTTTCGTGGAATCAGTGATTATCCCGCCGGATTCATGGTGGTTCATGATGAAGACAATAGTCGTTACCATTTGTATGATTGGAGAGATATGATTGTCCTGGGCTATCCAGCATGTCAGCCTGACTATAATACGACCCTGAACTGGAGGAAATCATCCGAGGAATCTACTATTTTGGAACTCGGTTCATATCCAAATCCTTTCAGAACCCAAACCACCCTGTTCTTTACCCTTGCTCAACCCCAAAAATGTCAGCTTTCGATCTATAACAACAAGGGACAGTTGGTCAAGAAGGTTTTCGAAGGTGAAAAACCTGCAGGGACTCACACCCTGGTATGGGATGGTACGGATCTGCAAGGTCGTGCTTGTGCGAGCGGTGTCTATTTTATGCTTTTCAAGGGAGATCAAACGATATCGCATAAACTATATTTGATCCACTGACGCTTTTACGAACCCCCGCCTTTACTCCCGCCATTTATGTCTCCTTTTTTTGACATGGGTGACATGGTCTTTTGACACATTGCGATGGTGAAATTCCCATTTATGAAGATTTATCAAAAATCGATTTTTGTTTTAAATATTCATATATTTATCTATGATCCTAAACCGATATAGAGCCTCCACGAGTCCCGCAAGTGTTTAATATTTTTTCCTTTAACATAGAGTCTTTTTTAGCTCACACAGGCATCGATTTTAATTTCTTTTTACATTTCATCAATACAAAGGCAAAATGACTTGTTTGGCACACTGATTGCTGTATCAGAGATAGACGGAGACGAAAAATGATCTATATCTGTTTTTTCGATAGTTATTAAAGGAGATCCATGACGAGGCTGTGAGAGAATTTCGTTTTTGAAGTCAACTGATCAAATTTGAAATGCGACATTTTCTCATCTTTCGGAATACTGCTGACCCCAAAAACCGCTCTGACCCGGAAAAGACTTAAACAAATCCAATCACGCGAAACGCATCTAGAGCTCACGCAGCGATATAATCCATCCTGCGATGTAACCGGTTACGTATGTCTAGTTGTGAAAAAAATGATTCAATAATCATGGAGTCGTATGCCCTGAAATGAAAAAGAAGTAGAGTGCAAACGCCCACTCGTCCAGAACAAAAGTGATTAATTAATCTTGCTTGTATGAGGTATGTGGAGGTTTTATCATGTTAAAGCATCTTTCTTTTCGTATGATTCTTCAATCGGTTTGCATCATGTTGCTGCCCCTTACAGTATTTGCCAGTAAAGGAATCTGGATTCATCCGGATGAATTGGCACAATTACCGACATCAGGTGCTGCATGGGAGCAATTGCTGGCAACTGCAAATTCTTCAATCGGGTCCCCTGATTTATCGAATCAGGATGATCCGACCAATGTTCAAGTACTGGCCAAAGCTTTGGTCTTTGCACGTACCGGTCAACAAATGTATCGAGATCAGGTGATTCAGGCTTGTATGGCAGCCATCGATACCGAACTCGGGGGCCGCACTTTGGCCCTGGCACGCGAACTGGCTGCATATGTCATTGCCGCCGATCTGGTCGGTTTGCCCTCGGAGCAAGACAGTCGGTTTCGGTCCTGGCTGCGTCGCACGTTGACTGAAGAGTTGTCCGGCCGCACATTGGTCTCTACCCATGAAGACCGGCCCAATAATTGGGGGACGCACGCCGGTGCCAGCCGGGCTGCGGTGGCGGTCTATTTGGGAGACAGGGCTGAATTGGATCGCACTGCACAGGTCTTTAAGGGGTATTTGGGTGACCGCCAGGCTTTTGCAGATTTTAAGTACGGAGAATTATCATGGCAAGTTGATGAAAGCAACCCGGTTGGAATCAATCCCAAGGGAGCCATGAAATCAGGCCATTCGATTGACGGTGTAATGCCCGATGATATGCGCCGCGGGGGCAGTTTTACCTGGCCTCCGGAAGAGACAGGATATCCCTGGGAAGGCTTGCAGGGAATCGTGGTGCAGGCTGAAATTCTCTACAGAGCGGGATATGATACCTGGAATTGGCAAGATCAGGCCATTCTCCGCGCTGTGAACTTTTTATATGATCTTGGCTGGAAGGCAGAAGGCGATGATGAATGGTCACCCTGGATCATCGATTATCACTACGGAACATCCTTTCATGAATCCGCTCCCGCAAGAACCGGCAAGAATATGGGATGGACCGACTGGACCCATTCACCCGAACGTAGCGGCAGTGTACCGCCGCCCTCTAATACGGAAAATGGATCCATTTTGGGAAACGTCACCGATTCCAATACAGGCAATCCGGTAGCGGCTCAGATAGAGTTGTATCTCTCTGGCGCCAAGATTGCCAGCCAGGGTTGCGGAGAGCAAGGCTCTTTTGTGTTTGAAAATCTCACACCAGGAGATTATACACTGATTACCAGTTGTGAGCTTTACCAGACGCTTCAGCTCTCTTGTGTCCTTACAAGTGAAAGCCTGAATCAGCAGCTCGAAATCGTCCTCGAAAAAAGTTCCACAGATGAACCTGTCGAACAACAGTATACATTGTCCACAAAAACCATGGGTGAGGGCGATATTCTGATCGATCCGCACGCTACCGAATACCCCGCCGGAACGAGCGTGCAACTGACTGCTCAACCTGCAAGTGGATGGGTATTCGCCGGCTGGAGTGGGGATGTCGAAAGCTATGAAAATCCGTTATCTCTGGCTATTAACTCCAATAGTTCTGTGGTCGCCACGTTTATCCAGCCCGTCAACGATGATGGATCGACTCTGATGCCTGTGCATGAACAAACGATTACCGCTGCTGCTTTGCGATCAAATATGATTTCATGCAATGAAACGTTCACAGTGGGATCAGGACAGTTTTTCCTGGCCACCCTGGTCAGCAAGCCTCACAGAGAGGTGATAGCCATTACCGGTCTGGGACTGGATTGGTATCCCGTTGCCAATCAATGCGGAGCACGCAAAGCCACGGGTATTTATAGCTGGATGGCTTTTGGTGATCCTGATTTGGCTGAACCTGTCAAGGCCAAATTCGATCACGAGTGGAAAAATGCTGTGATGACAATCAGCCGGTATCAAAATGTTGACGCCAATAACCCGGTTGCCACGGTCGTGTCCATGAATACCCTGGGTATCGACGGGGGATGTTCAGGAGGAAAGGACAGTGACAACTTTAGCTTGCCGATGAACATCAATAACCAAAACTCTCGACTCGTTTTGGCTACAGCCACACGGCATTACCGGTTTGAAACAGAGGCCGATTTTGCCCAACGCGCACGATTGCTGCATGGTAGTGGTGGAGATGTTGCCGGTCTCGCCCTCTATGACCGGGAAGAGCCTGAGATCAGAAAAGTCGCGATCCAGGGAAATTACAGTCGTAAAGTGGATTTTGCTGTGGTCGCCCTGGAATTGCAGGGAGTGACCAGGGATGGTGGAGAATCTTCCCCGAGCCATTTTACCTCTGCAGTCAAACCTGAAGGGATGAATCTGATGCAAAATTATCCCAATCCTTTTAATCCAGGTACGACGATTCAGTATTCGCTGCAAAAGGATGCCATGGTGACCCTGGCGATCTATGATATCCGCGGTCGACAAATTGCCCAACTTGTCAACGAAAACCAGGCTACAGGCCAGTATCAGATTTATTGGCAGGCAATGGATGCAAAAGGAAATCAATTGCCCAGCGGGATCTATTTTTATAGACTTTCTGTTGATCAACAGACTGTAACCCGACGCATGCAATTGCTGAAATAAATTCGGACGGACAGCACGCGAGTATTTCTCTTATCCTTTGAGGCCATAAGAGAGTTTTGCCCTCGCGTGCCCCGTCCTTTTTCATTCTTTGCTTTTGCAGGAAATACCCCTACCCTCAATCATGTTGTAAATTATATCACCGCTGTCCAAAATAGTCAGGAAAATCCGAATTCCAAGTTGAAAATACCAGACTCTACGTCTTTGTAGATAAATCCCAAAAACAGGTCAAGAGCATTCACCACGGAGCACAGAGAAAGTGTCAGGACGGGGTCACAATCCCACAGGTTGTCAAATAATTTGACAAACCACGATCATCAGACAGGGGGCCAAATGAAAGTTTTTACAGTCTTATTTATGACTTTGGTTTTAATTTGTCCACAGATCTTGTTCGCACAAGCTGCGCATGGTATTTGGATATCAGCGAATGAATTGGTCGATATTCCCATGCAAGGTTCTGCATGGGAAGCTTTAAAAAAAGCTGCGGATTCTCCTCTTTCTGTTCCCAATCTTTCAAATCAGGATGATAAAAGCGATGTGATCGTGTTGGCCAAAGCATTGGTCTTTGCGCGGTCAAACGAGCCCTCATACCGACAAGAGGTGATCGAGGCGTGTATGGGAGCCATGGGAACAGAAACCGGATCGCGGACTTTGGCTTTGGGCCGTAATATAGTCCCGATCGTCATCGCTGCTGACCTGGTGGGGCTGCCCGATGCCGAAAATGAAACCTTTCGCAAGTGGTTGAACGAATTGCTTTATCGCGATTTTGAGGGGAGAACCATCGTATCCACGCACGCTGACCGACCCAATAACTGGGGAACCCATGCTGGGGCAACACGGTTGGCAATCGCTTTATACTTGGATGATATGCGGGAGATACAAACTGCCGCACAAGTATTTAAAGGCTATCTGGGCGATCGAAATTCTTATGCAGGGTTCGATTATGGTGATCTCGATTGGCAAGCCAACCCCGATAAACCAGTTGGGATCAATCCCAAAGATGCCGTAAAACAAGGACACTCTATCGATGGAGTCCTTCCTGATGATCAGCGCAGGGGAGGGGGTTTCCAATGGCCTCCTCCAAAAGAAAACTATGTCTATGAGGGTCTGCAAGGTGCACTGGCACAGGCTGTGATGTTACATCGTGCAGGTTTCAATGTGTGGAATTGGGAGGATATGGCCCTGCTGCGCTCCTTTCAGTGGCTGCACGAGAAAGCTGATTTCCCTGCCGAGGGGGATGATACCTGGCAGCCATTTATCGTCAATTATTATTATCACAAGAATTTTCCTGCTCCCGAGGTTTCCCGTCCGGGAAAAAATATAGGATGGACCTGCTGGACGCATTCGCCAGAGCGGCAACCAAAACAGTCTATCGACATTACAGGATTTCTGCGCAATACCAAACTAGGCAATTATATTATCGATGCTCGTTTACAACTCGTACAGGGAACAAATGTCGTTTCCGAAGCCGTGACAGATTCGACAGGTCAATTTCTGTTTACAGTCTCACCGGGAACCTATACCCTCATTATTACTCACAGTGTCTTTAAATCCCTTAGCAAACAATTGGTTCTCAATCCGGATCAGGCGGTCCTGTCAATGATTCTCTATTTGGAACCCCAGGATGAAAACATTGCACCGGATATCCCTGATGGGGTTCAGGTGCATGTGAAAGTGACAATGTAAAAGAGGATTTTTATTTTTAGAAATTTATACAATCGACGGAATATTTTACAAGACAATTGTGTTAGATCTTTTACCTTCCCAGGCTACCATTTTTTTATCAAATCAGCGTCTTTGCGGACAGATGCTCTGTTCAGTAAAAGGGCAAAAGGTACGGATGGGCGCTCCCCTCATAGACCATCTCTATGAGTTCATTGAATTATCCCATTCTTGACTTTTTCTCTAATAGAGGTCTTTTTGCTATCTGACCGAGGGGCAAGTGATAGCATTCTTGATCTGTTATAATTCCACAGAGGCTGTTCAATTAAATGGGGATGAAAAATGGCACGCCAATCATTTTCTGGAAAAATCCACATCATGGTTCTGGTTGTAATGCTGTTTGGCTTTTCAGAGGCAAATAGTGAAGCGGTACAGGTGGGGTATCGCGATCACAATTTTGGGTCCAATGTCACCTCTACACCTACTGGTGAAAAACCACAGAGTAAATTGTGGTTTAATGATGGGTCTTGGTGGGGATCTTTATGGAATCCTGCAACCAATCAGTACGAAATCTATCAATTCGATGTTGCCACGCAAAGTTTCTCCACAACCGGCGTGGCAATCGATGATCGAACCAGTACCAAAGCCGATTGCCTGTGGGATGGTGTGAACCTGTATGTCGTATCGAATGTGTTTACCACCAGTGCAGGCTCTGCCAGTGCTTCGCAATCGGGCCGGCTCTATCGCTATTCCTATGACAGTGCCACAAAGACTTATAGCCTCGATAGCGGTTTTCCTGTTCTTGTCAATTCTTCAAAGAGTGAAACACTGGTTATAGACAAGGATACAACAGGTCAATTATGGGTAACCTGGATGGAAGGCGGAGATGTAATGGTCAACCGTTCTACCACCGATGACCTGACCTGGGGCACACCGTTTGTTCTTCCCGTACAAACCAGCACTGCCCAAGGAGACGATATTTCCTCTATCATTAGTTTGACAGATAACAGTGGTAGTCATGTGGGGATCATGTGGAGCAATCAGAATGACAAAACCATGTATTTTGCTCTTCACCCCGACGGCAATGCAGATACAGATTGGCTGGCACAGGAGCAGGCGTTGAAAGATCCCAACCTGGGACAGGTGGCAGATGATCATATCAATTTAAAGATGAATACCGATTTGAACGGATCCCTTTATGCCGTTACCAAGACCGGACTCTCGGCACCCAATGCACCGCTTGTATATTTATTAAAAAGAGATCCCTCTGGTTCCTGGGAAAAATATATGTTTGGAAAGAAAGAACAAGATCACACACGTCCCATCGTTGTTTTAGATGCCGTCGCAAGAATGATATATGTATTTGCCACGAGCGATGCCGACGGAACAGACTGTATCTATATGAAATCAACGAGTATGGACAATATCAACTTTCCTCAAGGTGCAGGAACATTTTTTATAAAGAGTACGAGTGATGTAAGCATAAATAACGCGACCAGTAGCAAACAAGCCGTAAACTCGTCTACCGGCTTGCTGGTTCTTGCGAGTGACAAGGACACTGATTATTATTTACATAATTTTCTCACATTGAACAGTTCTGCCCCTTTGATTTCTTCTTTTTCCCCTGGCAGCGGGATAGAAGGAACCCAGGTTACGCTTACAGGTGAAAATTTCAGCGGAGCCACCTCTGTACAGTTTAACGGCCTCGAGGCATTTTCATTTGTAATCAATAGTGACACCGAAATTATTGCCGTCGTACCCGAAAATGCGACAACAGGCCCGATAGCGGTGACGAGCTCTGCCGGCACCGGATTCAGCGATACTGACTTTGTCATTGAGGATGGAAATGAAGAGTCGAGCGGACCGGTTTATGTTGAAACCATCACCGGTACGTCCTCTTCATCGACGACTGTTTCTACCTCCAGCACCGTGACCGCGGTTGAGGGCGACCTGTATCTCGCCTCGATCTCTTTTAAACCCTATACTTCCGTTCAGTCCGTAAGTGGATTGGGATTGACATGGACTCAGGTGGATGTCCAATGTGGTTATCGTGAAGCCACTGGCGTTGAAGTATGGATGGCTATGGGAGTACCTACCGGCGACGGAGATGTCACGGCGACGTTTGATTCTGCCCCCAGCAATGCGGTGATGACGGTTTCACGCTATACACAAGTTGATCAGACTCAGCCGATCGGGGCTGTTGTGTCTGCCAATACAGAAGGGGTTGAAGGAGGGTGCGATTCTCCGGGGGGCACGGATACAGATACATATTCATTTCCAATAACCACATTAAATGATAGCTCGAATGTATTTGCAGCTGTTGCCATCAGAGGGCGTGATCATATCCCTGGGTCTGATTTTACGCTGCTATACCAACTTCAAGAGGGCAGCGGCGGAGATATTGCCGGT
>WJME01000017.1 GCA_014728115.1 Candidatus Zhuqueibacterota bacterium | reverse complement strand
GCCGGCCGCGATTCCAGTTTACGCCATTGGAGTCAGGATTATTTGGGCGGAAGCACAGATTCGGCGTCTTTTAGGAATATCATCGATGACCATCTCGCTTCCTGTTCGCTGCCCGCCAGATTCGACAGTCGCGATCCGGATATCTGGGAGGTTCATATCCTCCTGGCCTGGGCCGCAGAAATCGATGCGTTTGTCATCGACTGGCACGGCCGCGACAGCTTTGAACACGAGGCGACCATGGGCTTGCTGGATACGGCACAGCGACTCTATGAGGAATATGGTCCGCTGGGATTCGATTTTCGCATCATTCTTGCCTTCAATCGCGAGGCAGTCTATGATGCACCGTCCAACCTGCAATTCGTGGCCGATTCGATTCTCACACACCCGGCATACTGGAATACCCGGGAACAAATACTCAGTGCCGATGCTTCCGGCTATCCAAGACCCCTCTATATCTTTGATCCCGATGAGCAGATAGAGCCCTATACCTTTGTCTCCATGGCACGTCAAATCCTGCCGCAGGACACCGAGATCGTCTGGAATACCGGTCCGTTAACCTCGTCAGACTGGCAAGAGCCTTATCTTCCCCTGGCAGATCATGTGGACGGCTATTTTGCCTGGATCTCGGCATCGGACGGTCAGTGGGATGATAACCGGGGTCTGGAATGGGGCGAGACCTATCTCAACGAATTCGATGCCCTGACCGATACCCTGCCATTGTCTCACCGGGTGATGAGTGTGTGGCCGGGATTCGATGACCGGCCCTGGGTGTTGGGCCAGGGGCACTGGATGGATCGACAGGACAGCAGTGTCTTTGTTGAGACCTGGACTATGCCTTATGAAGACAAATACGAATTCGCCCTGGTGCAATCGTGGAACGACTTTAACCGGGCCACGCACGTTCATCCGTCAGTGTTGTACGGTATGGAGACTATTGATCTCACCCGGCGCTATGGGCATGACTGGAAATACAGCGCAGAAACGGTCTTTCGGGTAGAGCCGGAAGGCATGGACATTCCCGAACATGTGTTGCATGCCAGAGAGATGAACGTGGCTGAGGAGAATGTCGAGGCTGCCTTGCGCGCCTTTTTTCAGCGCAATTATGATCAGGCCAGGCAGTTGTTGGCGTTGCCGGACGAATGGCAGCCCAACAACGGCGGCAATGAACTCGTGTTTCACACCGGCAGCAAAGCACATGTAAAGTATCCCTGGACGAATGTGCTGGACAACGATCTCGAGGGATGGGACGGGACGGCTCTGGTCAGTGATGATGAGGAAACCGGTAAAGCCTGGGCCCTTTTTGGCTTTGGCGACGGCGGGATCTATAAATTCAATTATGTCACCCTGCAAACCGATCCGGGTACGGTGGATGATGGCGAGGAATTCAAACAGGTACGGGAGATCGAGATCCGCGTGTCCACCACAGGCATGGCTCCGGCTGATTTTCATTCAGCGGGACGAATTCGCGCCAAGGGCCCGCAGCTCTACTGGTACCGGCTGGATGACTATGTGCGGGCGAAATATGTCATGCTCGTGATCCATGCGCCCTCGAATGTGGGTACATGGAAACACCTGGTGGAATTTGGCGTCAACAGCAGCGACAAGAAAGGCGCCTTGCCGGCATCGAACGAGCCAGAACAGATCAAAGCCGTAACCGAAAACCGGCTCGATCCCAATTATCCCAATCCGTTCAATAATGAAACCACGATCAGCTTTGAACTGGCAAAAGAGAGTCAGGTAAGGGTAGAAATCTATGATATCCAGGGCAGGCTGGTACAGACCCTGGCAGACGGGTGGCATGCAGGAGGCCCGCACCGGATGATCTGGCAGGCACACCACCAGGCCAGCGGCATCTATTTCGTCCGGCTGCAGGCGCAAGGATTCTCTGCGGTGCAAAAGATCTTGCTGATCGAATAAAACAATGACCAACCCTCTGTGTTCTGTGGTGAATAGCCTCTAAAGAGCTTTCACCACAGAGACACAGACAAAGGTTGGTCTATGCTCTTTGATGATTTTCCATCCAGATCTTTACGGTTCTTAATCCTTTCCGGGTGCCAATGACGTATGCTTAAACTTTTATGAGGTTCGATCAGAGTGATCATAGCAAGATAATTTTTAGTTCCCGCTTTTAGCCGGATAGTATACCCGCTAAATTCATGTAAGAATCCGGGGATATAGATTGTAACTAGCTCACTTTCTGTTCCGCCGGGCATGCCGCAGCCTCGCGGCATGCCCGGTTTTTACACCACATCCCTCTCTCGCCCTCTAGCCCGAATAAATATTTCCTTTGATTTCTGCTTGTGGCATGTCGTTTGCATTTTTCATATCACGTATCTCTTGGTGTTTTCGGATCTATAAACTCATTATTTACAACACATAAAACCTACAACGTGTCATATTGTGATGCGGGACGTCATCACAATATGACAAAGAAACACCTGGTCACATTTTAAGAACGGATCCAGCTCGTGTCTATTGAATACCCTTTAGAGCTATTGTAATCTTGATATGAATACCTCTATTGCAGATAAAACCTGGTTAAAAAGTGAATATTGGACAAAGCAAAAACGTGCCCATGTGCAGAGGCCGCGTGCGGACGCGAGTGCGCACGAATATCGCATGTGGGCACGTTTATACAGAATTATGGACACGACAAAAACGTAAAATGATCATCAAGCGTTTGGGAGCAAGTATGAAAAAACCTATTTTCTTTATTTTATGTTTGGGGCTGGTATCGGCCGCCTGGAGCCAGCTGCTCGT
>WJME01000177.1 GCA_014728115.1 Candidatus Zhuqueibacterota bacterium | reverse complement strand
GAGCAGAACAAGCCCGAAAGAATAAGCCAAAAGATATGTAATGTCCGAAATTTTGCCCCCATGGGGGCACCCTCAGGGAATACTTGTTGTGAGAAAAGGGAAGAAATAATTGTCGTTGGAAAGAATTTATACTTGACGTCAGACAAGCAATACGAAATCTTCACCCTCTCCCGCCTCCAGCATCCTGCCTCAATCGCTTAATCGCCCCAAATCCCATCAAAAGCACAAAAAGAATCCCGATTCGTAAAATAATCATTAGGAAATAATAAGGCTTTGGAAGATCAATGGCAAAAATCATTGTCGAAATAAAATTTAATGCAAAGAATCCGGTTGCAATCGCCAGGGCAGTCACGTAGCCCGGGTAAACATGGATTCCAAAACGTAGAAAATATGGAACGACCGGCCTTTATTTGAAAAGGCCGGTCGTTCCATATTTTCTACATGAAATCACCCGCGCTACGCCACTATTCACTCCCACATCTCGTCATCCCAAGCGAACAACCGAAAACCCCAGATCCAAGCACTGAAGCATTTGCCAACATATTCTTGAAAAATCTTCACTTTCTAATATTCACTAATCATTCATAAATAAGCATTACAAACCCCAAACAGCTCTGAAAGGGTAAAAAAACAATCATTAAACATTTCTCAATCTATCTAAATAATCTCTTGCCCAGTGATGGCCATATTCCCCTAATTTATGTACAACATACACAGCTTGCTTTTTAACCTCTAAAGATGAACTTTTTGCTGCACTTTCTAATATTGGCTCCACTTCATCTTTATCGAAGTACCAGCTTGCACCATGAATATCAAATATTTTATTTAATACTTTTATGGAAAATTCAATATCATATTCTATTGTTATATTTAAATATTCTAACAATTCAGAAAGACCATTATCTCTAAATCCTCCTTTAAAATATTTTATTGAACCAAGTAGTATTTCTTCAATTTCTGAAGATTTAACTTGGAGCTCTTTAATTGTTAGGAAATTGATAAACCATGAAATTTCTTCTCCAAAGAATTCATTTTTATTTTCTTCATTCACACTCATCAATCTATATTGCCAAAGAACTAAAGCTTTTGCCCAGATTTCTTTTTTCTTATCAATTTCTGCGATATCTTTACACCTTCTCCATAAGGACCAGACCATATGCGACGTAATCGTATTTGGTTTTATAGAGTAAAGATAAGCGAGTGGATTTTGCATATCATGATCTTCTGTGGGAAGTTTCTCAATATCAAATTGATAAAATCCAATAAGATGTTCTGCTAGTCTCCGGTCAGGTTCAAGGTGTGTTTGGGACATATTTTCTTTCAATGCATTTTTAATTGCATGTATATATAATGGTCGCATTAAATCATAACGGGGATCATCTATATAATATTTATGAATAATATATCCATCCCAAGCCGCAATAAAATATCTGTTCTCGTAATCTTTTGGAAAAATATCAGTGTGATGATTTCCAGCCCAATCATTATCTAAATGACAAATCCATGCCCAACATTCACCAAAAACTGATCGAACTGAAAATGCCTTATCTTTAAGCATCGCAGTTACCTTGTTTTCAACCTCTTCTTCCCATCTTTTCTTTTTAAGTCCAAGAATATTACTTCTAGCAACTGCATATCTTAATAATTCGCGTAAAGCAATTGGACGAACATGATTAATTGAAGTTGTTACTGGATCATAATAATTTTTAAATCTTTCATCCTGAGGATCATCTTCCTTTTGTGTTGGATCAATATTATCACATAGATCAATTAATATATTTCTCATCCTCAAAAATTGATCATCTTTCAATTTTTCCCGTTTATGATCAATATATTGTGATAATTCACTTATTACATTTAAGCTTCTTGTACACACTGATCTTCCATATCCTGTTTCATGCCCATCACTCGTAAAATCATTTTGCCACTTTGAAATTGAGGAAGATAATATATCCAATATGAAGTTATAATCTATATCTGTAAAAGGTAAATCCTCTTTTTTGGTATCCTTCTTTAATGCTGCAATTGTTTCACATATTAGCTCTACTATTTCAAATGAATAACAAGGAAATGGAGAATTATTAATAAGACGCAATATTTCTGTTTTATAAGTATCCCATTCTTTTTTTAAATCTTCTTTAAATAGTTTTGCAAGGCCTTCTGGGCACACTCTTTTAAGTGAAAAGTCTTGTTCTTTTTCACCGCTCCAACTGATTAGAAAATCTACTTTTTGAAGTACAGTCATTCCTTTCCATTCTTTTTCTGAAATAGGAGCTATATGTGCTACAAATCCACCTGCACTAGTGAAATGACGAAACTCTGGATGGTACTTTTCGAAATTCACTCCTTCGCTTAACTTATTCCATAAAAGAAGATTTTCACCTTCTAAATGATCTTTTATCATGAATAATCTTGCGCGAATCCATCTATTTGAATACTCATTAGCGGCCTCATCCAAGTCATCATCTGGATGATTTTCTGAAATATACTTTAAATATTTTTCTAGATTCTCCGACTTAGGTCCTAATTTGATTATTGATAATACTTTTTCTTGAAATTGTTCCTCAAATACTGGATAACAGTCTCTTAAAAGAAGAAATATTTCATGATGAAGATAATCATCATCGTACATTTCATATTTTGCTAAAATTTCTTCAGCAATTTCTAAATGCCTATCTTTCGAAATCCTAATTAAATGAACACCAAGTCTTTTATATATTGGATCAGATTTAAATAAGTAAATCTGAACTCTTTTAACAATACTATTTTCGTCACTATTAATTGCTTGTTCAAGAGAGTCTCTTAATAAATCTAAAAGAAAATTTTTGTATTCTTTGATTATATTCTGAGAGTGATCCTCTATTGCTTTTCTCCAATATCCAGTATCAACATAATCAGATGCTGATATATCTTTTTCAATCAAAATTGCTTCATTGAATAAATTTTCAAGTAATTTAATTAATTTAAATTGTTTATTATCAATTAAAAGTTTACATATTGTAAATATATTTGTGTTTTCATATCTTTCGTATTTAAAAAAATCAAATCTAGATATTGCACAGTCTTTTAAATACTCTTGCTCAACACTTTTTCTTTTTGGCGCAACTGGTTTTAATATGATATCTAACAAAGCCATTGTATCTTCAAAATATCCATTGCTAATAAGTTTAATGGCTAGATCTATATAATATCTCGGATAATTATGCCAACTATTATTATTCAACCATTCTATCATAGTTGGCCAAACATTGTGTACTTTTTCTATATCGACTTTCAAAGATGCTGCTAGTAATGAAGTATATACATTTAAATTTTTTGTTTTTGCTTTTCCTATTACCTCTAAAACAACTTCAGGAATTTTTTCTGCCATTCTATTAAGCAGATTTCCTTCTATCCAACCTTGGTAATTAATCCTTTCTTCTCCTTCAATAGATTCCGGAAAATTTATAAAAAAGTTACGTTGAGCTAGTTGTTTGACAAATTTAACATTCTTTATATTATTAACAAAATAAATCATCAGTGATCTATTCTTATGTAATGCATTGATTATTGCATCAATCGATTCACTTGATAGATTATCTGTTTCTTCTAATGTTTCAATAAATTTGATTTTATCGTAAAAGCCAATTCTACTCATTATCAAGCACCTTTGAAATTAAGCCCGCAATGTCTTCTGGATATTGCTTGCTAAGGATTCTCACAAAAGTTGGAGCAACCAATCCTGCCTGTTCACCTAATTCATCTTCAATTATCTTAAAATCTTTTATTCCTTTTATACATATCATATTATAACAATACATATATTCTCGTAGTTTTTCATGTCTAAATCTACAACGCAGGTTGTCATTTCTAATCTTATTTATTACTCCTCTGCTAAGTAATATATCTTCTTCATCAGTGTATCTTGCATTCAACATAAATGTTCCATCTTCAGCTAAGAGGCTTTTTTTTGCTAATAATCCACAAGTTGAGGTAACTGTAAATTTTGATTTATTATTATATAATTCACCTTCTAAAATTCTTCTATATTCATCCCAGAAATCATAAATGTTAGATATTTTCTTTATATCTCCATCATAATTGTTACAAATTTCAGATAAGATTGTTATATTAAATATGTTTTTTGCAATTAATATTAATTCTGTTGCTGGTTCCACATATCCGAATATTTTTAAATAATGCGTAGCTGTATCATCATCTAATTCTTCTATACGTATTTTTTCTGCTCCGATATCACATTGCTTATTAATGTCTTCTTCCAGCCCATTTGCTTCTTCTATTCTGCAGATTAATATTAACTGGATATTTTCTAGTTCAACTATCTGGTTAATTACTCTAAATAATAATTCTTTTCCTTCAGTTCTCCAAATGCTATCGCATTGATCTAAAATAATTTTTATTCTATTTTTCTTTCTTTTCTTTTTTAGTAATTCGTTAAGACCATGGTCAATATTGTAAACCTCCTTCAAGTCATTTAAGTTTTGGCATTTTAATATATCTCTACAATCAAAATAAAGATAAGTAAAGTTTTTATATCTTTCACTTATTTCTGTTATTATTCCTGTTTTTCCAACACCTGCCGCTCCAATTAATATTATATGTTTATTTTCATATAGCAGAGTTTCAATTTGTTTTGACTCTTTTAATTTAATATGTTCATTAATATGCGGTATTTTTATCGAGTTTGATGTTAATTTTCTTTTGCTATCCTCAATTATCTTCTTCCAAGACTTCTCTAATTTCAATTTTTTATCAAAAAAATCAATCAAGAGATTAGCAATTGCCAAAACTATAGATATTGGCAAAACTATATACCATTTTTCTTTAAATTTATCTCCAAAGCGAGCACTAAGGAAGCCCATAGTTACAAGTAGAATGGCAACAGAAATTTTCATCCATTGAACAAGCATTTATGTCTAATATTCCTTTCTTAAATATATAGCCACTTAAGCTAAGTAAAGTTTAAATATGACAAAAAAACATAATTGAACCGAATTCCTTTTATTTTCAAAATAATTTGAAATTTAAAATCTTCTCCCTCCTCCGCCTCCCGCTTCCTGCCTCAATCCCTTAATCGCCCCAAATCCCATCAAAAGCACAAATAAAATCCCAACCCGTAAAACAATCATTACGAAATAATAAGGTTTTGGAAGATCAACAGCGAAAATCATTGTCAAAATAAAATTCAACGCAAAGAATCCGGTTGCAATCGCCAGGGCCGTCTTTGATCGCTGCTTGACAAAATACCCAAGCACACCGAATAAAATTCCAATTGGTAAGCACCACCAACCCGCAGACGGCATATCTGAAAATGCTTTATAGTTCACAATCGTCAAAATCCCAATTGTAATATTGGCCGCTGCAATCATAAACAGGAACTTATAAACCGCCTGAAGAATCTTCTCCGGATCGTGACCACAAGGACTAAGCCGTTGCCCGTCCTTCTCAACCACCGGCAAGGAAAACCCGGAATTCGGCAGCCTTACACTTAACATACTGCCGTCGGTAAGAGTAAACTCCTGCCCCCCAAGAAAATGCTCCCTGTTGTCGAATGTACCGATCTGCTCACCGTCAAGCTCGACAGTAATATCCTGAAATGTTCCCTTCCACTGAATTTTCAGCCTCTTAGGCCCGCCCTTTTCAAACGGATACTCAATCTTCATAAATCTCTTCCCATCCTTATCCAATCAAAAATAAATTCGTCCATCCTCAATTCCTTAAAAACCCTGAAAACATGATCTTCTGCAAAAACATACCCCTACATTCTACCTCCTCAATCCCCAATTTCAAGCCCTATTTAAAGCAAAATATCCTCCTATCTCCTAACTTCTAACTTCTATAATATTTTTGATATTTTTCCAACAAATACCTTGACAAATCCACAATCCATGCTATATTAAAAAACGTACTATTAATGATCATTAGTATGTTTGAAAACTGAATAATAAGGAGCTAAAAAAACAGCGCAGCAGCCTGCCATCATAAGATGGCGGATTTAACGCTTCAATACCGAAGAACCTTTCAATTGCGAAAGATTCAACAAAAAGGGAAGGCCTGAAAGCCTGATAAGCCCAGGCCGAGTTCATAGCAACGCCGCAGGATTATGCGGATCAAGCAATGCCCTTTACCCGAAGTACCCCGTTCCGCATAATTCTGCGGCTTGTATTATTGATCCAAAATTGAATAAGACACAAACAAAGACGATCCTAAAAATCGCCTTATTTTTTTCATGCGCGGGTAAACCCAAATTCCCAAACTCATTCCTGTAATTTGGGGATTGTTTTATTTTTTTTCATAGACTATAATACAGGATCAGGTTTGTATTGAGCCTCATTCTGTAATTTATTTAAATTTAGGAATTTATGGACAAAAAGGACGGTTATATTTGCTATATTGTAAATCCGAATTCCGGGGCCAGCAGTAATAAACGGCTGGTGCGGGAATTTAAGGATTACCTCGAGAGCAAAAATCAGCGGATTCAAACCCGGCTGACGACTTCGCTGGGACATGCGAATGAATTGGGCAACCAGGCGGCGGTGGATTATGACTGCAAGCTGGTGGTGGCTGCCGGTGGTGACGGGACGATACGCGAGGTGGCACAGGGACTGGAAGGCAGCGACAAACCGATGCTGACGGTGCCCTGCGGGACGGAGAATCTGCTGGCCAATGAACTGGGATTTGATCTGCATTTGAAGACGCTCATCAAAGCGTTTGAAGGCAATAACATCCGGCCGCTGGATATTGCCATGATCAACGGACGGGCTTTTTTGTCGATTGCCGGGTTCGGTTTTGACGGAGATGTGATTCATCAGATTCACAATATCCGTAAAGGCCATATTAATCACCTGGATTACTTCTGGCCGTTGTGGCGAACATTCTGGAGCTATCCATTCCCTCGCATCAAGGTCAAACTGGACGGCAAGGAAGAATACGAAGGACCGGGGCTGGTTTTTGTAGGCAATATATCACGATATGCAATCGGCCTGGGGATTTTGAAAAAGGCCGATTACGGAGATGGATTGCTGGATGTTTGCATCTTTACATGCAACAATCAACTTACACTTTTGAAGCTTTCGGTGTTTACGATTTTTAAAATACACACGAAAAGCAAACATACCATTTACAAGCAATGCAAAGAAATTGATATCGAACCGATTGATAAGCCTGTTTATTCGGAAATTGACGGGGATCCGGGTCCGACGCTACCGGCAGAGATTCGATTAATAGCCGGTGCACTGAAAGTGGTGGTGCCGCCGCATGCAAAGCCGGCAGGGATACGGACACGTCTGCAGAGAATGATAGGGTAATCAAATTAAAAATTATATATCAAAATGAAAAAATAAGGATTGTTGAATGAGTGAGAGTTTTAAAATTGGAAATATATCGGTTGGCCTGGATGAGCAGTTTTTCATTATCGCAGGCCCCTGTGTGATCGAAAGCTTTACCGTGTGCATGGAAATTGCCCATACACTGGCAAAGATCCAGCAGGAAACCGGGATCCCCTTTGCATTTAAAGCCAGCTTTGACAAAGCAAACCGATCGAGCATCGACAGCTTCCGCGGCCCGGGACTGGATGAGGGATTGGCAACCCTGGACAAAGTTCGTCTGCAATCGCACCTGCCGGTAGTGACCGATATCCATGAAGCAGCCCAGGCGGCCCCGGCCGGGGGAGTTGTGGATTGTTTGCAGATTCCCGCATTTCTATGTCGACAAACGGATTTACTGGTAGCGTGCGGAAAAACCAATAAACCGGTAAATGTTAAAAAGGGACAATTTACAAGCCCGGAAGAAATGAAAAACGCAGTCGGCAAAATTCAATCGACCGGAAACAGCAAAATCCTGCTGACTGATCGGGGGACTTTTTTCGGGTATAATCGCCTTGTTAATGATATGACGTGCATTCCCAAAATGCAGGCACTGGGCTGCCCTGTCGTATTTGACGGCACCCACAGTACCCAGCAGCCGGGCGGTCTCGGCTCTGCGAGCGGAGGCAGGAAAGATATGGCTCCGGTGCTTTCACGAGCTGCTGTTGCCGCGGGTGCAAACGCCCTTTTCCTGGAAGTGCATCCGAATCCATCGGAGGCATTATGCGATGCTGAATGTATGCTGCCGCTGGAGCAGGTGAAAGATCTGGCAGTGCAATGTAAGGAAATTTTCGAAATCATCCGCAGATAATTTTTCCGCAAAACTTTTTTTCTGCGTATTACTGAATATGAACAATCGTTTTGAAAAATATCAGTATTTATTTGGCCCGGTTCCATCGCGGCGTTTGGGGTATAGTCTGGGCATTGATGTTATCCCCTTAAAGACCTGTACCCAAAACTGTATTTATTGTGAATTGGGAATCGATCAGCATACGACAATCCAGCGGAAAGCCTATGTGCCGGTTGGGTCTATAATGGGAGAATTAAAGAAGTGGCTGGAATTAAACCGGGATGCGGACATCGACTATTTTACCATTACCGGCAGCGGCGAACCGACTTTAAACAATCAATTAGGGATCTTGATTGACGAAATTCAAAAGATTACCAAAATCCCAACTGCAATTCTTACAAATGGAACCTTATTATCAGATCCTCAAGTCCGTAAAGACTGCTCTAAGGCAGAAGTCGTTCTGCCTTCCCTGGATGCTCCAAACAGAGATATTTTTAACAAAATCAATCGCCCCAATCCGGAATTGAACTTTGAGTCATTTGTAAACGGCCTGAAATTGTTTCGCGAGGAATATTCCGGACAAATTTGGTTGGAATTGTTTTTTTTAGAAGGATACAATACCGATCCGGATTCTATAAAACAGTTTCGTCACATACTGGATATAATAAATCCTGATAAAATACAACTTAATACCTATGTAAGACCTGGAACTGATCCAGATCTTGAGCCTGTATCCTTTGAAAAACTGCAGGAAATAGCGACTTCTTTCGGCAGCAAGGCTGAGGTCATAGCCGGATTTAAAAAATCTGCGAAAGTGGTTTCTCACAGGAATCTTACAGAAAAAATCCTTGAGACCTTAAAAAGACGCCCCTGCGG
>WJME01000176.1 GCA_014728115.1 Candidatus Zhuqueibacterota bacterium | reverse complement strand
TCCATGGACCGAACATGACATTGAATAATTCCAGATAAGCCGGATCCAGATTTCCCTGTATCTGTTCCTGCCACCGGGGATTGCGCGGATCGACCTGGCGCAAAAACAGCTCATCGATGATTTGTCCGGCGGTGATGAGTTTGTGCAGAACCTGCTTTTCGCGATCTGTGAGATGAGAAAGGTCTGCCTGCAATTCTACCGGCGCGAGTTTTTGTAATTCGGTTTGTACTGTTTCAAGCGGAGCTTTGTTTTCGATGCTGTGATTTGAGCAGGCAAACAAGATCATGAACAGACTCCCGAAATAGAGTGACCCAAACTTCATGGTTTATCCTCCGAATAGACGATTTTTTGTAATATAGTAAAATCTATTGTTAAAAGCACGATTGTTTGAGATGGATTTTAGGCTTGGGATAAAGCTCACGGAGATCACAGGGATCACGGAGAAAAATAGGGATAGAAAAATCAGATCTAGAGTTTTTTCCCTTCTGTGGTTTCCGTGTGTTCCGTGATTCCTTTTACGAAAAATGAAACGCAACAAAGGTCTCTGATGGCCTAGAGTTCACTGGACAGGGTTAATACATAATGACGGATGGGGAGCAGGGTGCGTTCGACCTGGGTGTGGTTGTGGTTGAACAGGTTTTTGACATGGGCTGTGAGGACCCAGTTTCGCCAGTAAAAGGAAATATTGGCATCCAGGACTTTTTGGGCCACCCGGTCATCGTTGGGATAAAGCTTGACCGCCTCTTCGTCCAGTTTGGCCACATGGCGATAATCGATCCCTGCCTCGAGCGATTTATAGCGGTAACCCGTCGAAAACGTGGCCATGGATTTGGGTCGATAGCCCAGGGGAATATCGCGATCCAGATCTCTGGGATCGAGCAGGGTATAGCTGATATCGGCCATCCAGCGCAAAAAGGGAATGACCAGCTGAATGTGTGTTTCGATTCCTGTTATTCTGGCACGCGTGACATTGGTAAAGCGGATATTCTGATTGTTGTCAGGCTCTGGCTCGATCAGGTCCCAATAATCGTTCAGAAATCCAGCCACATTCACAAAGACAAAGGGCAGGGGACGGGCATAAAAACCGATTTCATGAGACCAGGCGGTCTCTGATTTGAGATCGGGATTGGGCAGCAAACGCAGTCCGCTATAGATAGAATCGGAAAAGCGTTCGGACATCGATGCGGCCCGAAATCCACTGCCGGTCGAAGCCCTGAGGGTAAAGCGGTCGAGGACGTGCCAGACGAGTCCGAGTTTGGGACTCCAGCGGGAATCGGTGAACCCGATATCCACCCATTGCCGGTCGAATCGGACACCGCTAGACACGTGCAAGGTATGCCAGAGGATTTGTTCATCCTGGACAAAAAACGAGATCGTATTCTGATCGTGATTGCCCACGAGATCAGAGGACACATGATCCCAGGCGTTTTCCACACCGGCAATGAGCGAGTGATTTTCTGTGAATTGAAAATCGGATTGAAACTCGAATCCCATGCGGTGGGCTGTGGATGCGGAAATGTTGTCGTGAAAGATGTTTTTCCAATAGTTGCGAAAATAGGATACCCTGGTTTTGAGTCCGAGGCGTTTGTTCACGGCCCAGTTGTGGATGCCATACACTCCGAATTTGTTGGACTTTACATGATCCCCGATGGCTTCAGGATTTGATTCAAGAGCATAGCGCTGGCTTTTCCAGAGCAATTGCGTTCCCCGGTCGCCGCCTTCAAACTGCGACGAGAGCGTCAGATTGGATTGGCGGCCGGTTTTCAGGGATAGTTTCGCAGACGCATTGACCCGTTGAAAATGGCCGTTTTGTGCATAGCCAGTGGATTGTTGGCGCCCGGCAGCCACAAAAAGGTCGGCCTTTGAGGAGAGTTGCCGGGTATGATCGATATTGAGATTGTCGAAATGCAAGAGCCGGTCTGTCCATTTCCAGGTGTCGTATGCCGGCTCGTCATACATGCCGGCGGAAAATCTGATGTTGGTGACCGGTTCCGGCAGTGCCTGCTTTGTGATGATATTGATCACGCCGCCCATGGCACTGGAACCGTACAGGGCAGATCCCGCGCCTTTGATGATCTCGATTCGTTCGATCTGATTGACCGGCACCAGATCCCATTTAATGTCGCCGCTGTCGCCGGGCATGACCGGCACGCCGTCGACCAGAAAAAGGACTCTGCTGCCTGCCCCATAGTTATATCCTGAAGAGCCTCTGATATTGATCTGTGATCCGATAAAATTTACACCGGAAGCGTATTGCAGCAGCTTGTCGACATAGACCTCATTTTTACGTTTCAGATCCCGCCGCGTCATGACGCCCACGCTCACCGGGGAATCCTGAATATTCTGTCGTCGTTTGTTTGCGGTGATCAGCAATTCAGGTGTTTCAATGATCGTGGTTTCCAGGCTGACGATTCCGACGTCCACCGTTTCACCTGCGGGTACTGAAAGATTTGTGATTTGCTCTTTTTTGTATCCCATCATTGAAATGTGCAGATCATAGGTGCCGGGGGGGACAGCGGGAATGGTAAACGAGCCGTCCAGACCGGATGATGCCCCCAGTACCGTCCCTGTCAGCAAGATGTTGGCTCCCGGAAGGGGGTCCTGATTCTGGCGATCCAGAACACGTCCTGTAATTTTGCCTTTTTCCTGAGCCAAACCCAGCGAAATCAGAGAGAAAAGCACAACAGCCAGAAATTTATGTGTAAAGGTCGGCATAAGCTGTCTCACAGTTCAGAGAAATCCAGTATCATATCTATATTGTCGACGACAGACGAATCTGAAGCGACAGTGACGCTGCCAGGAAAAGGAGAAGCGGGATTAGAGCGATAAAACCCCTTGATCGATTCCACTCCCAGGGGCACATTCTCTTCCAGAAGCAACATGGCGATCAACCGGTAGGTACCGGGTTGAACGGTAAAAGTATACTCTGTGGATTCGAATCCGGGTTCGATGGGCGGACTGAATTGGATATCCAGGAGCCCGGTCGGCAAGATATTTTTCGATGCGATAATCAGAACGGATTGTGCCGTTTCAGGCCATTGACCCTCTGTGGAGATCGTGCCTTTGATCGCACTCGAGACTGCAAACTTTGCCCGGCTAAGATCGGCGTTGATATCGATATCGGTGATCATGGCCTGGCGGTCGGGAATCACGACAGGGGAGGGCGAAAATTTGTCATTTCCCGAGAAATAGATCCCAATGATGTTGGTCACATCCCAGGGTTGGTTTTTTTGTTTCCAGACCACGCCGACAGCTGCAAAGTCCAGGGGATTGGTATAAAGCGTGTACTGAACAGAATCGACATTCAGGGGCAGCGGCTCACCGAGAACCAGATCTTCCAGGGAAGAGGGGGGAAAGACTTTGGACGCGACCACAAGCACCTGGTCGGTCTCTTCAGGCCATGGGGCACTGAAATGGACCGTACCGGAGAATCCGCTTTGTGTGGGTTCCAGTCCCTGGTCCACGTCACAGCCCATAGTCAGCAGCGACAGCATTATCAGAATGGAGAGCCATTTCATGAGTCATTCCCTCGAAACATACGCAATAAAAAGGGCCCCACCCGGCTCGAGGAGGCCCCTGCAAAACATACAAAATGCAAGATTTTATTCCAAGTTAAAAATCATAGTCCAGGCCGAACATGACCATACTGACATTCATATCATACAGTCCCGGCAAATTTTCATACCCTGTACCTTCGGGATTTTGTTGCCATTCTGTAAAGTCGAGGTCTCCGATAAACATTTTCTCATAGCTGGCGTGCAGCTTGATGAGGCCCAGGGGGATTTCGAGACCCACGATAATGACATTTCTGCGGTTTACATCCGGGATAGCCGGTGTCATGGTCGTGGTGACCGCGGCACGGGGTTCCGTATAGAATCCACCGCGCAATTTGACTTTGGACAGGGCATATTCGAGTCCGATTCCTGCGCGAATGCCATCTTCCCAATTTTCGACCAGTTCGGCGGCTTCATCGGCATCGGCTTCACTCACGGGTTCGATCGCGATCACATCCCAGGTGGACCATTGCGTCCAGGCGACATCTGCGGAGACGAGCAGATTCTTGATGCCTTTATAGGCGACACCGAGACCGAATCGCATCGGCAGGGGCATATCTGCCTTGATATCGACAGGATTGCCTTTTACGACGCCCGGATTACCACCCAGTCCGCCCGAGTACATGCCGCGCATGGCGCCTTCTGCCTGCGGATCGATGCCGATCGCCTGCAGTCCGCCGGCCGGAGCGGTCAGGGTCTGGAGTGAATCCAAAACCCCGTTGACCGTGCTGTATGCAGCGCCGCCATCATTCATATGTGCAAAATAGGTATCTTTGGTCAGGGTTCCTTCGAGTTCGACATCATTATAGACCTGCCCGGAAATGCCGACAGAAAAGGATTCTGTGAGATCATATTTGATGCCAAAATTGAATCCAAAGCCCATCCCGTCTCCTTGCATATCGACTTCGGTCAGGAGATGGCTGGTCGGATCTGCAAAGGTCGACTGGAGGCCCATGATCGAGCCGGCGACATACATGGCATTTGCGGCGCCAAAGGTTTCCTTAAAGGTCGGGCTGACAGCCACCTGTAACAATCCTTGTACCGGGTTGGGGGTAAAATTCGGTTTGCGGATCATAATGTCGGCATAAACAAGGGAAAGCCCTGCGCCCACAGACAGTTTATCGTTCAGTTTATAGGCAACGGTCGGATGGATGTCGATGACTTTGAGATCATCTTCAAATTCGATCATTGGATAGTTGGGATTATAGAGGCTTTCCTGCATCAGATCCCAGGTTGCCCCCAAACCAAAAGGAGCCCAAAATCCGAGTCCAAACGCCCATTTTTCGCCGGTGTAATAAACACCTGCAGCTGGAGTGAGAAATGTTTTGGGTTCGTTTTCAGTGTTTTCATAACGGAGAGTGCTAAACTGCTGACCGGGTCCCAGTACCGGGGATTCATAGGTGGCAGGAGTATAGCCGACTGTCGGGGTGATAAATTCCAGGCTTGCCCCTGCATGCCATCCTTTTGTCTGCGTCAATCCTGCTGGATTCCAGTACATGGCACTCCAATCCTCAGCAATGGCTCGATAATTCCCCAAAGCTTGTGCACGGGCACCAACACCTGTCAGGTCAACGCCGGCGGCATAAAGCTGTGATGCAAAAAGAATGCATACTGATGCCGTGATCGTTTTTAGGACTCTCATTTTTCCTCCGAATGGTTGTGAGTGAAATCATTTAATAAACGAGATAGAGTGTGCTCTGGTGGCTCGGTATTTTAAGGAAAAAATTCCGTATTGTCAACAAGAATGTGAATGGTATTCAAATTGCGTCATTATAGGCCGTCGAGTAACTTTGGTGTTGATTTTTTTAATTTTATTGCTAGATTAATAAGAGACAAGGAAATTGAATGTGATTCACTAAACGCAAAGGGGTAGTACATGGCCAAGGGTAAACGAGAAGCGATTCTCAAGGCTGCAGTCAGAGTATTTGCGCGCGAGGGGTTTTTTAAATCAAGGGTCGAGGCTGTTGCAAAAGAAGCAGGAGTCGCCACCGGCACGACCTATCTCTATTTCGAAAATAAAGATGATATCCTGATCTCCATTTTCGATGAAGAGATGACACCCATTATCGATGACATGAAGCGTGAGATCGCCGAACAAAAAAGTGCAGTGGATAAAATCCGCACATTCATTCGACGTCATCTCGTGATGGTGCAGGAACAGCCGGATATGGCGCAGCTCCTCATCGTTGAACTGCGGCAGAGTAACAAATTCTTGCACACCTATTCGGGAACAAAGTTCAAAGAGTATTTGAACATTATTGCCAGTATTTTCGAACAGGGGCAACAAGAAGGGGTCTTTCGTCAAGACATCAAACCGACGATTTTTAAACAAGTCATGTTCGGTGCAGTCGACCAGATCAGCACCAACTGGGCCCTGTCCAGAACTAAAAAGCTCGATTTGAATGAAACCGGGGAGCAAATCGCTGATATTATCATGAATGGTGCCCTCCAGAAATAACAAGCTATACCAGGGAGCAGAATTCTGCTCCCTGTTTTTATCTCCTTAATCTGCTTTTGGTTTACCCTCAAATTATTTACGTTCATGTTTAAAAATCTTTAATTTATAAGTCCCAAAAATACTAGGGTTATGCTCACTTTTACAAAGAAAAGCTTGATTCCGTAACTTTAAAGCGCTATATTTTTGAATGGTATTGGCAGGATCAAAAAAGAACCCCGCATTTCTTGCGCCTCTGGCAGGATGGACCGACAAGGTCTTTCGGCAAATTTGCAAAGCCAAAGGGGCGGCAATGGTCTATACCGAGATGGTGTCGGCAGAAGGGTTGCAACATGGAAATGACCGGTCGCTCACTATACTCGATTTCGATACGATCGAACGTCCTATAGGTGTACAACTTCTCGTGGCGGATGCAAACGCCTTTGAGAATACCGTGCCCTTGCTGGACAGCCTGCAACCCGATTGTGTGGATCTGAATTTCGGGTGTCCTGTCAATAAAGTAACCCGTAAAGGCGCTGGCGCAGCTCTCCTGAAAGATCCTGATCGAATGGTGACTCTTGCAGCTGTCGCCGCCAAAATGTCACCGGTTCCATTAACCGCCAAGATGCGTCTCGCAGAGTCCGAGAAACAGACGCTCGAGATCGCATTGCGATTGCAGGATGCCGGGGTGCAGGCGATTACATTGCACCCCAGAACGGTTGAGATGCAATACAGCGGCAGAGCCAGATGGGATTGTATTGCGCGGTTAAAGCAGATTTTGAGCATTCCGGTCATTGGCAACGGTGATATCAGGACACCGCTGGATGCCAAAAACATGATCGATCATACGGGATGTGACAGAGTCATGATTGCCAGGGGAGCTCAGGGGAACCCGTGGCTTTTCGAGCGCATCCGCCTCTTTTTTGGGACAGGAAGCGATCCCGGACCGCCCGAGTGGGGGACTGTTTTGGAAATGTGTCACTCTCATTGTCAGAAAATCATTGCCCATTATGGAGAGATTCGCGGATTGAAAATTATGCGTAAACATATCGTCAGCTATATAAAAGGCATGCCGCACGCCTCCGAGTTTCGCCATCGCATATTCCGGCAGACAGAATGGGCTGCGATACAAGAACAGTTTGTCATCATGAAAAAAGCGCTCAAATCGCTAGAGTTTATTCCAGAGATGACTTCAGAACTCGCCAACGGCACGGTACCCGATCATTAGGTGTACTCTGATGTTCAATAACTCAAACAGAGACCCTAAATTACAGGAGTGATCATGCAAAAGAAAAAGATTGTCATCATGGGTGCAGCCGGACGCGATTTTCATAATTTTAACGTCCATTACCGCCATAACGATCAGGTCGAGGTCGTGGCCTTTACAGCGACACAGATTCCGAATATCCATGGACGCAAATATCCGGCAGAACTGTCCGGATCATTGTATCCCGACGGCATTGCCATCAAAGCCGAATCAGATCTCGAATCGATTGTCAGAGAAAATGATGTGGATGAGGTGGTGTTTTCATATAGCGATGTCTCGCACGAATATGTCATGCACAAATCCTCTCTGGTCAATGCGTTGGGAGCTTCATTTACGCTGCTCGGACCCAAACACACCCTGCTAAAGTGCAATGTACCGGTCGTTGCGGTCTGTGCAGTGCGCACCGGGTGTGGCAAGAGTCAGACGACGCGAAAGATAGCAGAACTCTTGAAAGCCAGGGGTAAAAAGATCGTGGCCATCCGCCACCCTATGCCCTATGGCGATCTCGTGGCCCAGCGCGTGCAGCGATTCGAAACGATCGATGATCTAAAAGCCCAGAATTGTACCATCGAAGAGATGGAAGAATATGAGCCCCATCTGGCCTCCGGGTCTGTGGTCTATGCCGGCGTCGATTACGGCGCCATTCTCGAACAGGCAGAAAAAGAAGCGGATGTGATTTTGTGGGATGGCGGCAATAACGATTTACCGTTTTATCGTCCGGATCTGCATATCGTGGTGGTGGATCCGCTCAGAGCCGGACATGAAGTCGCATATTATCCCGGTGAAGCCAATCTGCGCATGGCGGATACAGTGGTCATCAACAAGGAAATAGAAGCCAGAATCGAGGATATCCATACGGTACGGGCCAATATCAAACGCGTCAATCCCGATGCCCAGGTGATCGATGCGGCTTCCACCATACAGGTGCAAGACCCCGAGATCATCAGGGACAAACGCGTTCTGATTATCGAAGATGGTCCCACGCTGACGCATGGCGAAATGAAGTTCGGTGCCGGTGTGATGGCAGCCGAACGCTATGGTGCCAAAGAGATCGTCGACCCGAGACCTTTTCTCAAGGGATCTCTTGTCGATACCTTTAAGACCTATCCGGAAATCGGACGGTTGTTACCTGCCATGGGATATGGCAAACAACAGATCAAAGATCTGGAAGCAACCATCAAAGCCACCGAGTGCGATGCCGTGATCATTGGCACTCCCATCGATCTGCGGCGTATTGCCAAAATCTCACAGCCTTCGACGCGGGTGTTTTACGACTTGCAGGAGATCGGTCATCCGACTCTGAACGACGCTCTGGAATCATTATAACCGTCCAGCCAGGTGCTCACGACGGGCACCTGGTTTGATCTTTAATGACAGGTGAGATTGATGGCTAAAACAGCAGTTGTGGCTCTGGGCGGCAATGCGATTACCCGTGAATTTGAAGAGGGAGATGTTTATCAGCAGTTTGCCAATACCCGACGCGCCCTGGTTGGCATTGCCGATATGGCTGAGATGGGCTACCATATTGCTATAACCCATGGCAATGGGCCTCAGGTGGGCAATGCCCTGATTCGTGTCGAAGAAACGCGAAAAATGGTTCCTCCTGTACCGCTCGGAGTGCTGGTTGCCGATTTGAGCGGTGGCATGGGGTATATGATCGAACAAACGATGCAAAATAAACTAAGAGCCCGTAACGTGCGGCGCCACGTGGTGACCCTGCTCGCTCAGGTGATCGTGGATAAAGATGATCCTTCCATCCATGACCCGAGCAAGTTTGTCGGACCCTTTTATGAACAAGAGCAGGTGGAAGAACTGGTTTCAACCCGTGGGTATGTGATCAAAAAAGATTCCACGCGCGGATACCGCCGGGTGGTTCCCTCGCCCATTCCAAAGCGTATCGTCGAAGAGGAGGTGATCCGCGATCTCGTGCGCTCCGGGGTCATTGTCATTACCTGTGGCGGGGGTGGAATTCCGGTCTATGTGGAGGAAGACCACCGGCTCGAAGGCATCGACGGGGTGGTGGATAAAGACCGCGCGTCGGCTATCCTGGCCCATGCTATCGGGGCAGAGGAACTATATATTTTAACTGCCGTTGAAAAGGTAGCCATAAATTTCGGCACCCGGTTGCAAAAAGATCTCGATCACCTGACCGTCGAGCAGGCCCGGACCTTGTTGCAGGCAGGAGAATTTCCGGCAGGGAGCATGGGACCGAAAATTCAAGCTGCCGTAGATTTTCTCGAAACAGGAGGCACGCGAGCCATGATCGGTGCGGTGGAACAGTTGCCTGCCATGCTGAACGGAGAAAATGGCACAGAGATTACGGCAACCCGGAAAAATCGGCCAAAAAGATCATGATGTTCAAGAGATTTTTTAATACCTTTTAGACCGGGGCCTGGCAATTTTCATGATAGGCAATGTGTTAACAGAGTTGAATGGGGAGATCGATAAATGTCTAATGATATCGGCATACTCGCTCCGGTAGAGATAAAAGAATCCTGGTGTAAAGGGTGTGCAATATGTGTTGAATTTTGTCCGCAGGATGTACTCGTCATGGAAAAAGGTGTCGCCAAAGTGGTGCAGCCAGATGCATGTACCCGCTGCGGGCTGTGTGAACTGAGATGTCCGGATTTCGCTATAACCGTCAATGAAAAAGAAGACTAACGGGCTCTGATATGACAGCAAACGCCAAAGTTTTAACCGGAAATGAGAGTTGTGCTCTCGGAGCCCTTGCTGCGGGAATGCGCTTTTTTGCCGGTTATCCCATCACTCCTTCATCTGAAATCGCAGAAGTCCTTTCTGTCGAGTTGCCGCGCAAAGGGGGAGTGTTTATCCAAATGGAAGATGAGATCGCTTCTATGGGGGCCATTATTGGCGCTTCTCTTGCCGGCACAAAGTCTCTGACAGCGACCAGTGGACCGGGGTTTTCTCTTATGCAAGAGAATCTGGGGTACGCAGCCATGGCTGAAATTCCCTGTGTGATTGTCAATGTCATGCGCGGAGGACCCAGCACCGGGTTGCCGACCATGCCCTCACAATCGGATGTCATGCAAGCCCGGTGGGGCACGCATGGGGATCATCCTATCATCGCTCTTGCACCATTCAGCGTGCGCGAGACGTTCGACTTTACCATCCGTGCCTTTAATCTCTCTGAAGCCTATCGAACGCCCGTTGTCTTGTTGATGGATGAGATCCTCGGGCATGTAAATGAAAAAATGGAAATCCCCGATCCCTCGAGTATTCAAATCGTCAATCGAACCAGACCGGAAAAAATCGACGAGAATTATTTGCCTTACCGGCATACGGAAAACGGGGTGCCGCCGATGGTTAGTTTCGGTGAGGGGGTGCGCTACCATGTGACGGGATTGGCACACGATGAAACAGGGTTTCCGACCAACGATTCGAACGAGATCAACCGGCTTTTAAATCGCTTGAATGAAAAGTTGATGATAAACCGGGCAGACATTGTAGAGGTGGATGAATACGAACTCGATGATGCCGAGATCGGTCTGATCTCTTTTGGCTCTTCGGCGCGTTCGACTCGACACGCTATTCGGCTGGCCAGAGAAGAGGGAATACGCGCCGGCATGCTGCGCTTGAAAACCATATGGCCTTTTCCCGATCAGGAGATACGAGAATGGACCAAGCAGGTCAAACTGTGGATCGTGCCCGAGCTGAACCTTGGCCAGGTTGCCCATGAGGTAGAGTGGGCTGCTCAGGGAAAAGTGCCGGTCTATAAAATCAACCGGATTGACGGAAACCCGATCAATCCCCTCGACATTTTGAAAAAAATCAAAGAGCATACTTGATGTTTGATTATGATAAATACCTCAGATTGAACAAACTGCCTCTGATCTGGTGTGCGGGGTGCGGAGATGGTATTGTCCTGAAATCGATGTTAAGAGCGATTGACAAGATCGGTCTTGCAAAAGACGAGGTCTGTATGGTCTCGGGCATCGGGTGTTCCAGCCGCCTGACCGGTTATGTGGATTTTAACACCCTTCATACCACGCACGGCCGGGCAATGACCTTTGCCACAGGGATAAAAATGGCGAATCCAAAGCTGCACGTCATTGTAGTCACCGGTGACGGCGATGCAACAGCGATCGGAGGAAACCATTATATCCATGCGGCTCGCCGCAATATCGATCTGACGGTCATTTTGTTCAACAACAATATCTATGGAATGACAGGCGGTCAGGTTTCGCCCACGACACCGCTTGGTAAACGGGCCAGTACTGCGCCCATGGGAAACTTTGAAAATAATTTCAATATCAGCGGTCTGGCACAAGCTGCAGGCGCTTCGTTCGTTGCCCGGGGAACGGTCTATCATGCGACCCAGCTGGAAACCTATATCAGAAAGGCGATTCTTAAAAAAGGGTTTTCGCTGGTCGAGGTTCTGACACCTTGTCCCACAGCCTATGGTCGCCGTAATCGTAAAGGCACGGCTGTTGACATGCTCAATCTGCAAAAAGAGGGATCACTGAGTGTTGCCAGGGCCAAAAATATGACCGCCGAAGAGATAGGAGATAAAATCATTACAGGTGTTTTGGTGGATGAAGACAAGCCGGAATGCCGAAGTGAATACCAAAAAGTGATCGATCGTTTACAATCATGAGACAGTGGAGTATTTAAGATCATGAGTTTTCGCTACGAGATCCGTTTGAGCGGTGAAGGTGGACAAGGCCTGGTTTTGGCTGGTAAGATTCTGGCAGAGGCAGCCGCCATCTATGACGAGCTGAATGCCACCCAAAGTCAATCTTATGGTCCTGAAGCACGAGGCGGAGCGAGTCGCTCCGAGGTCATCATCTCTGATGAAGATATCGATTATCCCAAGGCCGTGCACATTGATTTGATGCTGTGTTTGACTCAGGAATCTCTTGACCGGTATCATACTGATGTCAAAGAGGGAGGCATCATCATTGTCGATAGTCAGGCGGTGACCCGGTTTCCGGAGACCCAGGCTTGTGAGATTATTCCGGTGCCTATTATCGATCTGGCTCGGGATAAAGTGGGCAAGACCCTGGTCGCCAATATTGTTGCCCTGGGGATCATTGCCGGACTTTTGGATCTGATATCGGTCCAGGCTCTGCAACAAGCCATCGAAGCGCGCGTACCCAAAGGCACAGAAGACCTAAATCGAAAAGCTTTTCAGATCGGACTGGAAGCAGCAAAGGATATACGAGAACACACAAAGCACAAGGAATGAAATGAAACAGACATTAGCCATTCTCAAGCCCGATTGTCTTCAGCGCAATCTTGTCGGAAAGGTTATTGACCGCATCGAAGAGAATGGATTCGAGATTTCCGGCATGAAAATGATAAAAATGACCAAGGAACAGGCTGAAGGATTTTATGCCGTACATCAGGGCAAGCCTTTTTTTGCAGAGCTGGTCGAATTTATGACCGAGAGTCCTGTGGTTGTTGCGGCCTTGCGAAAAGAGAATGCCGTCCAGGCCTGGCGTGATTTGATGGGGGCCACGAATCCGGAAAACGCTGCACCCGGTACCTTGCGCAAGGAATATGCCGAAAGTATCGGGCGCAATACCGTGCACGGCTCTGATTCCGATGCAAACGCAACACGGGAAATTGCATTTTTCTTTAGCGAGTCTGACCTCATCCTGACGCAAAAAGGATAGAGGGGACTAGAGTCGGATAATGCGGACAGGCCCGTGAAATTTGCCTTATATTGAATGATATTCATTAAATATGAATTTTTGACTTGACTATTAAATGATTAATTGCTACATTTTTTGTCAATTTGGAGTTTGGAAATTATGCTAAAGATTAAAATTGCTGATATTAAGCAAGGATCTTCAGCACTCGAAACAACGGTTAAACCATCTGATATCGGATTAGCATCAGAGCAAGAATTTAAGGATCCTATAGATCTTTTAGTATCGATTAACAGAATATCCAATACCATTACAACTGATATTCAAATTCAAACGCGGATCGATCTGGTTTGCGACCGGTGCACCGAACCTTTTCAGACAGACTTTTATCATGATGTGAGGTTCATTTACACACGCGACATTGATATGGCGCAAGCAGAAGAAGATCTTGTTTTTGTTCTTGACAAGCATCAAAATGAAATCGATCTGACAGAACCGTTGCGACAAACCATGCTTTTGGAAATACCTTTTAAACGGATTTGTCAGCCCGAATGCAGCGGCTTGTGCGCCCGGTGCGGGGTCAATCTGAACAAAACTCGATGCGACTGTAAAGATGAAGAAATCGATCCCCGATGGGAAAAACTTAGAGAGTTGTTGAATAACGATTAAGAACGAGCGAGGAACTAATGGCTTTACCTAAACGCAGACATTCCCGATCCAGACGTGATAAACGACGTGCCAACTGGAAGGCTGGTGCTCCGACAGTTTCAGAATGTTCAAACTGTGGCCAGCCCAAAATACCTCACAGAGCGTGTCCGAGTTGTGGGTTCTATAAAGGCCGGACCATCTTTTTGCCCAGAGAAAGCTGAGGTGCGCCTGGTATCCCACCCCATGGCCTGAATGGTTCTCATCTGTTTGAATGGGAGAAAAAAAGGCATAAAATCCGGAGATTTATCTTGATTAAAATCGCTTTAGATGCTATGGGGGGTGATCATGCACCCCATGATGTGGTACACGGTGGGATCGAGGCTGCACGTGTCTCAAAGGGACGCTTTCAAGTCGTACTGGTCGGAGATCAACACGCCGTACAAAAAGAAGTGGATCGGCATTTTCGTGTTTCAGATCTGCCCATCTCGATCGTGCATGCCTCCCAGGCGGTTTCTATGGAAGATCAACCTTCCGTTGTACTCAAACACAAAAAAGATTCGTCCATCGCCGTTGCGATGCGCCTGCATCAGGAAAAACAGGTCGACGCCGTGGTCAGTGCCGGAAACACCGGAGCTGTCATGGCCACCGCACTCTTTACGTTGCGGCGAGTCCCCGGGATCAGGCGACCCGCCATCGGGTCTATTTTACCGACAGAAAGCGGCAGAACCATCCTGCTCGACGTCGGCGCCAATGTAGATAGTCGTGCCCAGGATTTGCTCGAATTCGGAGTCATGGGCTCGATTTTCTATAGCCATCTGTTTAATGAAACCGATCCCCGCATCGGACTGCTCAGTGTCGGCCACGAATCTGTCAAAGGAAACGAAACCACCATCAAAGCGCATGCTCTCTTTAAAGACAGTCCCTTGAATTTTGTCGGAAATGTCGAAGGCGGAGACGTGCTTCGCGGGGCTGCCCATGTCGTGGTGTGTGATGGCTTTGTAGGAAACATTGTTTTAAAATTTGCAGAAAGTTTGCACGGACTCTTTAAATCGAGTTTGAGACGACTGGTACGCAAATATCTGTTTTCACAAATCGGTGCCGTGCTCATGAAACCCACCTTTGAGGGGATTCGCAAAGTGTTCGATTATCAGGAATATGGCGGTGCCCCTTTGCTGGGGATACAAGGTGTTTGTATTATCGGTCATGGTCGCTCGTCTCCGCGTGCTGTGAAAAATGCGATTCTTGCCGCTTATAAAATGGTGACCAAAGATGTAAATAAACACATCGAAGAAAAGATGGCTGCGATTGGGGCCGAACACGCGACGATTACCCCATGAAAAACCGACCGAATCAACGGAGATCCGAGTATTGATAAAACCCAAGTCCAAGATAATCGCGACTGGTTCCTATACACCCGATAAAATCTATACTAACGAGTACTTTGAAAAGATTGTAGATACCTCCGACGAATGGATCCGTACCCGAACAGGCATGAAAGAGCGTCATATCATCGGCGAAGGTCAAAACACTTCAGACCTCTCTGCACAGGCTGCGCGCAATGCCCTGGATGAAGCCAACCTGTCACCCCAAGATGTGGATATGATTCTCGTCGCCACGGTGTCAGGTGATGTCGGCTTTCCTGCAACCGCCTGTTTTGTACAAGAAAAACTCGGAGCGTATAATGCCATTGCGTTTGATATCTCTGCAGCGTGCTCGGGATTCATATATGGTCTCGATCTTGCAGATGCATATATCAGCTCCGGACGTGCAAAATATGTCCTGGTGATCGGCGCTGAAGCCCTGTCACGTATTACCGATTATTCTGATCGAAATACGTGTGTCTTGTTCGGGGATGGGGCAGGAGCTGCTGTCCTCGCACCGGCCGAGGATGATCACGGAATTCTTGCCACTCTGCTTCAAACAGATGGTCGTCTCAATCATCTGTTGTATGTACCGGGACTCGGGACTAAAAATCCACCCTCTCATGAATCAGTTGATCAGGGCCTGCACACCATTCGCATGGAAGGACGGGAAGTGTTCAAACATGCTGTCAAAGCCATGGGAGATGCTGCAGTGCAGGTCATTAAAAAGGCAGAATGGTCCGGCAAGGATGTGGATTGGCTCATTCCCCATCAAGCCAACTTGCGCATTATCGATGCCACAGCCAAAAGAGCCAATGTCGCGCAAGAGCGCGTTTTTATCAATATCCATAAATATGGCAATACCTCGGCAGCTTCGATTCCCATCGCTTTGGATGAAGCTCGTAAACAGGGCAAGATAAAGGACGGCCATAACGTCGTATTTGTTGCCTTTGGCGCGGGATTCACATGGGCTGCTGCTGCCATAAAAATGTAAAGAAACTAGACTTTTTTCAAGAGTTTTAGAGGCTTGATTTGAATAAAATTGCATTTGTTTTTCCCGGCCAGGGCTCGCAGACGGTCGGCATGGGTAAAGATCTCTATGACGAGGCAAAGCCTCTGTATGATAAAGCCGCCGAGCTGATGGGCGAGGATCTGGCTCATATCTCCTTTGAGGGTCCGAATGAGTTGCTGGCTCAAACACGTTTTACTCAACCCGCACTCTATGTGCACAGTTATGCCCTCTTTTCGCAAATGCCCTCAATCGTTCCGCTCGCTGTGGCAGGTCATAGTCTGGGTGAATATACTGCCCTGGCTGCTGCCGGAGTCTTGGATTTTGAGCAAGGCCTCAGACTGGTGATCAGGCGGGGTGAGTTGATGCAAAAAGCAGGCGACATAGCGCCGGGATCCATGGCTGCCATTATCGGGCTCGATGAATCGACCCTGCAGGACATCCTGCAGGATATCGAATCCAAAGGACATGTCGCTCGTATTGCCAATTTTAATTCTCCCGGTCAGCTGGTGATCTCTGGAGATAAACAAGGCATCGAGCTGGCCGTGACCGCAGCCCAACTCAAGGGGGCCAAAAGAGCGCTTCCACTGAATGTGACAGGAGCCTTTCATTCACCCCTCATGGAACAAGCGAGCGCGGGATTTCAAAAAGAATTGCTCGAGGTGACGTTTAAAAATCCTCATGTACCTGTCTATAGCAATGTCACCGCTACCGGATCCGAGGATTCTGAAATGCTCAAACAAAATCTTGTCAAACAGATGACTCGTCCTGTTTTATGGAGCAAGACCATCGAGAATATGATCGCCCAGGGCATCGAACAATTTGTGGAAATTGGGTCGGGGCGGGTCTTGACCGGATTGATAAAAAGAATCGATAAAACGGTTCACCTGGAAAATATCGACTCTGCGCAATCGATAAAGGAACTTGGACATGATGCTAAAAGATAAAATCGCACTGGTTACCGGTGCCGCAAGAGGAATCGGCGAGTCTATTGCCAAACGTTTTGCCGATCAAGGGTGTCATATCGTGGTCTCTGATATCGATTTGCAAGGGGCGCAACAGGTTGCCGACGACATTGAATCATCAGGAAGGTCTGCAAGAGCGATCAAAAGTGATGTTTCCAATGCAAAGGAAGCAGAAGACCTGGTAAAATTTACCCTCGAGCAATTCGGACGAATTGACATTTTGGTCAATAACGCCGGCATTACCAGAGACAATTTGCTTATGCGAATGAATGAACAGGAATGGGACTCTGTTATTGCTGTGAATCTCAAGGGAACATATAATTGTATAAAGGCCGTCACCCGGCCCATGATGAAACAACGGGGCGGACGCATTATCAATCTCGCTTCTGTTGTAGGGGTTATGGGGAATGCCGGACAGGCAAATTATGCTGCCTCCAAAGCAGGGATCATCGGTCTGACAAAATCGGTTGCTAAAGAGTTGGCTCAACGAAATATCCTGGTTAACGCAATAGCTCCGGGTTATATCGAAACAGAAATGACAAAAAAATTGCCTGCTACCGCTCACGAATCATTTATGTCCATTATCCCGATGAAACGAGCCGGAACCCCCACAGAGGTTGCAAACATTTGTTTGTTCCTTGCGAGTGACCTGGCCAATTATACCACGGGACAGGTCATTCATGTGGATGGCGGAATGGTCATGTAGGCAATAAGGTTAAACTAACAACAGCAGGAGGGAAAAGGAATGTCTGTTGAAGATAAGGTAAAAGAAATCATTGTTGAACAGTTGGGCGTCGATGCCTCAGAAGTCACACCCGAAGCCTCTTTTATTGATGATCTCGGTGCCGACTCGTTGGATACGGTTGAACTCATCATGGCCTTTGAAGAAGAATTCGGAATCGAAATTCCTGATGAAGAAGCCGAAAAATTGACGACTGTGGGCCAGGCCCTCGATTATCTGAAACAAAAACAGGGTTGATGCAAAAAAAGGGGCTGCCAGCATACAGCCCCGCCTGATTTTCCTGTCCAGTTTTTGGTCCAAATCAAGTAACATCAGTCAACTAGCTTGGAAGTTTACATGAAACGTGTTGTCGTTACAGGTATGGGGCTTGTCTCGCCCATCGGACAGAGTCTCGACACTTTTTGGCAGAATCTCCTGGCATCGAAAAGTGGGATTACGAGAATATCGAGGTTTGATACTGAAAATTTTGAATCCAAAATAGCCGGCGAAATACAAGACTTTGATCCGTCAGAGTTTATCAGCCGTAAAGAAATCCGGCGCATGGATCGATTTACTCATTTTGCGATGGCTGCGACTCAACTGGCCGTTCAAGATTCCCAGATCGATTTCGAACAGGTAGAAAAGGAACGTTTTGGTGTTTTATGGGGCTCTGGAATCGGCGGGATGCAGGTTTTTGAAGATCAGTGCCGGGTCTTATTCGACCGGGGACCGGATCGAGTCTCTCCTTTTATGATCCCTATGCTGATTCCTGATATCGCACCCGGACATATCTCTATCTTGTACGGACTCAAGGGCATCAATTATGCAACCGTATCTGCATGTGCTTCGGCAGCCCATGCGATCGGGGATTCGCTCAACCATATCCGGCATGGACGTGCGGATGGTGTGGTCAGCGGCGGCAGTGAGGCGCCCATTACCCAGATGGGTATTTCTGCATTCTGTGCCCTGAAAGCACTGTCTACCCGCAACGACGATCCTGAACATGCCAGCCGGCCCTTTGATCTCAAACGTGACGGATTTGTCATGGGGGAAGGCGGCGGAACCCTGATCCTCGAAGAGTTGGAACATGCAAAAGCACGCGGGGCAAAAATATATGCCGAGCTCATCGGTGCCGGTTACAGTGCCGATGCCTATCACATCACCCAACCGGTTCCTGGCGGGGAAGGAGCACAACGCGCCATGACCCTCGCCCTGCAAGATGCAGGGATCGAACCCACTGATGTGGATTATATCAATGCCCATGGTACCTCTACAGAGTTTAATGACAAAACCGAAACCACGGCGATCAAACATGTCCTGGGTGATCATGCCTATAATATCGCTGTGAATTCGACCAAATCCATGACCGGACATTTGCTGGGTGCCTCTGCCGCTGTGGAAGCCATTGCCACGATTTTGCAAATTCAAAACAGCACCTTGCACCCAACCGCAAACTTGCAAGAGCCGGATCCTGAATGTGATCTGTTTTATGTGCCGAACGAACCTCAAAAACGCGATATTCGGATCGCCCTTTCAAACTCTTTTGGTTTCGGAGGCCACAATGTCACCCTGGTGTTCAAACGATTCGAATCGTAATATTTTTGTGATGGATATCTCATGAGGTTTGAAAGAGCAATTTATCTTGTTAAAAAGTTACTATTTAACAAGAATGAGCAAAAGCTGAAAAATATCGACCATTTGTGTCAACGCATCAATTATACATTCCGTGATCAAACCATTCTCTTTCAAGCGCTTAAACATCGGTCCTTTCTCACCACTTCAGGTGAACCGCGTATCACCTCTAATGAACGACTCGAACTTTTAGGGGATGCTGTACTCGGACTGGTGGTGACCGAATACCTCTATAAAAATTATCCAAAAGAAGAAGAGGGCGGGCTCACGACTCTGAAATCTCTTCTCGTCAGCCGCAAAAGTCTGTCCACGATTGCGCGTGAATTCGGATTGGGGGAATATTTGTTTCTGAGTGACGCCGAGGCCAATGCAGGCGGCAGAAACCGATCCAGTATTCTCGCTGACGCCGTCGAAGCTATCATCGGTGCGATCTATCTCGACGGCGGGCTGGAACAAGCCAGTCAATTTATACACATGCATATCATCGATCACCTGGAGGACTTTTTAGCCCAGGGAATCATGAAAAACTATAAAAGCATTCTGCTCGAATATTGCCAGGGTGCGAGCATGAGTGGTCCGACCTATGTTGTCAAAGATGAAAAAGGACCGGATCATGACAAAACCTTTATCATTGCCGTACATGTCAATGGCGATAACGTAGGGCTGGGCCAGGGACATACCAAAAAACTCGCCGAACAACGAGCCGCAAAAGAAGCGCTTCTCACCATGAATCTCCTGGACTAACGATCCAGTTGACTCATAATAGAATGTAACCATAATTTTATTTTTTATTTTTTCATTTTTAAATTGTCTTTTTAAATATACCGACAAAAGACTTACTTTTCAATAGTGCACATTCTTTGGAAATGCGTCTCTTCTCGAATTTTT
>WJME01000175.1 GCA_014728115.1 Candidatus Zhuqueibacterota bacterium | reverse complement strand
CCAAAAAACAATGACTTTGTTGTCTTTAATCGATGAAAAGGGGGGAGCAATCCAATCCGGACAAACCAACCCATCCTGCAAACCGTTCGTAGATGCGAAAATTTTTCGTACCGGGAAAATCAGGTGCATACCTCCCGGAGGGTTGCTCAATGTGGGGCCTTGGACCTCTCCCGTCATTGACTTCGCCCTTTCAGGGCTTTTCAATGTCTGCTCGCCATTTTCCCAGGGCTGTCGCCCTGGGCTGACATACGTCGCCCCGTTGGGGCTAGAGGGTGATTTCGCTGAACGACATCAGTTGCCGTGTTTGATCACCCTCTTTACAGGTTCTCGCCTGGATTTAATTTTTCATTCTGAATTCTTTATTCAATCGGCATCATTTTAAAAATTTTGCTTTCCCGGTAGGGTATTTGCCTCGTTCATTCGTATATAGGGTAAGCGCAAGCAGTGGTTCTGAATAAAAGGGGAGCGTCATCCCCAATTTTTTGAATAAAATTTGAAATAAAATTCGTTTTTCAAACTATTTTCTTGACTTTTGTTTTTTTTTGGTAATTTTCCTGAGAGAATATTCATTGATGCTTTTGGGGGTGTTTTGTGATTCATCACCGCTCCTGCATGTGGCTTGCTGTGTTTTTGGTATTTCAAATGGGTTTCAATTCATCTTGTTCGACCGATCCCGTTCGTTTGGAGGATCCCAGGGATGCCTATTATTCCATAAGCTGCATACTGCTATCCTCGTCTACGCTCCACAACGTCGTCATAGGCAAAGCCTGGCCTGAAGAGTTGCCGGCTAAAGTACCCGATGCCAGGGTCTCTGGTTATCGGATTAAAGACCGAAAGATTTGAGAACAAAAAAGATAAAAATCTATGGATCAGGTGATTTATCTTTTCAAAAAATGACGATTTCTCTTGCATTAGATTAAATGAACAGGTATTTTTATGTTGAGGCGCAAATGAATCAAGGGGCGTAGAGCACTTCTGACATCAGGAGGCGCATGCGCCCCTTTTTGTTTGTCCGGAATTGAGAAAGCCGGGATGATCAGAGTTGGATTGATAATTGCACCTAGATTCTGAAATGCCTCACGATGAAATTCAGTCATAAACAAGTGAAAAAGACATCGCAAATATCAAAAGGTGCAGCAATATGAAAAAATTTATCACTTTTGTGTTCATTTTCCACATTTTCTTCTCGCCAAATCTTTTCGCAGTTGAGAAATACGTGGTGGGTGGAATAAATGCGTCGCAGTTTTATAATATCATTTCCAAACCGATGACAGGCTATACGGTCGGTGTGGGCTGGGAGTGGGGGTTAGGACAATCGTCTGCGCTGTTGTTTACCCCCGGTTATTTTTCTCGCAGCGGAAAACTGGAAAACAAAGTCGTTTATTCGGGTGGAGCTATTTATGCTGTTTTGGATATGGAATGCCACGTTGGCTATTTTGAGCTTCCCTTAACCTATCGGCAGTATTTCAGAAACCGATCGTTATTTTTATCGCTTGGCTGCTCTTTTTGTCTGGCCGTTTATGATGGTTCGGACACAAACACGCTCTATAGTGGTGTCCCCCTACAGCGGCCAGTTGATTTTAATTTTAATATCGATCCCGGCATGCTTTACCAGCTCTATAGTTCGACGATCGATCTGTCGTTCGGTGTGGGAGTAAAAAGAGATCATTTTGACTTGGGTTTCTATACAAGGTTGGCGCTCGGGGATACAGGGTCGCTGGATTCGATTAAAGTTGGTGGAAAATTCATCAGTCTTTCTGTTATAAGTTCATGGTACTTTTAAAAACTTGCAGGAGGGTACAATGTGCCGCAATGATATTACAACAACTTTCCTGATATTTTGGATTGTTCAGGCAAGTCTTTGCTCACAACCTTTTGCTCAATTTAATCCGGAAGTGGATTGGTCACACGCTGGTTTGCTGACAGGAGCCCCATCATGCGCCGACACAGTTCTGCAAATCAACTTGATGCCAGGATCAACATGGGATGATAAAATAGATAGCGCTCTAAGTAAAGCGAAAAACAGGATTGATCTAAATCCAAATGATTGGGTGATAATCTATTTCCCTCCAGGGAGCTATAGTTTGTCTAGAGAAATTAATTTGGACCATAACTACAAAAATATCATTTTCCAGGGTGCTGGATCGGACAAAACTAATCTAAATTTTGACTTTGGTGGAACAAATCAAATGTGTTTTCATATTTACGGCAGTGACCCCCAAACCAACAAAACATCCTTAGCTCTCGATTTAAACAAGGGAGAAACAACGATTCAATGCTCTATTACATTATCCTATACAACACCTTGTTGGATAAGGTTGTCGGAAGAAGAGCATCCGGTCAACGATGGGTGGGCAGATCTTTGTGTTGGTCAAATTACTCGTCTCGATTCTAAAGTCTCAAACACGGGGACATTAAAGGATCAAGCCTCAAAGCAGTATACGGTCAGTCGCTCGACAAAAATCTGGCCAATCACCCCGGTAATGAATATTGGTATTGAAAATTTAAAAATTTATCGCGCTGATGAGGGCAACGCTGGGACTTATGGCCATAATATTTTATTTAGTGTGGCAGTTAATTGTTGGGTAAAGGGTGTGCGCTTTGAGCAAACCTGCCGAACTCATATTTGGATTGAGCGCTCAAGCCACATTTATACAAGTGGTTGCTACTTTCATGATGCAAGAGATTTTGGTTCGTCCGGAAACGGATATGGGGTTACATGCTCGCAAAGTACCACCAACTGCTTAATTGAAAACAATATTTTTCATAAGCTCAGACACGCCATGCTGGTCCAGGCTGGCGCCAATTGCAATGTATTTGCATTTAACTATTCTCGCGAGCAACACTGGACGACGGTATTGGGCGTTCCGGTTGATGGAGATTCTCAGATTTTTGGTTATGGCCCTGGTGGTGATATTTCTATCCATGGAAATTACCCTTATTCTAATTTATTTGAACAGAATTATTGTGAACGAATAGTTGCGGATTCTTATCATGGAGAAAATTGGAAATACAACACGATCATCAGAAATAGGCTTACAAACGATTTCGATACAGACAGGACGTGGATATATATCCGAAGAGCACCATCCACCACAGTGCTTGGTAATGTTCGTTCAACAAGTGATGCATCAGAAGTTGAATATGCCTATTGTGATTTATATTCTGATGTTTTTGGATTTTTAGGTTCAACCGGATACAACCACATGTATTTTGTGCAAGGGTGGGGAGACGAATCTTCTGCCATCTTGCAAAATGGTTCCTTTTTTTATACCTCTCGCCCTCCCTTTCTTTCCACAAACTATACCTGGCCAGCCATAGGGCCCAAAACCAGTTCCGGCGGATCTGCCACAACGCAGACTGTCCCCGCTAAGGCCAGATACTCTTTTAACAAAAAAACCTATTTGACTGATTTGGTACCAAGAGCCCTAACCTATTCAGCCACTCTACCCTACGATCAAACCTGGTCCGGCAGTCACACCTTAACCGGCGATATCACAATACCTTCGGGTGTTACCCTTACGATCGAACCCGGGACATACGTTAATATTCCGGCAGGCAAAAAGATCACGGTCAACGGTAT
>WJME01000174.1 GCA_014728115.1 Candidatus Zhuqueibacterota bacterium | reverse complement strand
GGGGAACTCGAACTGGATTTATAAACGATAAGGTAAGGTACTGGTTCATCCCCACGCATGTGGGGAACTCTGATAAAATAGCTAATAGTATGTTTGGAACGGATGGTTCATCCCCACGCATGTGGGGAACTCAGACGGGCTGCCCCAACTGTCGGATGCATGGCCGGTTCATCCCCACGCATGTGGGGAACTCCGTAATATCCGATTTTTTCAGCGATATAATGACGGTTCATCCCCACGCATGTGGGGAACTCTTCCTGTAATTTTTTATACTCGGCGTTTACTTCGGTTCATCCCCACGCATGTGGGGAACTCCACATCGCCGTTTCCGCCGGCGGGTTCAGCGACGGTTCATCCCCACGCATGTGGGGAACTCAAATTTTTGTTTAGCCATATTCCTCCATCCTCCGGTTCATCCCCACGCATGTGGGGAACTCCTACCGCATCATAATCCACCACGTTTTTCAGACGGTTCATCCCCACGCATGTGGGGAACTCAATCCGGATTGGACATCAGCCATTGCAAACCCCGGTTCATCCCCACGCATGTGGGGAACTCGTATGAACAAAGCATTTAATAAATTCTATAGGAGGTACATCCCCACGCATGTGGGGAACTCGTATAGCCAAGCGCGTTCAGCTCTGTCTCGAACGGTTCATCCCCACGCATGTGGGGAACTCCCAATCAGTGTTTCTTCCTTTTTTCTTCCATACGGTTCATCCCCACGCATGTGGGGAACTCACCAAGTCTTTGTAGATTGGTGTTAAAAAGAATACTAGATATTGTAGTTTTTATTTTTGAACCGTTTTCACTGTTATTATATTGTTAAAGATCATACATTGCGGAATACCTTCTGCAATGGATTAATTAAATCTATCTCTCTTTTCGAAGAATTTTAACAAGCGCAATTCCCTCAAAATCCACCATCTTTCGTGAAGGTTTCCCATAAAATCGATAGGAATAACCCTGTGGACTTCGATCGTTCCATATCTGAATTGCAGATCCTTTTTTACACTTTGCTTTGACCATAGTCCAAAGCTCATCTCTCACTCTTGCGCTCGTATTCCCAAGGAACACTCCCGACTTGGGCTCGATCAGCCAACGTGATAATGCGCCCTTCAAGCTCGCCGGGGTACTCTCCAATATCATCACCAGCATAAAGCACCTCCGATATATCGGGCAGAATTCTCTCTAATAATTTGGTTTCATGAAAAGTATCCCTACATGCATATCTTGTATTTTTTTCTATATCCTGCATACAGACTGCTGCTGTTTCAAAAGCAAGTGGAATAATGATTTCTGTTTTATAGAGATCAGCTATATCATATACAAAACTCAACATTTTTCCAGTATGAATAAATCCTATCGCGGGGGAGTAGCCGGCAGATATAATTGCTGCATGACACAAACCATAAAGACAAGAGGCGGCAGTTGAAAGAGCTCTGTTAACGGGATCAGCCTTTCCCCATTTCGATTGATCATATCTTCTTCCCGACCATTTCACGCCATATATTTCCGACATTTCTTTATAAATTTTTCGGACTCGCGCTCCCTCCATGCCTCTTATTTGTTCCAGATTGAGATCTGCATCTAAACGTTCTAAAAATCTCTTCTGATACATCTGACGAATAACTTTCAGCCGCATTTCTTCATCACAAAACATTTTTGCTTGATGGAGAACGCGGCGCGATGAATGCGTAGCTCCCGTATTATGCGCATACATTCTCACGCCTTGTTCACCTGTCCAACTGACCATGCAGTTGTTTTCTGCAAGAATTTGCACAGCACGGTGTGTTATGCTGCAACCGGGTCCTATCATCAATAGCCCTAGTTGGTCAATTGGAATCCTTGTCTCTCCCTCAAAATCATGAAAAGCCAACGAATCCGCTTTTTTATCAAGCTTTCCATGTTCAAGGTAAAGATGGCTCCACCTGTCTGAAAACTTTGGAAGAATGAATAACTTTTTCATACCTCATGCCGGCGCAATACTGAGCAGTCCAAAACCAAAACCTTTTGCAGATCCAATTCCACTTTGAATGCAATTTAAAAATTTACCGGTCTCTATAACTTCAATAAATCCTTCAAACTTCACTGATAAAAGTGTCAATTTTCGGCTGTTTTTTTGAGAATTCACAAATCCTTCATCAACAACTGTACAATCGATTAGTTTGAATCCTCCTGCTTTCGCTTTTCGTTTCATCCACTCTTTCTGTTCTTGTTCATCCAGGATGCCGACACGCCTACCATTTTTTTTACCATCCGTTATTTTCTTAACAGTAGGATTTGCTCGAAGTCTAAATCTTAATCTTTGTCCGCTTCTTACAGAAAGGATTATCTTCTTATATTCATATTTATTTTCTTTTTCCGATAAATATGCAGGAAATTTATCAATCAGTTTTTGCCAGTCCGGTTCAAGTTCTGATTGTACAAGCAATGTAATATCTGGGATTCTTTTTGAAATTTCCACCCGGAACAGAACTCTACCGGATTTTTCAGTTCCGTTGTAAAAAGCATTCATAATGGTCCGATGCATCTGGTATGGATCATTAATTTCATTCATAACTTGTTTGGAGCGGGGATTTAAAAGCAATTTTGATAAAAACATTTTTATCCTCCTCCAATCTGCGATTTTGTAATAAACAAATTTTTTATTTGTCTGGTACTGAACCGGCGCTTTTCAAAAGAAACGGGAACATCGTTGCGTGTTTCATGATTCGGGTCATCCGTCTCCAGTACTATTCTTATATTTCTTTGTTCTGAGGTTTTTATCCGCAAGGGATACTCTTTTAAGACCTTTAATAAAGATTTACCTTCTATTAGGCCATCAGGGATATGGACCGGCAAGGATGGGACAAATGCTTTTCTGCCCAAAAAAAGCGGCCATTTTGGATTCGCCACGGCATGGTGAATCTTTTTTAAAAATTCCGTATCGCCTTCCAGTCCCACTAAGAACTCAGCGTCCGCAAGATAATAGCGTTTAGATACTGCTGGTTCTCTTACCTCTTTACCCGAGGCCCTATAAACACTTTCCGGCTTTCCATCTTCATCGCTAGGCGCTCCTCCTACAGTATGAAAATCCAATTCAATTTTTCCTTCTTTATCAGCGCGAATTCCCATTCTTAGATCATTTAGGTCCTTAAGAGACTTATTTATATCTCGACCTAATGCACAGCAGATCATTCCGATAACTCCACTTTTGGAAGGTTCACGATCAGAATCCCTCACACTGAATCGGCTTTGAGTTCCCCAAGACTGCATTGGACCACGTAACCTCATCAACAACACAGCTGAGCTCATGATCATTCTTCCTGAAAAGAAACCGCATTCATGGTTTCAGAAATTAGCTCATCCAAAGTTTCCTTCTTACTGTCAACCAAATTTTTCAACTCTACTTCACCGACTATTACAACGGGCTTGGCTAGTATGTGATCACTCCCATAGACTTTACACAAATTCCCCCAATGATTATCCAAAGCAGATATCGATTTTTGAACCAGACTGCAATTTTTATCCGGATATACCGGCTTTTCAAAAGCATTAGCGAGTGACCAAGGGGAACCTCCATTCCTGACAACAGCAAAAATCAAACTTGGTAAATTCTGGGCGGCCATACTGTTCTGTTTTCCCGTAGGGATCGCAGCTACTGAAGCTCTCATATATGCTTCTATTGTCCGCTGGCACAAATCGTTATCACCACCCAGGTTTTCCAGCAATTTTCCCGTATCTAAACAAGAATACCTGTAAAAACATGAGCTGTTAAATCCCACAACACCCATCATTCCAGCACCGGTTTCCCCCTCAGGATTCAGATCATCCACCGCCGTATAGAAATCCATTTCCATATTCACCTGGTTCGTTGAAATCGCATGAGCCACTTGACAAGCGGCATGAATATCTTTAAAAGCATCCGAAGTGATCATCCTTCCGAACAGCGCAATATCAGCATTCCGTGGCTGAGGGCTTTTTTCTTTATCCTTGAACTTACGGATTATTTTTATAATATCTTCATTTTTCTCAATGGCATTTATGACTTTTTTCGCACAAAATTCAACTTCTTCATCTGTAAAAAACATGATTTGTGGGGTCTTCATCACATCTTTTTCATCACTTTCTCCTCCACCACTTTCTTTTTTTGCAATTTTCGCAAATTGATTTGCAGCTTTTTTGGCTGCATTTTCCTCAATCCCCTCTTTAATCAAATATTGATGAATCTGACTTGGAAAGCGCAAAGATCGTTTAGAAAGATGCCCTTTAAGATTTTCTTGGAATTTGGGATTCTTTCTAATTGCGCGTTTTAAACATTGACTTGATATTCTAGCCCGCCTATAACCGCCAAACTCACAATCTTTGGGTTGATTGGTATCATCGCGGTTCAAGCAATGAGGCGGAAAATTCTGAAGCATATGCAACTCAACAAACATTTTATCTTCCTCCTTTTTTTTCATTATTTTCAGGGTTTTCTTTAGACCAAAAGGCTTTTGCCCATTTTTTCTGTACAAATTTATCCGGATGATCCCATTTTAAAATATCTTTAAACAGCTGAATCCAGTTAATTGGAATATCCCCGGATTTGAGTAACCCTACATGCTGCCTTATATGCACCGGGAGATCATCTGTATGACAATTAAGAAGCGAAATAAAACGTCTTTCCAGACTTTCTGATTCCCCTCGTGCTGCAGCGAGTATTTTTAATGAATCACCAAAATTACCTTTTTCCGTATTGGATGGGTGCCAGGCAAATAATGCTCCAATCAAATAAAACATGTTCTCTTCCTTGCGATAAATCTGATCCGGAAGATAGGGAACAATTATCGGGTACATATCCGCTACTTCTCCCAATGGCCGGCCTAATCCGCGACGCAGCATAGCCAACGCACCGCGATTAGGTTTATCCGGATTGTTTAATCGTTTCAGCATTCCTACAAATCTAAATATGTTTTCTTCCATTTCTTTCACCTCTTTTATGAACTTAATATTTCGAATCCTTCTAATTCTTTTTTCATGGCCCCATAGAAATATCCTGTTACTTTGGGGGAATTCACGGCTTTCAAAATTCTAGCTGTTGTTCCTAAATTATCCATCTTATTTTTAAACGATATGACCGCATTGCTCCGAACACTTGCAATCCATTCCTGCACAGCAGCTTCTTCGTTCTCAGCAAGTTTAATAACAAAGGATTTGAATTGAATCGCCAGTTCCGACCAATATTGTCTGTCGATTGAAATTTTTTTTCTGAGTTTTTGTTTTTCATCTTTTCCTAATTTCAGTTCATCGGCCAATATGGAAACTGATGCTCGAAGTATTTCCCCAACTTTTTCTGCGCTTTTTAGTGCCCCCTTAAGTCTTCGGACAAATTTTTCCTCTGTTAATAATGAAAGCGGTAGAGGAAGTCTTTCATGCCTCCAAAAAAAAACTTTTGCATTAACAGCGCAAATTCCAAAAATATTTAAATTGTACAGTCTTTCTTTCTCCAGGGCTCCTTTATTTATCATATGAGACAGCAAAGTAAATGATTCAGGTCTAGATGGATTTGATATTTCAAACATACCATGACTATCACGCCAAATTGCCCTATTTTCATCCAATTTCGCATCAAATTTTCCCTTATCATTTTTTTTATAACTTTTCAAAGGATCTTTTTTCCAATCCCCATTAATAAAAAAGCCTGCTAAATAGTAAATTTCACTTATACAAACATCATGATTGTTTTTTTTCGGTATCAATAATATTTTTCTGCTCTGCCATGTTAAATATTCCATATAATTTTCAGGATAAAGCCTTTTCTTATTTAGACTTGGATCTGACAATTCTTCCTTCTCCCATATAGGCGACCCAGCAAGATTTCTGTCAAAGTCAGGGTGACAGTAATTCAACAGCAATGTTTCAAATAGATTATCTCCAACAGCAAGTACAATTATTCCCTTAGAAAGCGGGCCATTAGAATATCCCCTTCCCTCCTGCAACGCATAACTCTGCTGAGAAATTAATAACCGAGCTGCTTCAGAAGGTTTCAATTCCAGCATCAAATCATCGGTCGTATGATCAAACAAAGTCGGATTTTGTCCTGAAGAAAAATCTATTGCAAGTCTACTTACACTTTTTTTTTGTAATTTTTCAAAATTATTCTTTGGATATTGATAAAAAGGTCTTTCTTGATCAAAAAGAAAAAAACGATGTTTCCAATTCCGAAAATATTCATCTATCTTTTTTTGATTAAATTTTCTTTTTTCCCAAAGAATTTCCCAATTTTCCTCCCAATCCTTTCTATATTCGAATGAAAAGATTCGATAAATAAGTGTAAGTAATAATTTGAATAATGAAATAGAAACTAAAGGAGAACTATCGTGAATTTCTCTAATATTATGAGATCGAATTAAAGCTTCTTTTAAGCTCAACTCTTTTCGTCTTCCATTTACGATACAAGGAATCCAATCTTCATCAACTAAATTGAAAAAAGAATTCATATAAAAATCTCCTTAATTTGTTATCTTGTTTATTATCAATCCCAAATTAGGATCTAAAATCAATATATATTGATTATCAATTTCGCATTTATCTTGCTCAAATATACAAATTCTTGAATATTTCAAAAAAGAATTATTTTTAAATTCTTTTGGTACTTCCATTTTTTTAATTTTTTCAAATAAAATAGGATTATTAATTTGCAAGGAGTTTTTCAATAAATTCTTACTTATATTTTCATTAATCGATTCACTAAATTTTACCGGTTTTATTCCCTGCCGGTCAAAAAAGAGTTTATTATCAAATTCATGAAGACAAATAATTCTTATTTGAGGCAAACCATTTCTTGTCTGAGCTTTTATTCTCTGATGAACTGCAGGATTATCTTCCTCATCTAACTGCTCGTTTTCTTGGTCTATAATGTTTTGAATTTTTTCATCTGGGCGAAATATCAATGTTAATTCTGCTTTTAATTTTGTTTGAATATACTTTTCTTTCTTTTCTTTCTTTAATTTATTGAAAAGATGACAAACTTTCTTTTCTTTATAATTCTCAACCCCATAAACATTTTCAATTAACTGACTTATGTTATTCGGAATTAAAATTTTATCCATATCTTTAAGCAGCAGATAAGTTTTCAAAAGGATATATGGATCATAAACAGGTCCGGCGCGCTTCAAGCTTTCAATCGAATTTATATTTTTTTCAGGAAGAGAAACACATAAAACAGGATTTTTCATTGTAACGGGCTGCGTCCTCTCATGCCGCTGTATTCTTCCAGCACGCTGGATAAGAAGATCAATCGGAGCGAGATCGGAAATCATAAAATCAAAATCCAAATCTAAACTTTGTTCAATGATTTGAGTCGCAACTAACACAGATTTATCCGGCCTCATATTTCCGGATTTCCCAAACTTCTCAATAACCTTTTTTTCCAGCCTTTCTCTTTGAGAGAAAGGAAACCTGGAATGGAGCAGCAGAATTTCAGCCCCCTTCATTTCATTTTTTAAATGAGAATAAACATCCTGTGCCCTCTTTACAGTGTTGCAAATAACCGCAGCACATCCTCCTTTTCCCAGCTTTTCTCTGCATACAGATGACAAGTCTTCTGATGAAAATCCTATAAGTTTTACATTCAGAGTTTTTTGGTTTAATTCAGAAACCTGAAATGATTCAGAAAAATATCTCCTTGCTTTACTAGCCCCAGAAATTGCCGGATAAACTTGGTCTAATTCAGGATTTGTTCCAGTATATGCCTTTATTAAACTTCTTTTTTTTGAAATAGGTAAAGTCGCAGACAACATAATCACACTTGCGCCCATTTCAGAAAGCCACTGCAGCAATCTCTCAAAAATTGTAGACATGTACGTATCATAAGCATGCACTTCATCGAAAATGACAACTTTGCTGCTTAATCCAAATAGTCTTAAATAGAAATGCCTGGTCTGCATAACAGAAAGAAACGCCTGGTCGACAGTTCCGACAGCAAATGGTGCTAAAAGTCCTCTTTTTTTCGGTTTAAACCAATCTTCAGCCACGTAGTTTTCTTCTTCTCCAGTTGTGATTTTATAAGCTTTGTCTTCTTCATGCAGAATTGCTGCAGAATGAATAAGAATTGATTTCATCATCTGATTGGAATTTTCGGAATAGAGCCGAGATAGCCAGTCTTTGTTAATTCTTTCATACATCTGATTACTGGTAGCCTGAGTCGGCAGTGCAAAGTAACATCCATCCCGGCCTGATTTTTTCATTAATGCTTTAGCCAACATCCAGGCAGCTTCAGTTTTTCCCTCTCCAGTCGGAGCTTCAATGAAAACGATAGCTGGAGGACCAATTGAATTTCCTATTGCGTGGCATTTTTCCTGAAGCGGCCTAAAATCAAATTTGAAGATTTCTTTGTCGGGAATATTTAATTCCGGCTTAATCTTAGTATGGAATATGTCATCTACGGCTATTTCAGCTTTATGCTTCGCAGAGAAAAAATAATCTTCGAAAGGTATCAGATCTTTTTTATATTCAAAATACTCTTCCATTGATCCAATCCAGTCCGAAAGTGTAATCAGACCTGCGAGCTTCATGATAAAAGACGAAATTTCTTTTGTCTTAAGTTCAGGAAAATCAAAAAAATCAATTCCAAATAATCCTGTTAAAATTGAAATCATCTTATCGATGGATTCTTTCCAGCAATCATTCTCATCATGTATGTATAAATCAACAATATCCATCGATCGAATAAATTTGCCGTGGTGCCCCCCTATAACAGATGCTAGGCACCTAGCAAAATCTCCCTTGTCAGTTTGGGGATTATATTTTTCTTGCCACTTATCTAACAATACTTTTGCCGAAATTAATGTATGATGGGATTGAGTTCGATATCTGCTTGGATATTCTAGTTTTTTTTGGAATTCGAGTGAGGCTTTTCCTATATCGTGCAAACCTGCCCAGAAAACAAGATGTTTTTTTTCATTTGAATTAAAATTATCTTGTTTTATTAATTCATCCGTAATAACCGAAGCAACACAAGCGACATCTATGAGATGGTAAATAAGTAAATGGTAATGATCATCATTTTTGTATTTTGCATATATGGAATTGAGATTCTTTTTCATAAACCTAAAGGAATTCGTTTTATTATTTTAAAATCGATATCAGTCATATCGCCAACCCCGCCCATAAATAAAAAGAATATCTTTTAACAATTCTATAGTCAATAAAAATATGTCGTTTCAATTCCAACTCTCTTTCCGCCCCCCTTCCCCACCGGCTGTGCCCGGGAAAAGCACAGCCGGAATGAGGACAAATCGGGTTAGGGATTAAATGATGCTGACGGGCTGTTGTTTTTCCAAAATCATGTTGACATTTTTTTGGTCCAGGTGATACCAGGCGCCGGTGGCGGCGTCAACAATCACCGGCACAAGGCCGCCAAGGACATCAAGCACGATCCACCCGGCTCCCACATGATTGTTTAGCTGATAGGTTTTCGTCTCATAGCCTTCTTTCTTGAATTCAATCGTATATGTCTTTTTTGATTCAAGATTTACGGTTGTAGGTGTCTCGCCGTAAAGATCACCATTAATAAAAACCTGTGCACGCTGCGGGTCGCTGTTAATAGAAAGTTCTTCACTCGTTCCCTTAAAAAGAGTGGCACAGCTTAACAGCATGGCGGCTGCTAAAAACAACGAAAAAATTTTGAGACTGATTCGTCCCATGTCAACCTCCTTGAATTTTTGGTGAGTTTACAATTTATACTTTTTCGTTGTTTTTGTCAACAATTTTTTTTGGGAATTTTCAATGCCCCTAAGAATGAAAAGATGAATTCAAAAAGGTCCTGTCTCATTCGACGAGGCAGTACAAGACCCTCACGGCTAGCTAACGCAAGCCTCAGGATGACATGTGAGTGTCGTTTCTTGGAAACGGGGCCGCTTCATTCGGCGAGGCAGTCTAAGATCCCCATCGCCGCTCTGCGGCTCGGGGATGACATAATATTGGTTCAAGCAAATTCGGTCGAGTGCAGAATATCCTGCAAGTCGGATTCTCTGAGAAACCGGCGGCCGATCTCTCCGGCGTCATCTCTATTGATGATCTTTTCGTTCAGGGCAAAGGCCATGAGTCTTTTCAGCCTTACGGCCTGTTCCTGTCCGTCATAGATAAACGGCTCATACCGGTCCCAGCCTTTTTTTCGCAGCATCTGCATGAGTTTATTGAAATAATTCTTTGATATTATCTTTCTTTCATAGGCGCGGTGAATCGAGGCCTGCATGGAAATACCGTAAAGCTCTTTAATATGCTGCCATTCCCAAAAGGAAATCTTTCGTCTTTTCGGCCCGATCAAATTGACGAGAGCTTCACCGGGGAGGAGAAAAGCACCGGCAAAACTGTGACAGAGTCCTTCCTCCTGGTCGATATCATGATGGAAATCAAACAAAATGTGGGCCAACTCATGGGCGGCGGTAAATCGAAGCCGGTCCAGCGGGCGGTTTCGATTGAGAATCATAACATGGCAATTCCGGTTTTTGGCGGTCATTCCGTCAAAATCATCGCCGGCGGTGGTGAGAAAGATTTTGATCCCTTGGTCTTCAAGGAGCTCTAGGAGATTAACAATGGGCGAATTGCCCAAATTCCAGGCTCCGCGGAGCGCTTGGGCTGCGGTTTCCGCCTCCCATTGATTTTCGACTGTCAAATCCTCCAGGGGATTAGTAAATGTC
>WJME01000173.1 GCA_014728115.1 Candidatus Zhuqueibacterota bacterium | reverse complement strand
TTAATGCACCTAGAGTTTTTGCTCTAACATCCCAGTCTTTTGGTAATAAACTGAGTAGAAATTGAAAATCATTTTCAAGAGAAAATTCTTTAGACATATTCTCCTCCTTTTGTCATTACCTGAATATAATACAAAAAAGAGGAAAATACAAGCTCTTAACTTAGCGCTTATGGGGCTAAACCCTGCGGCGGCCCGGTTCATCTCGTTCAGACTAATGATCGTGACTCCCCTGGGCTAGAGGAATATAAAAAAAGACCTCTCTTGTCTCTGAATGTGTATATAAAATATCCACCTCGCCGATCGATTCCCCGCAAAGAAAAAAATGCATTTTTCCCCATTTCATGCAAAAGGTTTTCCTCAAAACATCGTCAAAAACGAATATAGAAACGTCTGTAGACCATGTAACCGGTTACATGAGTTTGACCCGGAAGGAGGAGCCATGAATCGACAGATACGAAATTGCGCTTTGATATGCCTGTTTTTACTCGTACCTCTGTTTGCCCAAACATACGATGGCAATATACTTTTGTATAATCAAACTACTGACTTTGTGAAATGGATTGGGTTGCATTCTGTCCATCTCGTTCTCAGCCCCTGGTTGGGAATGTCATGGGTCAGCAGAGCCGACCAGGAAATGCAGAAGGGGGCTGCACCTCTCATTGATCCGACAGAGATGGGTTATTTTTTTCGGAAGCAAGATGCCTTGGCATGGGGGAGAATTCATTCTTGGAATGGAACTGAATAGCGAAAAAGGAGAGAAAGATGAAACGGTTAATGTGCAATCCCCTGTTGACGGTTCTCATTATGGCGGGTTCGGTCTTGGCAAATGTCTATAGTGGTGATCTCACCCTGAGCTCGCAAGCCGAGGTCGATAATTTTAATTATACGCAGATTGACGGTTCTCTTACGATTTACGGAACTGACATACAGAATCTGGACGGCCTATCCGGATTGACGTCTGTTTCACAAGACCTTTATATAAAGATCAATCCCCTCTTGAACTGTACCGGCGGGTTATCCCAATTGACCTCGATCGGAGGAGGCTTGTTTATCTATTATAACAATGTCCTGGAAAATATCGATGGATTATCCGCTTTAACCTATGTTGGGGATGATGTTTATTGTTATAGAAATGAGGCCTTGTTAAATATCGATGGTCTATCCCGATTGGGTTCTGTCAAGGGTGATTTAGTTATATTTTACAATGAATCATTATTGAATGTGGATGGTCTTGTTTCATTAAACTCTATCAGTGGGCGTTTTTCCTGTTTTAACAATACGGCCATGATCGATGTCGATGGTTTGACCAACCTGACCAAAGTCGGAGAGGATATGCTTTTATACAATAATTATTCCTTGACGAATTTGGATGGATTCTCTTCCCTCATTACAGTCGGTGGGCAGCTCTATTTAGCCTATAATAAATCGTTGACAAACATCGATGGTCTGTCCCGTTTGACCTCGATCGGGGATGATTTTTTTTGTTATTATAATGCCCTGCTGACAAATCTCGATGGACTCTGTGCGGTGAGGTTATTTGCGGGAGATAATCTCATCGTTTATTCGAATCCTTTATTGGAGAGCTATTGCGGATTATGGACATTGCTGGATCAAAATGCGTCCAATATTTCCACCATCGAGATCGCAGCCAATGCCGTTAATCCCACAGTCGACGAGATTTTGGCCGATGGACCTTGTGAAAAAGGAGGCCTGCAAGGTTTGGTATGGTTCGATACGAATCAAAATGGTCAGCAGGATGAGGGTGAACCCGGTCTCTGGGGGGTGACCGTGGAGCTTTTCGATAGTGACGGAAATCTGATGGCCAAAGCCCTGACATTGCAGTCTGGCAGTTACTATATAAAAAACATCCCTGCAGGCGAGTACAAGATAGAGATTCAAGAGTCGACGTTGCCGGTAAATGACTTTGTTCTGACGCACGGTGAAAATCCTGTTTGGATACAACGCAATACATTTTCAAACATGCAAGGGATCGATTTCGGGTATCATGGCGATCAGGAGCCTTTGGTGAGGTTAACCGAACCGAATCCTGATCTGCCTGATAACGCCTTGGTGGTGGTTTCAGGATCACCAACCAAAGTGGGTGAAAAGGACTGCAGTTGGGAGAACGCCGTGGATGGAGATGTGGACGGCTGGGATGGCACCACACTGGCGCGTAACGAAAAGGATCCTTCGGAACCGCCGTGGGCGATCTTTCAGTTCAATTCCGGCGGGATTTTCCTGTTCAATATCATCGCATTTCAGACGGATAACGGCACCGACGATGATGGGATGGCGTTCGATTATCAAACCCGACAATTCGAAGTGTTGGTGTCGACCGACGGTATAGAGAGCGATGATTTTACCTCTCTGGGGGTGATCACCCGCCGGTTTGATGGGATGGAAACAGAGTACCATAAACTCGGCGAGATGGTCAGTGCCCGTTACATCAAGATTCGCTTGTTATCCCCACAGATGCCGGGAGGCTGGCGGCAACTCGTTGAATTTCAGCCTACCACCTATGCAAAGGGAGGAGCCGTGCCAGCGGCTGATCATGAACAGATTGCAGAGGTGCCCAAAGAATCGACCCTGTCGGTCTATCCGAATCCGTTCAATCCCTCCACCACCATCGACTATGCGGTAGAGCGTGACGGTGACATTCGTATCATAGTCTATGACCTCAAGGGCCGAGAGGTGGCGCGATTGGCAGAGGGATTTCACCCTGGCGGTGTCTATCAGGTGACCTGGCATGCCGGTCACATGCCCAGCGGTCTTTATTTCGTCCGTCTGACCAGCGGCACGAATCAGTGGATCCGGCGGATTATGTTGGTGAAATAGACCGGGTTGATCCCTGCTGCATTCCCAGCCGGAGGCTGGGAATGCAGCAGGTCGGCTCTGCCGACCGTCGCGTAAACGAGATGATTCTTGATCTTGGCAGTATCCCCTAAACGATGCCCCTGGAACTCTAATGATGCCCCTGGGATTCTTCCCAGGGGCTGCCACTGGAGCCGGATTTCCAATCCGGCGACCTGAAATCGCGGCTTGTGCTTTTCATCCCGATCCATGCTTCCGGCAGCTGTCCGTGCAGCGGCTCATCGTCTGTTCCCCGCTTTGAGTTTCCGGGGCAGGGATGCCCCGGCCCAGGGGTTGCACCCGGGAGGAATCCCGGGCGCATCTTTTTTTTCTTGCTATTTATATTCTCAATGGTTATTTTCCCACGTTCCCACGTTCCCACGTTCCCACGTTCCCACGTTCCCACGTTCCCACGTTCCCACGTTCCCACGTTCCCACGTTTCTTTCCTGCTTGCATTTTATTACAAATATCGATATGTTAATGAAACCAATTCACTTAAAATACCCGGGGGGAGAGAGATCATGTTTAATACGGATTAGAATGGACGAGCGAACAAACCTGTTATCTCAAAATAATTTTCAAGAGGCTATTTTTGAATTAGGCAAGCAACTATTGGCAACCGCTGACGTAAAGCTGTTGTTGACCCAGGCCATCGATGCTCTGATCGAATGGACCGGCGCGGAACGGGGGCTGGTGATTCTGTTCGACGAGTCTGATGAAGAGCTGTTTGAAATCGCCCGGCACAAATCCCAAAAGGATATCGAACGTCCGCAAAATCAAACCAGCCATACCCTGATTGCCCAGGTTCGTAAGCAGGGAACGCCATTTTTCTCTCCCAATGCTCTTGAAGACCCTTCGCTTTCCCATAGCGAAAGCGTCATGTCACTTCATATTCTATCGGTGGCTTGTCTGCCTTTGCTCAAGGATCAGAACATATTCGGTGTGGTCTATCTCGATCATCGCGGATTTACCGGGGCTTTTACCGAAGAGACATTTATCATCGCTCAAAAAGTGACAGACTTTATCTCCCTTGCTGCCTACAGCGCGCTGGAGCGCTATCAGCTGCGCCGTCAGGTGCGTGAACTGGAAGGCAAGCTGGGCACGAATGAAATCGTGATTATCGGGCAACATGAAAAAATGCTGCGCTTGATCCAGAATGTCAATCAAATCGCAGAAACCGATGTGTCTGTTCTCATTCAGGGTGAAAGCGGTACCGGAAAAGAGCTGATCGCACGACTGATACACCATCGCAGTAAACGGCGGGCTCGGCCTTTTATTCCGGTCAACTGCGCTGCTCTTGTGGATACTCTGCTCGAATCCGAGTTGTTCGGCCATCGCAAAGGCGCGTTTACCGGTGCCCTGGCCGATCGGGTGGGACTTTTTGAACGCGCTGACAGTGGAACGGTTTTTCTCGATGAAGTCAGCGACATGTCACCGGGTCTGCAGTCCAAGTTACTACGCGTCTTGCAATCAGGTGAATATACCCGCGTCGGAGAAAACAAAATCCGGCATGCAGATGTCCGTATCCTTGCGGCAAGCAGCACTAAATTGAGCCTGCTGGTCAAAAAAAATCAGTTCAGAGAAGACCTCTATTATCGACTCAATGTGGTCGAATTGGATGTGCCCCCTTTACGCGAGCGAAAAAGCGATATCCCTTTGCTGGCAAACTTTTTTCTCAACAAATATGCAATAAAGTATCATAAACCGGACATGCATTTTTCCTCCGGTGCGCTGGATAAATTGCAAAATGCACCCTTGTCCGGGAATGTCCGGCAACTGGACAATATTGTCCAGCGGGTTGTGGTCATGTGTGATCAGGAATGCATCCAGCCCGATCAACTCCCCCTGGAAATGTCATCCGACTAGTTCATCTCTCATCACTCCAATCCGGCATTGCTCTCTCATAATGATGGATTCCTCCTGAAATCTTTTTTCTGACATTAATCTATTTGTCTTAATCCATCTTTTTATAAAGTTTTTTAAAATTTATGTTGCAATTTTGTAATTAAATAACTTTCTTAAATGAAGATTGTTCATAATCATTGCTGTGAACTATTGCGTTGGCAACCGTATGGTGCCTGCCAATCGTAGCCATTCCCAATATTTTGGTTCCTGCTGTCCCGATCATCATTTTTGTGTTTTGGGTTTTTATTCACTATCTAGGTTTGACCATAACGACGATGTATATAGTCGAATAGAATAGAACTGCGTCTACATTTTATCAGAGAGAGGGAGGTAAAGATGATGAAATCAGGAATCATCCGCATTGTTGTCGCATGCCTGACTGTGCTTTTCTTTGCAGGAGAGATGATCGCACAGGACAAAAAACTGACCTTTGGCTTTCGCGAACGCATTCGCAACACGTTCATGAACAACAATATCGATTTCAATGCGGACAATGATGACAAGGAAGATTTTTTTCGCTTCCGCACCAATGCCTGGGCCAACTATGCCTTTAGTCCCAAATTTTCGGTCCGGCTCCAGCTCACCAATGAATTTCGCTATTACACGGTTACCCCTAAAACCGGTGATTTTACCACCGATGAATTAATTATCGATAACCTGTTCCTCCATTATACCTCAGGAGGAAAGAATCCTGTAGCTCTGACTCTGGGTCGACAGAATTTGATCTATGGCGAAGGATTCATCCTTCTCGAAGGCGGCCCCTGGGATGGGTCCAGGGCTATTTTCCATGATGCCGTCAAACTGTCGATCAAGCGCGGTGCCACGACCATCGATATTTTGGGGATCAGTAACCCTCGTGATGATGACCGCCTGCCTGTTTTGGCGACCACGGATCTGGAAAAACCAACGATCGGGTTGCCCAAGAGCTCGGAAGGTAAACAATGGCTCAACGATGGTCAGGAAAATGCGCTCGGTGTTTATCTGGTGCACAATACTGCGGCTAAAACCCGGATCGACGCCTATTATTTTTTGAAAATGGAAGACCCTGAACCCTGGATCCCGGCCGGTAATTATCTCACCGACCAACTCAACCTGAACACCTTTGGGGGCCGCATCCAGCATCCGTTTAATCCTCGCCTCACGCTGACGTCGGAATGGGCCCTGCAAATGGGATCTCAGGGTGATATCAGTCATTCCGGACTGGGTGGCTATGCCTATCTCTCTTATCTTCTCCGGCCTCAAAAGAAATGCATGCTCTCTGCCGGTTTCAATTACCTCTCCGGAGATGATCCCGAGACAGAGGACTGGGAAGGCTGGAATCCGCTGTTCAGCCGCTGGCCCAAGTGGAGCGAGCTCTATATCTATTCACATATCGGCGAGACCATTCGGGGTGCCAGACGGGTTGCTTATTGGACCAATACCCTCTCACCCTGGATCAAGTTGTCCAGACCCATCACCGATAAACTCAATCTCACAGCGACCTTTTACCACCTTCAGGCGCTGCAAAGTCGGGCATTGGCAAACGGCATGAGCGGTACCGGCCGCGGTAATGAGATCCAGGTTTTGGCAAACATGAAATTCTCTCCCCGCTGGAGCGGCCATCTTTTGTTTGATTATTTTATGCCCGGTGATTTTTATCCGGAACCCCGCGATAATGCTTTTTTTATCCGCGGTGAAGTCATGTATACTTTACAATAACCCCATTATCGTTCCGGATTAGAAAGGAGGCTGTCATGAATATTTTGATGTTGTCGATTATTGTCTTGCTCTACCTGTTTATCATCGGCTTTCTGGCCATTTTGGCTTTTCGGCAAACAAAGAGTGCATCCGATTATATGATTGCGGGCCGTACCATCCATCCCTATGTCATGGCGATTTCCTATGGGGCGACCTTTATCAGTACCTCGGCCATCGTCGGTTTCGGGGGAGCTGCTGCAATCTTTGGTATGGGCATTTTGTGGCTGACATTTCTCAATATCTTTGTGGGGATCTTTATCGCCTTTGTCTTTTTGGGCAAACGAACCCGGCTGATGGGGCTCAATCTCAACGCCCACACTTTTCCCGAATTTCTCGGCAATCGGTATCAATCTACTTTTTTGCAGGGTGTAACCGGATTGCTGATTTTTGTGGCTATGCCGCTGTATGCAAGCGTGGTATTGATGGGAGGCACACAATTCATTGCGGAAGTTCTGGCTGTCGACTATAACGTGGCCCTCTTTTTCTTTACCATGATCATTGCGATCTATGTGATCATGGGCGGACTCAAAGGGGTCATGTATACCGATGCCTTTCAGGGCAGTGTCATGTTTATCGGTATGGCGATCCTGCTGGTCATGACCTATTCGCAGCTGGGCGGCATCACGACAGCGCATCAAAAACTCACCGATATGGCTCCAACAGCGATAAAAATCTTTGGTGCCAAAGGCCATACCGGATGGACCTCGTTTCCATCCTTTGGGAGTGAGTATTGGTGGACTCTTGTCTCGACTATTATCCTGGGTGTGGGAATCGGTGTACTCGCTCAACCGCAGCTCGTGGTCCGGTTTATGACGGTCAAATCCAGCCGGGAGCTGAATCGTGCTGTTTTGGTTGGCGGCATTTTTATCTTTATGATGACCGGTGTGGCGTTTATCGTGGGCTCTTTGTCGAATGTCTATTTTGCAGGACATCCTGATTTTGGCAATATCTCGCTTCTCGCTGCAGATAAACGGGTGGATAATATCATTCCCCTGTATATCAATACGGCCATGCCAGCCTGGTTTACGGCTATTTTTATGGTCACCCTGCTGTCTGCAGCCATGTCTACCCTGAGCTCGCAGTTTCATGCCATGGGAACCTCTATTGGTCGTGATGTCTATGAAAAATGGGCGCATGGTAAGGGCGCTTCCATCATCATTACGAAATTCGGGATCCTGGTCGCCATTCTCGTCAGCCTGTTGTTGGCGTGGGGATTACCCCTGTTCTTTGAAGGGGGAACCGCGATTATTGCCCGGGGTACTGCTATCTTTTTCGGCTTGTGCGCTTCGGCCTTTTTGCCCATGTTTGTCGGCGGATTGTTTTCTAAAAAAATCAACAAGGCAGGTGCCCTGGCTGGGTTCTGGACCGGTTTCCTGGTCAGCTTTTTCTGGTTGTTCTTTGTACACATTAAAGAATCCCAGCCGCTGTTGCTGTGCAAGGCGCTGTTTGGCGTGGATTCATTGGCTCAAGGCACCATGTGGACCGTTGTCGATCCGCTGGTGATTGCCATGCCATTGGCCATTGTCGCGACGATAATCGGCAACAAATTCGGCAAATCTCTGCCGGAAGACCACTTGAAATCCTGTTTTTATGGCATCAAATCAAAATAACGCTTTAGTAGGGAGTGTCTTATGTTAGGATTAGGAGATTTTTGGGTATCACTGGTGTTTATCTTGCTGATTTTGAGCACTCTGCTTTGTGTGGTTTATGGCGCCATAAACTGGAATAAAGATGGGGTGGACGATGAGATCATTCAGCAGGAAGAAGACCGTTGGGAAAAAGACGAAAGAGAAATTGAAGATAAATTGTAACCCAAGAGAGTGATGTTGGAACACATAAAAAAATTCTTTGCGGATCGCGATCGCTTTGCCAAACATACCGGCATCGAGCTGGTCGAGGTCTCGGAAGGACAGGCAACAGCCAGGGTAGAGATCACAGAGCATCTGCTCAATTCCGCCAATATGATTCATGGTGGTGCTATCTTTACTTTGGCTGATTTTGCCTTTGCTGCGGCATGTAATTCATACGGTCAAATCGCTCTGAGCATCAATGTGTCTATCAATTTCGTTTTGGCTGCCTATGAAGGCGTGCTGGTGGCAAACGCCCGAGAGGTAACCCGGCAAGGTAAATTATCGACCTATGAAGTTCTGGTGACAAACGAAAAACAAGAGATCATTGCCACCTTTCAGGGCCTTGCCTACCATAAGAAAAATCCTTTGATCGGGCTGGAAAAATATATGGATTGAATGGATGCCATGCCTCTCGCAAAGACGCCAGGACGCAAAGAAAAGACAAAACTTATAAATTGGTTTCTGTTTTTGAATTCAACTGCTCATGAAGGATCACTAATTTTGCAAAACCCATTATCCGTTACACCTTGGCGTCTTTGAGATTTTCTTGTCATTTGCCAAGTGGGTTCGTTTTTTTGTTGTTAACCTGGTTTTTGATAAAATGCTTTGGGTGCCAGTTCCTGATCGTATTCATCCGTTCGAGCGGCTAAAACCGTTCGAATGTGATCGCACAGCTCACATTTGTGGATATAGTCATCGCGGGGATGGAAATCAAATGACTCTTTAGCCAGCGCATAAAGCCCCTGAATACCCTGATGATAGAGCAGGGTGATCAGGGGATATTTTTTGGGATCCAGCGGGGAACCGAGATCCTTTCTGTGAATGGCGAGTCCGCTACAAAGTCCCGGAACATAATTCCCATAAAGATCGATATGAAAATGCGAGGTTTCTGCGAGTTCGTGACAGGGGTGTGAGAATTCGTCGAGTATGGTGTTCAAAGATTTCAGCGGCAATACATTGCGCAGCCATTCCAGAGCCCGGCCCCCGGGTGAAATCCAGTAGCGTCTGAGAATGTCACGGTCATAACCGGGACCAAAACGCTGCCGGAACTCTTTGAGTGAATGAGTCTCGTTTTCATCAAACGGCTCCATGTCATCGATGAATCCCGATATCCAGGGAAAAACATTGAGACCCGCCCGACGGCATGCCTGAATCAATCCCTTGGTTTTGGAAAAACGAATGTGTTCGTTATGAAACGGACTGATCGAAATGAGCAGCGTTGAAACACCTCTGGGCAATAGCTCGCGCAGTTTGGGAATCACCTGCTCGGTCGAGTTGAACCAGGAGGCGTTTGTCTCGATATATTCTACCTGAATGTGATGCTGTTGACAGAGTTCAAGGACCTGCAGCAGCGATGCAAAATCCAGAAATGGTTCGCCACCGCCGATATGAATGGAATCACATCCCAGAGAATCTATCGTTTTCAGATTCGCCGAGGTGGTTTCGGTATCGATGTGCTGTCGCTCCCGTCCCGGATGACAGCGATACAAACAGTGCAGGCAGGACGAACTGCAGGAATAGGTGGTGATCAGTCCGCCTGAAATCAGTCTGGAGATCGTTAAGGGGCGTGTATCTGGGAAATGATGATGCAGATGATGATGATGGCTCATTTTGATTATCCACGAATAACACAAAGAACACTAGCTATAGTTATGAATCAAATTAGGAATCTTTTGGCTTTTTTGCAATGGGCTAGTTGTTTAATTTGTCTTTCAATTCAAGGGCATAAGAATTTTGGGGATTTATAGACAAGGCCTTGTCGATATTGGATTTGGCAGAATCGATTTTTCCTGTGCTCATATACGCTCTGGCTAAAAACGCATAGGCCTGATCCGATTGTGGATAAAGATCGATGCCATAGGTCAAGAGGCGGATGGCGCTTTTAAAATTTCCCTGTTTGGCAAGGGTATCCATGAGTGGAAAAATGACTTTCCATTGATCCGGTTCTATGGGATAACCCATTTTTTCAGACAATTTTTGATAATGAGCAGTCAGCAAGCGATCGATGGGTTTGTCCAGGGTGTCAGGAAGCACGAATGTCCAGTCAGAATAGAGGGATTTTAACCCATTTTGAAAATTCAGTGCAATATTGGAAATGTGATCCTCTCCTTTATGAATGGTGAACAAATAATCGAGATTTTGGGGCGCATTTTTGATGAGGATATTTTGAAACTGTTTAAAGTGACCTTCTGACACATCCTTTTCAGTGCCAATGGACGAGAAAAAAAATCTATAGTCCGACATGTTTTTAAAAAGGTCTTGTGGGGATGCAAGGTCTGATAAAAATTCAAGAGGATAGGGACTGCCGGCGATACAGGCATTAAATAAATCCATGTTGGATAAAAACGTATAGATAGAAAATCCACCGCCCAGGGAATGGCCTGCAATGGTCCTGAATGGATGGGTTCTATAGTTGGTATCAATAAACGGAACCACTTCTTGTCGAAGAAAATCCATGTACAATTTCGCACCTTTGTCGGGATGCATATGATATTCGCGGTTGTCGCTTGACAAACCCACCACAATGCTAGAGGGCATGGCATTGACAAAGGTATGCACTCTCTGGATATCGAAATATAGATTCGCTGTGGCAGGTGCGTCTGTTACATAGTGTACCGGATATTTTCTAGTTGTATCATCATAGTCTGTGGGCAAATAGATAAAAATCGTGCGTTCTTTTTGTAATATTTTTGAATCAATGGTTTTGATCTGGCCATTGAGAAATTCATTCGGAAAATCCTGGGCAGGAAGGACTGAAAAAGCGATCAAAATAGAGAGAAAAATTATTTTTTTCAGGAGCTTGGATCGATACATGGTAATTTTCTTCTTTGATTTTGAATTTAGGGATAATGCAGAGCAGATCAGGCCTAAAAAGGACTTGCGACGATCAATCGATACAGCATCCATCCCGACCATAATCCCAGGATCACCAGAGCAATCCCTACTCCGGTGGCCAGAGGTCCTTCGATATAGGTTCTACGGGTAAACGGCAAACGAAATTCGTTTTCAAGCAAAACGGAAATGCCGGTAAACAATCCGTATACAAGGGTGATAAAAAAGACATAATAGGGGATAAAACGAATATTGTACATTATGACCGTCTCTGCTATAATTGATCATTTATCCAGGATTGCTCCTGGCATCTAGTTCTTTTCTTTAGAGTCTTGCTCTGGTTTCTCTTTTTGTGAATCAGCAGGTGGCTGTGAAACAACTGGTTTTTGTTCTGTTGCCTGTTTTGACAGTGCTGCCAGTCCGCCCAGAGCTCCGAGATTCATGGATTCCAGGGCTGTACTGGGCACGATCATGAGCGATCCTTTTTCCTTCAAACCTTCGAACAGCATATTCATGCCGCGCAATTGCAGGGCGACCGGATTATTGTGATAACGTTCGCTGGCCTGGGAGAATTTCTCCGAGATTTCGGTTTCAGCGGTTCCGAGAATGATGCGTGCCTGGCGTTCGCGTTCGGCCTGGGCCTGTTTGCTCATGGCATCTGCGAGAGCGCTGGGGATGACGATATCTTTGATGCCCACCGAGTTGCAGGTAATGCCCCAGGGATTGGTGTGATCATCCAGGACTTTTTGCAGATCCTCGGCAATGGTGTCGCGGTTTTGCAGCAGATCAGCCAGCTCGTGTTTGCCGATGATATCGCGGAGCCCGGTTTGTGCGATATAGGTCACAGCCTGGGCATAGTCCTGTACCTCCAGCGCTGCTTTTTCAGCATCCCAGACCGTCCAGTACACCACTGCATCGACATTGACCGGTACGGTATCACGGGTCAGGGTTTCTTCGGCATGAAAATCCGTCACCCGCACGCGTTGATCGATGAGTTTATCGATGCGGTCGATGACCGGAATGATGAAAAAGAGTCCGGGCCCCCGCAAGCCGATAAATTTTCCCATACGCAGCACAATGGCTTTTTCCCACTGGTCAGCGATGTTGATGGAATAGGCGAACAACAGAGAAAGAATTATACCAGCGATAAAGGCGATGATCGGGATGATTTTGAGTACAAACAGGAGGATATCTATGGCAATGAGAATGACCAGGGCGGCAATAGCCACCGGATTCAATTGCGAACCGAGCCTTACTTCTTTATAGGTTTTCATGACAGACTCCTTTGATTGGATTTTAATGACTCGATGATATCCTGGACCGTGAATCCATAGGTCGAGGCAACGCTGGTGAATTCTTTGCAGATGCTGGTGAGTTTTTGCTGTTTTTCCGCTTCAGAGAGGTCTATGGGTTTAGAGCTGATAAAGGTACCGGTCCCTTGCTGGGTTTCCAATAATTCCTTAATCTCTAGTTCTTTATAGGCCTTGCTCACAGTATTGAGATTGACCTTGAGTTCGACGGCCAGAGCCCGTACGGTGGGCAATTGCTCGCCCACTTGCAGATTGCCGGCGGCGATACCATAACGGATCTGATCGATAATTTGCCGGTAAAATGGCACCCCGCTTTTGGGATCGAGTTTGAAATTGATCATAACAACCCATAAATATTGTTATAGTTAAATAGTACAATATTAATATAGTCAAATAATCCAAATTTGTCAACATGTTTATTTATTTTTTTTAAAATCTTTACATATTCTTAACATTATCTTCATATTCAAATAATTTTAAAAATACATTCTCTTAACATAAGAGCTTTACATTCAAAATCAATTCACTGGAATATTTATTTTTTTAAGGAAAGTATCATGAATCGAATCGTTACAGCTCTTGCTTTGCTTTTTTCAGTGCT
>WJME01000016.1 GCA_014728115.1 Candidatus Zhuqueibacterota bacterium | reverse complement strand
GAGGATTAGTGAGAGGAAAATAAGCCATTGTACTCTGTTTCGTCGCATAATCATCTCCTCAAGTCTCTTTAGTTTGTTTGATTCTGGAACAAGGCGGGTATTTGTCAATAAATGGATATGCTTTATAAAGAAAAAATGAATATACAATTATCTCCCAATATATGCAAGGTTTTTGAAAAATCTTGAATTGTACAAACTAATTTTTTAGCCTGCTCAATTCCCAGGGCAGCCTAGAGGCTACTTGGGATTTTTCAGGCTAAATGAAAAGAACCGCAGGGGGAAATAATCGGAATGATGAAAATGGTAAAAGATTAGAATGTTGGAGATAAAAATGCTCACTAGCAGAGCAAACGACACAGAACGTTCACGCAAAGATGATTGTTGAAAACGATGCACAGCAGCGACTGATGACCATCACGGAAACAGGCCAGGTCGGGATCGGTACTCTGCCGGGAATAGCTCCGTTGGGTAAACTGGAAGTCAGAACAGGCGATCTTACACGGATCTACGAAAATGAAGGGAGTCTCTATCTCGCCAGAGGATTGCGTGATCAATCCTACAAAAGCAGCATTGGTCATTATACACAAGTAAATGGGGCAGATTGGGATCCCAATACCCAGATGTATTGGTCAACCTTTGTTACACCTGGCGCGGTATCGCATATCTACAATCGGAGCTTTATAAGCGGTCCAGCAGGCAGCAATACGACCCATTGGCAGATTAATTCGGGTGTCTATCTTCCCAAGCACATGGTCGTCCTCGTGAATGACCATACCGTCCACTTTTACCAACCCCATGTATCTGCCTCCAATGAGCTGCCAGGACCCTTGAGATTCGGTGTCGATCTGGATAATGGCAATATGTCGATCAGCGGACAAGCATACAAACCAGGAGGAGGTGATTGGCAGGCCTCCTCTGATGCAAGATTAAAAGATGTCAGAGGAAGTTATGATCGGGGCCTGGACGATGTCTTGCAATTGAATCCTGTGAGATTTAATTACAAAAAGAATAATGCCAGACACCATGACCACGATATCGAGTATGTAGGGTTTATCGCTCAGGAGGTACAAAAGATATTTCCCGAGGCTGTATCTGCCGGTAAAGACGGCTATCTGAATTTTGACATGCATGTTGTCAATGTTGCGCTTTTGAATGCAATCAAGGAACAGCAAACCCAAATTCAAGACTTGAAAGCAGAAAATGCACGATTGTCAGCCATGTTTAGCGAATTGGCCGACCTGGAAGCCAGAGTTGAAAATCTCAAATCAGAACTGGACAAATCATTAAACAAATTGCCCGGATTTTCCAGAGCGGTTCTGGAGCTCGAATAGGGGCATCGGTATGTAACGAGTCTGAGCTTTTCTAATCTGAATAGATCTGAAATGCGCTGGTTGAACACTTGAGCTGGCGCATTTTTTTATATTCCGCCCCTTGTCCTTATACCCACCAGCAATCCTGCCCCGGCCCGCCCCGGAACCACGCGAGTATTGTCGATCCGATTAAATCTCTATTGTAAGAAAAAGGCTGCTCCCTGGTAAAAAATATATTGCGAGTTGGCTTGCGAGATTGTATTATAAGGTGACAAACTCTTGCACGCACACAAGACAGTAAAAATGAGGAGACGATATGTTCCGGATACTTTACGTTTCGATGGTGGTCATTTCCAGTTTAATACAGGTCTCGTTCGCACAATCCCCGCAAAAGGACAAGGGCAAATTTGTCGAACGAAAAAATGAATTCTGGGATAAAATAAAAAACGACAGTGAAAAATTCCGTCAGGGAAAAACGAAAACATTTATTCTCGATTTCGAGAACAAAGATTTGCCGCAATCCAAAGAAGAGTTTACCACCTATTGGCATCAGGAGCCTATCTCACAAGGCAATTCCGGGATGTGCTGGTGTTATTGTACCACCTCGTTTTACGAGTCAGAAATCTATCGCACCACCGGACGCAAAATCAAATTGTCCGAACTTTATACCGTGTACTGGGAATACGTGGAAAAAGCCCGCCGCTATGTAGAGAAAATGGGAGATTCTCATTTTGCAGAGGGATCGATGGGAAATCATATTCCCATCATCTGGGAAAAATATGGCGTGGTGCCTGCCGAAGCATATACCGGTCTCGACACAGATCAGCCCTTTCACGATCATAGCGAAATGTTCGACGAGATGAAATCCTATCTCGATCATGTTAAAGAAAACTGGCTTTGGGATCAAGAGACCGTATTGACGACCATCAAAATGATATTGAACAAGCACATCGGAGAGCCGCCGCAGGTGATTACAGTCGACGGCAAGGAAATGACCCCGGTGGAGTATTTTAATACTGTCATCGATATCGATTTCGACGAGTATATCGATCTCCTCTCTTTGCTGGAAAAGCCTTATGATGAATTCGTGGTCTATCCGGTTCCGGATAACTGGTGGAAAAGCGACCGTTATTACAACGTGCCTCTAGAGTCTTTTATGAGGGTTTTGAAACATGCATTGCGCAATGGATACACCGTAGGCATTGGCGGAGATGTCTCTGAAGCGGGATACTATTCCTACAAAGAAGTCGCCATGGTGCCGAGTTTTGACATTCCTTCGGACTATATCGATGAGCACGCCCGGCAATTCCGTTTCAGCAATAAATCGACCACCGACGATCATGGCGTGCATGTGGTCGGATTCATGGAAAAGGATGGAGAGGACTGGTATCTGATCAAGGATTCCGGATCCGGTTCGCGCAACGGACCCAATCCGGGTTATTATTTTTACCATCAGGATTATATCAAATTAAAAATGATGGATTTTGTCGTGCACAAGGATGCGGTCAAGGGGATACTGGAATTCTAAAATTTGGGCGCCTCGAGGTGGTGGTCTGAGGACTGACGGGCCAGCGGTTCTGCAACGTTTCATAGTCGAGCAGACCTGGCAGGTTTGACAAACCTGTCAGGTCTGGCAGCTTGACAATGCCGGTTTGAATCTCTCTGTACGCCTGGCGATTCAAGGCCGGTAAAGGAGGGTCGGACGATTGGAGCGCCTGTAGGTCAAAGTGCAAGCGGGCTCTGCTTTAGAGACGAAAATGTTACATTTGTTTTTTTATTCTGAGCAAAGGCGGTCAAAAATTTTTGTCTGATCGAGGGTGGAAATTATGAAAAGTTTTGTTCGTCATATTGTTTTGGTTTTAATAATGCTATTCATTTCTTGTGCAGAAAATCCTGCTGAACCCGAACCTGAAATTAAAAACGAAACGATTTTATTTTATACCCGGGAGATGAATTCAAGGTTTTCATCTATCTATACCGTCGATCTGGATGGATCAAATTTAAGCCTCATTATCTTAAAATGAACTACTTTTTTTTCGAATTTGGATTTTGCTTTGCTGATCTTAACACGAGGATTTGCTATGCTGTCTCACATGCTGATATTGAATGAAAAAAATCATCCCATATATAATCCTGCCAGGCTCCTTTGTATCGTCTTTATGGGAATCCTTTTATTCATTGCTTGCGCACAAAATGACACTCCCGAGACACTGGATCTGGCGAAAAACTGGCGTTTTGCGCCGGACCAGAATAATGTGGGAAAGAGTGAACAATGGTTTAGTGAACCATTCGATGATTCGCAATGGGCTCTCATCGATGCCGGCACGCGCTGGGAAGAACTGGGCTATCGCGATCTGGATGGATATGCCTGGTACCGGAAACGCATCGAGATTCCGCAAGCCTGGCAGGACAGGCAAATCTGGGTAAAGTTCGAAGGCGTCAATGATGCCTATGAGCTCTATGTCAATGGGGAAAAGGCCAGTGTATTCGGACAAGCGAATATCGGCGTGGCCAGCCGGCCCACATTTACTGAAATCAGCGATTATGTCGATCCAGGCGGGAACAATCTCATTGCCTTGCGCGTCAATGACTGGGGCAACAGCGGCGGTTTGTGGCGGTTGCCGGTCATTGTCACCACTGACAGCAACAAGGTGAAAAATCTCTTTCAGCCCATGTCCGATACGGTTTATACGGCCGAGCGCCTGGGATATGATCTCTTCTGGCATGATGAATTCGAGCACGATACCCTCGATTCCGGCAAGTGGGCGGTAAGGGGCATCGGACCACGCGGCGTGGGTTATATTTCACCGCGCGCCGTTAAACTGGACGATGGATTTTTGAAATTGATCGCTTTTGAACGGGGTGATTCCATACTCACCGGCGCGATCGGCACGCAGGATCGCTTTATGACCCGGTACGGCTATTTCGAATGCCGGGCAAGGTTGCAAAAATCATCGGGCAACTGGTCCGCGTTCTGGATTCAATCCAAAGGCATTGCAAAGGGAGAGGATCCGGCCAGATACGGTACGGAAATCGATATTATGGAGTATTTCAAGAAAGCGGGCGATGATATGGTGTCCCATAATCTGCACTGGGCTTATGGTCCCAATCAGAAAACCATCGGCAGCCTGCTCAGTCAGGTCAAGGGGGTGGGTGAGGGGTTTCATACTTTTGCGTTGGAATGGACTCCGGAAAAATATGCCTTTTTTGTGGATGGATACAAGTATTACGAGGTCACGACCGCCATTTCTCATATCGAGGAATATCTCATCCTGAGCATGGAACTGCCCTCGAGCATGGACGCTATGGAAAATTCCACATTGCCCGATACTTTTGTGGTCGATTATGTGCGGGTTTATAAAAAAAATCGTTAGGGGATTCAAGTTGTGATGTGCACCTGGGAGGAAAGAAATGCTATATCATAAAAAAGGGGGCATGAAAAAACCACATATCGATTATCCGTGCAATTGGTCCTATAAAATCATCGGCACGGACGAGCAATCGCTCATCAAAGCAGCAGAATCAATCGTCCGGGATAAGCCCTATGATATCGAAAAATCCCATACCAGTTCCGGCGGCAAATATATCTCGCTGCACGTTTCCGTGATGGTTTTTAGTGAAGCCGAACGCCTGGACATTTTTGCCGGATTTGAAAAGAGCGAGGCAGTCAAGGTGGTGATTTGATGGGCATGGGGCAGAGAGTATAGGGCAGGGGAGATAGGCATGGTGCATGGGGTAAAGGGCTGAGAACATGGCGTAGAGGAACGCGAGCATGGGGCATAGAGCAGAGGGTCTGGGTGTGGTGTATATGACATGGGGTATGGAGCAAGGATCAGGGGGTAGCGAACCTCAAGGGTCCTGCAGCATTCCTCTGGTGATCATCAGAATGGCTTTTTCATAAAACGAAGCAAAATCGATTTCGAGCAATTGCAGCTCATTTTCTGCGAGCACCTGGCGTTGCATGTCTGTGTACTGTGACATGGGCCAGATTCCTGCGACGAGTGACTGGTGAAGCAATAGAAATTCAAACCCCTGGGCCACGGTCAAGAGAGGAAGGACCCTTTGCAATACCGGTATGGCTTCGCTCATGCGTTCAAAAAGGATGAGTTTGGTTTGGCGATAAATTTCTTCCGAAGTGTTTTGCTCGAGAGACACCGATAAGAGGGGGGAGAGCTCGAGCAGACGTTGTTGCTGGCACAGAATCTGGGTCCAGGTTTTGACAAACGTCTCGAGATCCATTTCTGATCGTACCGTTGATTTGACCTGTTTTATCCAGCTGTCTATATCTTTCATGAAAAGGGTGACAAAAATCTCTTCCCGCGTGTTGAAATAGCGATACAAATTCGAGCGGGTGAACTTTGCTTCCCGGGCGATCATCTGCATGGTCACCTTTTCATACGGTTGGTTTTGAAAGACTCTGCCTGCTGCGTCGAGAATGGTGTCGATCCTCTCCTGGATCTGTTCATAGCTTCTGGCGCGTTGCCAGGACTCTTTGCTCATAGCATTAGCTCATAGATTTTAAAATGAGTTTATCAAATATACGGTCACTGAGCAGCTGGCGCATAAAAATTGTGAATCCGGCCATATAGCCTGTCGCATATCTCGTTTTGGGTCTGCTGGCTGTGACCGCTTTGAGAATCGTCCGGGCCACCACATCCGGAGGGGACAGCTTGTCCGATGAATATCGCTCTGCCAAATTGTCTGCGGTTTTGTTAGCGAGTTCGGCGTATGCTCCGTTGCCCGATGTTTTTCTGAGATTGTCTGCAGATATGATCCCCCAGTCCGTAGCAATGCCACCGGGTTCGATGATCACCACATCGATACCAAAGGGTTCGGTTTCGATACGCAGGCAATCCGAGAGCCCTTCCAGGGCATGTTTGGTGGCGTGATACCAGCCGCCGAATGGCGTATAGATCTTGCCACCCATGGACGAGATATTGACGATTTTGCCATAGCGGTTTTCCCGCATGGCAGGGAGGACCCGCTGAGTGAGATGAGCGAGTCCGAATATATTGACATCGAACTGGCGCCGGGCTTCCTCGATGGGGATGTCTTCGATAGCGCCGTAGGAACCATAACCGGCATTGTTGATGAGAATATCGATAGATCCCTCTTTTTCGAGAATCGAATCCACGACCGACTTTACAGACTCGTTATCTGTGACATCCAGCTTTATGGCCTGGGCGCCTTTTTGTTCAAGATCTTTCATCTTTTCCACGCGTCGTGCTGCACCATAGACCGTTGCACCGGCATTCAGCAATAATTGCACCGTCTCTTTACCGATACCGGAAGACGCTCCGGTCACCAGTGCGGTCTTGCCTTTGATCGAGGCCATGTTGTTCTCCTGTTATGATTATATAAGTGACGCAATGTCTCTTATTTTGTATATTCGATAACGGGAGTTCTGGATAAAAAATTCCCAAGTTTTAAAAAAATATCTAGCTCTTTTCAAGCGAGCCCTTCAATGCAGAGTCCCAGAGAGAAAAGGGAGGACAAAATTATTCCCAAAGTACCGATGTTTGAATAACACTCTGACATGGAAATGATTACAGGGTTGAAAAATCGGTTAAATGTTGTATATTACGATGGCCTATAAATCTTGAAAGGAATCCGATGATAAAGTACACCTTGCTTGCCCTGCTCTGCGTTGCCGCCGAGCATACCTGGAATATGGTCATTCCGCTTGATTTTTAACCATAGGAACTGCTATGCTGTACGATCGATTATGTTTCAAACTCTACATCTTGCTCTGCCTCTCCTTCATGCTCGTTTTTACTCTGAGGGCTGAACAGCAAAACATAAAGCATCACCACCGCCTGTCTCGCGAGGGTTCAGATCGCGGGACGGCCTATAACATGAGCCGCCGCATCATCCGTCGAGATGATGCGTTGATTGTGGGCTGGCTCGATGCACCTTGG
>WJME01000172.1 GCA_014728115.1 Candidatus Zhuqueibacterota bacterium | reverse complement strand
TCGAATCGAATCTCCCCCTGAAATCCGTTCTGCTCTGCTTGCGTTCGGATCAGAGACGCCAGGTCAGAGGCGGGTTCACCCGGGAGTTGAACGATCTGCTCATCCTTTTCGTCCAGGACATGCAAGAGCATTTCTGCTGCTTTATCCGCGTGCAACAAGGATACCTTTTCCTCACCGGTGCCCGGGATCTCGATCTCTTGCAGTCCTTCTTCTCTGGCATATCGAAACAGGCGCTCCAGCATGCCCGGAATCGAAGCGTTGTGCAGGCGATCGGCTTCCCGGTCATCATAGAGCTGCGGCATGATCACCGGCACATATTGCCGGTTGTACTGTTGCCGATACCAGAGACAGAGCCTGAGCGCGGTCAGCTGTGCCTGGATCACAGGCGCAAAATCGGGATCTGTGGCTCCGGTTTCCAGGAAATCAGGATGCAAGGGGTCGGGCGCATCGACAGGATAGATCAGCGTCGTCAACGGACAAATCAGGTTTCTGGCCCCGCAGGCCCAGGCACCGTGGATCAGATTGCTGTAAAGAGTCAGGTTCTCGTAAAGAAACTGCGCCGGATAGTCGTTGATGATATCGGCCGTGGCCAGACGGCCGGCAGCGATGATGACCGTGCCGGGACGATCGTGCTTTAACTGCTGCAGCACGGCCCGTTGATCCAGCAGATCCAGTTCAGCATGCGTATACGTTACGAGTTCGATGTTCTTTGTTTCTTCCAGATGCCGTACCAGGGCCGAGCCCAGCCTGCCGGTATGTCCGGCGATATATATCCGCGATTGTCTGATGGTTCGTCTTGCCATGAATTCCTAATATTAATACAGCAAAGATAGGAATATGCTAAAGAAAAAGATGTGATTCAAGTCATTTTTTTGGGGCAAAGAGCATAGGGCATGGGGGTGTCAGTTGGCGTTCATTCTCGGTCCCCATTAAACCGCGAATAAACGCTAATGAACCCAAATATCAACCCAATAATCAATCCTCAAAAGCCATTAAAGGCCCCTTAAAACGTGTACACGTGCACACGTGCACACGTTCACACGTTCACACGTTCACACGTTTTTCACGTTTCCACGTTCCAACGTTCACACGTTCACACGTTTCCACGTTCACACGATCCCACGTTCCCACGTTCCCACGTTCCAACGTTTTCACGTTGTCACGTTTTTCATATTCTTTTCCCATTTTTTGGCCAATTGAATCATGGCTGTTTTGTATTTTGGCCAATCGTGCAATGTGGCAGGATCAAAATCGGCTCCATTAGGCCACACCAAAGTATGAATCTCTGGATCGATGTCTACCTGGCGAAAAAGGACCTCATCCAAAAGAGGTTCATAGAGAGGTCCTTTTAGCAAAGGCTGAAAATCTATGGTTTGTGTCACACCATCGTCAAAGGTAATACATAATTCATATGGACCAACCTGCTCGACATTGACAACTCTATAGATAGAATGGCTCATAAGATCGTCCTTTAGTTATCGTAATGGAGCAATTTTAATGGGTAATTGTCCATTTTGTAGTCTGTTCCAATTTTCCGCAAGTTCATCCTGATGTAACTCGGCCCACGCTTCACATAAACGTTTTTCTCGTATAGGCATATCGCCAGAAATGAGCTCAATGCGATCTATACCGTAAACAGCTGCGTGATTTTGGTAATATACATGAAAATGTGCACGATTGTGAGGAACTCCCGGCTCTGCATACATGCGTATGATTAATCCATAAAATCTTGCAATCTCTGGCAAAAAGTGCTCCCAGGTTTCATTCAACAATCGTTTATTACCTATTAGATCATTTGACCTTATTAAAAATACTTAAATTTGTGATAAAATCAAATGTTTTCAACTCATCCATTGGGCTGATCCCGACCGTCTGACGTCCAACTAGGGTACTGCGCTCGTGGCGCCGGTGCGGGCACCGGTCACCCAGAGCAGCCAGTCGTTACCATCGATCACACCGTCGAAATCCAGGTCACCGGCTGGATTGAGATAGCCATTGGCTCCGGCCACAGCCCCGTTAAAAGCCTGGACGTAATCCAGGGTGGTGATCATACCATCCTGGTTCATGTCGCCGCACATGGCTCCGAAAATCCCATTCCCCAGATCAGCATAGCCCTGTTGTGCATAGAACTTGCTGCCGGCATCGAACGCATAGGTGGTCGTGTTGCCAAGAGTAAAAGAAAGGGCAGACGAACTCATCACCTCGAGATGGTTGCGATGCGTCACGACCAGGTAATAGCTGCCCTGCGGGGCATTTAAGGCGACCGGCATATTGCCGGCCAGATCAGTTATATGCCCATCGCTGCTCAAATAGACGCTGCGACCGGTCACGGTTTCGCCATCCACACCTGAACGCAATTGCAAATAGATCCAATCCACGGTATTGGCCGGAACAGACGCCGGAGCAGCCGTGCCATCGTATGGCGAAGCTTGTCCGCTCAAGAACCCACTTGTGGTCAAAGCGGTGGTCATGCTTCCGTCGCCATACGGACCTTGCAGAAACAGCGAACCATCGAGATAAACAATCTGATAGTCATCGGCGCCGATATCCGACTGACCGACGGTGCGAGTCTCGCCGTCAAAGTCGCTGTCAAACCCGGCAATATCCAATGCCTGGTCGATCACTGTACTCTGCACCGTGGCATTGCCGCCGTTCAAATGTAAAAATGTGTCGCGGCTATCCTCCGGATTGACACTGGCAAACCAGTCCGGCTGCAAGGTATTCTTGACATTGTTGGATTCGGAGCCGGTGGCACCGCCCCCCCACCAAATAATGGAATTGATATTGCCATAATAATCCGGATTCATATTCAACAGATTATTGGCGATATAGGCATTGGTGGTGACATCGCCAAAGGCTTTGATAGCAGCATAATAGTTATCGTGCGCCTGATAGACGGTATTGTTATAAATCTGGGTATTGTCGGAATAGACGATTTCGATGGCCACATCAGCCGAACCGTTATCGAGGTTGCTGTCGTGATAAATGATATTATTACGGATAATGCCGCCATGATGACCGGCCGTAGAGGTCAGGCCATAGCCGATACCCCGGTCGCAGTTGATGATGAGATTGTTTTCCGAGAGGGTATTCTCGGACCAGCTCCAGAAATGGATGGCATGTTCAGCCACACTGGAGGTGGGCGTGACGATATCGCGAAAGGTGTTGTTGCGGATCACCCAATCAGAGCCCAAATGCACATCGATGCCGCCGATATAATCACGGGGTCCGGCACCGGCAGTATAATAGAAAAGACAATCTTGTACTCGTCCCCGTTCCGAGGGATCGGGGAGACTGGAATTGTAAGGCACTTTGAGAATCTGTTCTCCGGCATCGCGCAGGATACAGTTCTGCACGAGCAGATCATCGGTATTGGGTGCGGTCTGGATACAGTGGTTTCGCACATTTTCAACGGTCAGGTCTTGAATGGTCACGCTGTCGGCATCGATATAGAATCCATGGTGTCCGTTGGCAAACATGCCGAATCCGCGCAAGATCACGTTTTCGCGAATGCCTGATTGGCTGCGAATGGTGAGATCATTCGTATAGATGGCCACAGCCCAGGTACCCGTAATCTGGTAGACCCCATCGGCCATGACAATTTCATCGCCACGATTCGCTGCAGCCACAGCAGCAGTGAGTTCGGCAAAGGTACTGACCTCCAGGGTGGCCGCTTGTAAGAGTCGGGTCAAAAAAATGAGGTGTGTCAAAAGAAAAAACAAACGGAAACAATGACGTCCTTGCATGGTACTGTCCCATCAGAGCAATATATCTTGAGGATTCATTCGTGTCTATCAGCGTTCATTCGCGGTTTAAAACCGACCGCGAATGAACGCTGATGAACACCAATATCATTAATCAGAACACCCCGGTCCCTGTTTAATATGTCAATTCCCCGATATCGAGAATGAGATCGATGCGGCGGTTTTGGGCTCTTCCGGTGTTTGTGTCATTGTTTGCGATGGGTTTACTTTCCCCATAGCCGACAGAAACGACCTGATCAGGTTCTAGATTCATATTTGCCATTAAATAAGTTCGTACAGCTTCGGCTCTTTGCGTTGAAAGCTGCATGTTGGCCGTATCATGCCCCAGGGCATCAGTATGGCCTTCAATTGTTATTTGAGCATAGGGAAATTCCCGGATGGCTCTTTGTATCTTTGTCAACAATCCAAAATATTGTGCTTCGATATCAGACTTGCCTGAAGCAAAAGAGAGTCCGACCAGCCGAAGGATGATACGCGTGCCTTCGCGCAAAACAAGCGCCTCTTGATTGTTAAATAGCGTTTCTACTCTGTGAAATTTGGCTTCGCGGCGCTCTTCAGCCTCTAATTTGGCTTTGAGTTGCTGCTCTTCAGATTTGCTCTTGCTGAGTTCGGAAGAGATCTGGGACAATTCTTTTCGCGTCTCAGTCAATTGACGATTCAACTGATCCAGTTCTTCAGACATGGAGCGGTTATTTTCTTTCAGGCTTTTAATAGCTGAGGCCAGATTTTTTACGGGCATCTCTAGACCCTGGTCGAATTCCAATTCAAAATCGAACAAATCGCCGAGAGACTGAACCTGAGACTCTGCGTCGAGAATGATACGCTCCCAGTTTTCATCTTCTCGCCGCCATTCCTGGATATTTTTCGACAAGTAGATACTGTGCTGAGCCTGATAGGATGCATGTTCGGCTTTTTCGCGGGCGCTGGCCTGGGCGCGACGATCTGTTTCAAGAGTTTTTTCGGCATCGGCCAATGCTGCTTGAGCCTTTTCAAATGTCACAGCGGCATATTCATCGGCTTTGATATTCTCGGCTTGTTCAATCAGGTCGCGTGTCTTGCCGATGATCGTGGCCTTGATAGCCTTTAATTCCGCCCTACGAAAATAATCTTCTCCTTTTTTACCTTCCTTAAGGGCTCCATTGATATCCTGATCTTCTATTTCTCGTACCGCCTTTTGAAATGAATCTTCACCATCATCGAACAATTCCACCGCATACTCTGGTGCCTGGGAAATGATGGCATCACTACGGGCTTGAAGCAATTCTGGTAATTGTTTTTTAACTTGTTGGGTATTTTCGAGAGCAGTTTTTAAAAGATTGCTCACTTTATCCAATTTTTCATGCACGTCACTTTCAGACTTGCCCTTGAGGAGGTCAGACCGGGCTTCCTTGAGTTCCTTTTCCAAATCTTTAAACGTCTCGGGTGAATAAACATTGACCATTTGTGACTGTGCAGTTGTCACCAATTTTTCCACTTCAGCCAACCTAGAATTAGCTGTACGGGATTGCGAGTATACGGTTCCGATGGTGCAAACAATCGACAAAACAAATATCATCATTGATTTCATGGGTTTCCTCCTGTTGTTAATCCCAACTATTTATTATAACAAAAATAATACCAAAAACAATGCAGAAATAAACAGAATAAACTCAATAAAAACAATACAACCAAATCAAGCAAACAGGGCCCGGACCAAAACCGGTGAGAAAAATGTGGTCAAATGACTGAATTGAAATCCCCCGGAAAAAACGTGGGAACGTTTTGAACGTGGGAACGTGGGAACGTGGGAACGTCGGAATGTTGGAACGTGGGAACGTGCGTACGTGTGAACGTGCGCACGTTCAAACATTTTTTATTTTACCAGGCTCATCTTGCCGGTGAGGACGTGGTTGGGGGTTTCCAGGCGATAGAAATAGAGTCCGGATCCCACTTTAGCGCCGTGATCGTCGCGGCCGTTCCAATAGATCTGGTGCGCTCCCGGTGAATATCTCCGGTTGGCGAGTACCCTGACGATGCGCCCCAGACGGTCATAGATCGTCAAACGTACATGCGCGTTTGCGGGCAGATCAAAAGCCAGGGTGGTGCCCGGATTGAACGGATTCGGATAAGCTCTGTGCAGGGTCAGCTCGTCGGGCAAGACGCTTTCGTGCTCTACCGCCGACGGCAGCGACAGAGACACCTGCAATCGCAACGAGTCGCTGGCGCCCTCCTGGTCACTCACCCGGAACACCAGCCAGTCTGTGCCCTTGCCGGCGCTGATGGCGGTCAGGGTCAGGACATGACCCTGCAGCTCTGCGGTGATGAGATCATTTTCCGATTCGATGTGCCAGCTCAACGCCTCCACAGCATCATTGATGTCAGTGACGCAGGTATCCAGATCAATGTGCACCGGCTCGTCCACCACCAGTGCCAGGGGTTTGAGATTGACGATCTCTGGGGCCACGTTATCGGTTCGAATGTCGATGGTCACCCACAGGGTGTCGGTCTGGTAGTCTTGATCGAGGGCGGCCACGATGAACCAGTTCATCGCATCAGCTGAAGGAGGAATACCTGTCAGCACATTTTGATCATATCTGCACCATGGTGGTATGGTCACAAATTGAATATCGGGTTCCGAATCTGGATCATAGACAGTGGCGCGATAAATAAAAATCGAGTCCACCATCGCCACCACCGAATCGGGCGAGGTAAAACGCGGAGGATCATTGACAGGGTGTACGGTAACCTGCACCCGGGTGCTGTCCGTTGCCTTGCCATCGGTGACCAGGAGCACAAAGCTGGTATCCGTGGTTCCTTCCACAGGTGTGCCGCTGATCGTAGAATCATCGATCACCGCACACCAGGAGGGCAGATCGTCAAAAGAGAAAAAGAGCTCCTGGCCGTCCGCATCTTTGGCCCGGGCGTGATAGACAAACAGCGAATCCTCCCATGCCTCGACACTCTGACTGCTGACAAGGACCGGCGGATGATTCAGGGTGACGACATCCAGCACCAGGGTATGCGAGGAAAAGAGATCGCCGTCCGATGCCCTGAACGTGAAAAAGTAAATCTGCGGCTCAGCCGGAGCGCGTCCGGTCGCTTGCACACCATCCCACTCGAGCCACGGGGGTTTGCTCTGAACCTCGATCGTGACAGGATTGTCTTCGGCATCCGAGGTTTGTATCTGAAAAACAAACAGGCTGTCGCTATAAAGCACCAGCGTATCGGCCATATCGATCACCGGTGCGGAATTGAGCACCGTGAGACTGAACCAGGCCGAATCGCTTTCGGCCGGATCGGCGCCGGCTTGCACCTGGACCAGAAAATCGAATTGACCCGATGAATCGGGACTCCCGCTGATCACGCCTGTGGCCGGATCGAGAGCCAGACCGGGGGTCAGCTGTCCGTCTGCAATCTGCCACTGTAAGGATGTGGATTCATACAACACATTCAGGGTATCACGAAAGGGCTGGCCATAGGTCGCCAGAGAGAGCGGTTCCCTGAGCAGGGTCAGTTCCTGGCTCAGGTCCAGATCGATGAGAGACGACCAGCGAGAGGGGTTGCCGGCCGTATCCATGGCACGGCCCCGGGTCGATGTCAGATCGGGATCATCAAAGATCAGTTCTGTGGTAACAGCTCCGTTTGCAAACGGACCCAGAGCGGTCCCGTTATGCTCGAAGGTCAGGGTCATGTCGTCCCATTCCCGGTCGAGCAGAAAAACCGTTACCGGCGTGGGTTCACCCACCGTGGTCTGCAGGCTGGCCTGAGAAAACAGGGGTGCATTGGGCGGCAGGTTGCCGTCACCCTGGAGACTGTACAGTCCGTACTGTACTCTGTATCTGACCTCGTCATAGGTGGCCTCGAACGGCGTGATTTCGTCAAAATGGGCACGCATGCCAGGGGGAATGCGGTTCTCGCTTGACCGGCTCCACACATCGATCTCGGCACCCTGATCATTGGTGAGCACATAGGTTTGCTGGCGGTCGACAGGAAACGGCAATTCCGACGCATCCAGCGTTAAAAAGGCACCCGGATTCAGCGTGCCACTCAGGGCGTGAGCGAGCTCGCTGTCCTGCGGGGACAAATGCCAGCCGTCCAGAGAGAGGCTCTCGTCCGCATAATTTTGCAGGTTGATTTCATTGTAGGAATCCGGCAGATCGATGACCGAGACGATCCGAATTGTCCGGGGTTCCTGGTCATTTTCATCGACAAAGGTTTTATCGAATCCGATCATTTTGCCGTCGCGATAGAAACTGGCGAACACGATGCCAAAGTCCACCGAAAATTCGCTCTGATTGTGAACGAGTCCCTGCCACACCAGGTTAGAGCCGGACCGCCGTTCCTCGGTCTCTTGCAGATCCAGCACAGAATCCCACAGAATATCGGTATCGCGGTATTTATCGATCTGGTATTGTATCAAAACAGACATGCTGTCAAAATCGGATTTTTCAGTCAGGGCTTCGACAAAAGTTTCTTCAAAGGGCAGGATGCCTGAGGTGCCATAGGTTTCAAAATCGATAAAACTAAAATCCGTGGCCACGACCGCATTGTTTTTATAAAATATGAATTCCAGCTGTACAAAATTGAGATTTTCTGCGCTGGTATTTTGCAGCCGGGCATAGAGTTGTACATATGTGTCGGAAGCGGGATAGACATAGAGATCGTTGAGGCGTACATGCTCGTCCAGCATCACGTCATGCATATCATAGAGGGGATCGCTTTGGATATTCAGCAATTCCCGGCGTTGTTCGAAAATGGATTTTTTCAGTTCCATGCGTTGTTGCGGATCGGCACTATTTTTCACCAGCTCATCATATCGTGATTCCATGGCGTCGAGTTTCAAGAGACGCTCCTGGCGAGTGGCGGAAAACAAGGTGCAGACGGATAAGAGGAGAAACAGAAAGGCCATTTGGGTTCGTCGCATGCGAGTCGTTTCCTTTCGAAATAGAGATCATGATTTACGGTATGCTGTGCATAAATATACTTTAAAAGCTAACTATTGCGAAAAAAAACATATTTGAATTTTAACGGGTCCACGCCTGGGGCGATGCCCCAGGGAATTTTATTTGGCCCCTCCGGGGCGGAAAAACATTCGCAGATGGTTAAATAGGTTCAACTACAGAAAACAGACTCTGAGCGCAGAGGGGGTTCAATGTTCTCATACGTCCGATGCTCGTTTTCAGTAAAGTCTTTTTGACGACCTGGCCATCAGTCATCGCTCCGCGTGGATAAACCACGCGGGGGCGAAAGAGTGGCTTTGATTACCGGTTTGGCTTCCAGTCATCGCTCCGCGGGAATGAATCCCGCGGGGGCGAAAGATAAGACGCTATTTCATTAACATGTACTTTTTCACCATAGCTACATACAAATAATTGACAAATGCCCAAATGTTTATAAACAGCCGCAGGATTTATTTCTGCGGAGACATGATTGATAGCCTAAATCACCTCAAAAGTCACTGGCTACCGCGGGGCCATAATCGAATATGTCATACCTGCTGATCAGCATCGTAAATAAAAATGGTTCCCAATCATCACGCCTGGGAACCACTGTTTTAGAACTATATTTGGGCGATAGGCTTTGTCGCTTCACAGGTTTATTGTGAATTTCTGTCGCCCGACTTGGCTCTTCCCCCCCCTCCTACCGAATCAAATTCATCTTTCCAACCCGGCTCTGGCCAAGGGCCTGGAGGCGGTAGAAATACATTCCCGATCCGACGTATTCACCATCATCGTTGCGGCCGCTCCAGTGGGTCTGATGCGTGCCGGCAGACAAGCTGCCATCGAGCAGGGTGGCGATCTTTTTGCCGGTGATATCATAGACACTCACCACAACCGGCGAGCTTGCAGGCAAATCAAATTCTATGGTGGTGCCGGGATTAAAGGGGTTGGGGTAATTTTTAGCCAGACGCAATTGCGAGGGCAATGAAATGGATTTTACATCGACCGGACCATAGGATGTGGTCTTGCCATTCATGTCGATCTGTTCGAGATAATAGACCAGATCCGATGTGTTTTGAACATCTGCGCGGTCATCAAACACCTCATACACGTGTCTTCCCTCGGACGATCCCTGTCCCTGTACTCTGGCGACAGACTCTTTGGGGGTATCCGGACCGGTGGACCGGTATAAAACGAATGCATAATTGTCGGTTTCCGATTCGGTCACCCATCGTACAAAGACACCGTCATTGCGTTTGACCGGATTATACAATGCCGAAAACGAAGACATTTCCACCGGTAGAGGGATATCCAAAAGCTCATTGGTTTGGATACCGGACAGGTTGTTACCAAAGATATCCTGAACGACGAACTCTGGCTCCAAAGGCCTTGTAAAATCTGCACTTACACCACCCATATCGTAAACGATCACGACCGTCACAATGGGCGTCCAGATATTGGCCGGAATGCTTTTTGCGGTATAACTCGACCAGGGTACCAGCAATTCATATAAAAAGACCAGCCGACGGTCCAGCAAAAACTCTTCGGTTTGGTCATAATTGCCAAAATCGAAGAAACGGTCGGTAAACCAGATATCATAAATTTGATTAAAGATCGTGCCTTCAAGTTGAACGGCGTCGCGGAAATAAGAGACAGGACCATCGCCTTCAGCGGCCATGGCTTCGAGCTGCAGCACCAGAGTGCCGCGGCCAGATATGGGGGTGTTGTATGTGTTCGAGATCTCGACCAGGCGTGTGTCTACCATGCCATGGACTGCTGACCACAAAAGCACACAGCAGACAACAGAGTATACAATTTTCATCACAGGAGCCTCCCATGTTTGGAATGAGCTCCATAATTCCCGATGCTGAGATTTTTGCCCTTGCAGTTGGCCTCAATTGCCTTTCAAAGGGAATCATAGAGTAAAAGATTCCCAAATCCCTCTCGAATTAAAGATAATAAAAACAGTGAACAATGTCAAGAATAATCGTTCATTGCATTGTAATTTACGACAAGAGGTGAGCTTGACCTAAATAATGCAAAGACTCATTTTTGTACAAATGCATGCCAGGGATGAAATTTTTGACTCTCGGCTTTGCTTTTTCTAATGTCGTGAACGAGCTGGATAGACGGATAGGCATCCTCAATACCATATCCCTGACCGGCAAGAATATCCCTGTACACGATGGTATGTAGATCGGTAAATCCTGTCGAGAATTCGATCTCTTGTCCGTTCATCAGAATCGACCGGTAGGTGGGCTGACTTTTTTGCCGGACATGATCCGGCAGGTCATTGCCATCGATGGAGAGAAACCAGTTCACCCTTGCGCGCTCGAGCTCCAGAGTGCCCTTTATTTTGCTGTAATCGGAATACTCGACAGTGACGGCTGACGGCTTGCCGAATATCCAGATCAGCATGTCGAAAAAATGGATGCCGATGTTGGTGGGAATTCCGCCGGATTTGGCCTGATCCCCTTTCCAGGAAAAGTGGTACCATTTGCCTCTGGAGGTGATGTAGGCCAGATCGATGTCATAGACGGTATCGCTTTGATCATTCTGAATGCGCTCTTTGAGTTCTGTAATGGAGGGATGGGTTCGCAATTGCAGAACCGTATGGATCCGCCGGCCGGTCTCGCGTTCCAAATCGGCCAAGGTATCCAGATTCCAGGGATTGAGCACCAGCGGCTTTTCGCAGATGGCATCGGCATCAATACGAAGGGCCAGACGAATATGCGCGTCATGCAGATAATTGGGTGAGCAGATCGAGACATAGTGCACGGCTTTGTCCGGACCCAATCGCCGCAGTTTCTCTACATGACGATCAAAACGTTCGAATTCCGTAAAAAAATCCACGTCATCAAAATAGCGATCCAGGATCCCTACGGAATCGTGCGGATCCATGGCTGCGATGAGTTGATGGCCTGTTTCTTTGATGGCTTGCATATGACGCGGTGCAATATATCCTGCTGCACCCAAAAGAGCGAAATTTTTTGATGACATAGAGCATCCTGTGGATTGATTTTATTATTTCTTAAAAGAGCAAAAGCCTCAACGCAGAGGGGCAGAGAACGCAGAGGAGCGCTGAGAAAAAATAGATGAAAAAACTCTGGCGTTTTTGATCACTCTAATCTCTGCGTAGCTCTGCTTTCTTTGCGTCCTCTGCGTTTAGAGGCAGAGGTGTTACGACATCAAGACCTCAACGCAGAGGGGCATCAAGCCTTGATGACATTATGTCCATTGCCGCCGTATACATTACGCGTGTCGATGATGACCTTAGCATGATCCTGTATCAATTTGTAATCCACATCCGTATGGTCGGTGACCACAATGATCGCATCATACGATTTCACGGTTTCGGCTGAAAGCTCGATGCTGCTCATATCATACTGGTACTTGCGCGTGGCCGGCAGCTTGGATATATAAGGATCGTAATAGTCCAGATGAGCACCTTTTTCACGCAAAATCTCGATGAGGCGCAAGGCCGGGGTTTCGCGCATATCATCGATGTCTTTTTTATAGGCCACGCCCAGAATCAAAATCCTCGAACCGTTGACTGACTTTTGATGGGTATTGAGCACATCCATGGTCTTGGTGACCACCCAATAGGGCATATTGGTATTGACCTCACCGGCGAGCTCGATAAACCGGGTGGGCATTTCAAATTCCCGGGCTTTCCAGGTCAGGTAAAAAGGATCGATGGGTATACAGTGCCCGCCGAGTCCGGGTCCGGGATAAAACGGCATATAGCCAAAGGGTTTGGTGGAAGCAGCTTCGATGACTTCCCAGACATCGATCCCCATGCGATCGAGAATCACTTTCATTTCATTGACCAGAGCGATATTGACGGATCGGAAAATATTTTCCAGTAATTTTGCTGATTCGGCAACGCGCGTGCTCGAGACCGCGACCGGTGTCGTGATGATCGAGTACAAGGCAACCGAACAGTCCCGCGCATAGACATCATCCGCCCCAACGACTTTGGGAATATTGCGAATGGTATATTTGGGATTGTTGGGATCTTCGCGTTCCGGAGAAAAGGCCACGAAAAAGTCTTTTCCCTCAGTCAATCCGGACTCTTCCAGAATAGGCGCCAGGACTTCGCTGGTGGTTCCGGGCCAGGTGCTGCTTTCCAACACGACCAGTTGCCCGATCCGCAGATAATTCTTTAGCGTATTTCCGGTGTTGATGATATAAGAGAGATCGGGTTCGCGATGTTCATCCAGCGGGGTCGGCAGGGCCAACAAGAGGACGTCGGCCTCAGCGGTTCGTGCGAAATCGCTGGTAAATTCTGCTCCATGCCGGGTGCGGATGTCATCGATACGGTCAGAGGCGATGTGTTTGATATAACTTTTGCCTTTGCTCAACGCATCGACTTTGGCCTGGTCGATGTCAAACCCAATGGTCTTTACCCCCTCGTTGGCAAATTCGATCAACAGAGGCAAGCCCACATACCCCAGTCCGACCACCCCGATCACTGCTTTTTTTTGTTCGATTTTTTGTTCTAGATCCACGGGTTACCCCTCCCTGCTTGTTGATATGTTGAAATTTTGGTTTTAAATGTATCAAGTTTAAACCCTCCCAAAAAACGATCCCTCCCGGAGGTTGACAATGAAAATTTCCACAAAGGTTCAAATATATATCAAAAACGCGTCACCTGCCTCCGGGAGGGTCAGCCGACAGCCGAAAGTTCAAACCTCCCGGAGGCTAGAGTTAAAAAACTCTTTTGAGAATTTGTAAAATCACATACAGTCCAATCCTAACTCTCTGGGAGGTATGGGAGGCAAAGGCTCAAGCTGAAGGCAAATAGTTTTTACTCATCACATAAAACGACCCGTTCTTGATTACCTCTTTATTATATTGCAAGGGATGACCTCCGGGGATGGCCACCAGGCCACCTGCGGCATTGACGATGGCATGTCCCGCAGCAGTATCCCACTCCCATGTAGGCCCATGACGGTAATAGACCTGAGCCCGGCCCTCGGCAACCATGCAAAATTTTAATGAACTGCCCACGCTGATCACATCGGCGATATCCAGTGGGTTGAAAAACGCTTCCTCCTCGGCACTGGCATGTGAACGGCTTTTCACCGCAATCAAACCGGACTCTCTGGTATCGACCCGAATGGCAATGGCATTATCACCGGGCCTGGCTTTGAATGCTCCCGTCTCTTTATCTCCATAATAGAGCATATCCCATACCGGAGCATAAATGATCCCAAACACGGGTTGCCGATCCTGAATCAGGGCGATATTGACGGTAAACTCGCCGTTGCGCTTGATAAACTCTTTGGTACCATCCAGCGGGTCGACCAGCCAGAATTGCGACCAGGACTGTCGCTGTTCGAACGGCTGGTCTCTGCCTTCCTCGCTGATCAGGGGGATGTCCGGAAACAGATCATAGAGTCCGGCTTTGATCAGCCTATGGGAGGCCTTGTCTGCCCGGGTCAATGGCGAGTTGTCATCTTTTGTCTGAACGTCAAAATTACCGGAACGATAGATTTCCATGATTGCGTGACCGGCCTGCACAGACAGGTCGAGTAATTGATCGAGATATTTCAAGCACAGCTCCTTTGCAGAGAAAATCAGAAAAGTAAATTATGGAATTCATTTCATCATTGCAATCATTTTTCCGGGACGGGGAAAAGGTAATCGAACCTGTATCCCGGATGATCCACAAAACACACAAAACTTGGCTTCAAGCAATAAATATCATTGTTTTTAAAAGTTTTTTCTGTGGTCCTGGGGACTGATTGCTTTTTTTCCTATTTTTTCAGCGACCCGGGCGGTTTTGCTGCCTTGCCGGCATTGTTCTTTTTTACTTGTATTAAAAAGTGGGTTCACCGTATCGCAGTCCAAAATAGTCATACAAATCATAGTTCTAAATTGAAAATACTAGATTTAAAACCATTTGCAGATATATACTAAAACAGGTTAATAGGATTCACCACAGAGCCTACAGAGCGTACAGAGAATAAACAAAAAAATAAGATATTGAACCATCATTTCATTGCAACCAAAAATTCTAAAGAAACAAACTCTTTTTTGTTTTTACTTGCTTTGGTGAAAACTGTTAATATCCTGATTTTATCGAGTCAGAAGAAATTTCTGGTTTTCATTTCCTCTGTGTCCCTCTGTGACCTCTGTGGTCATCTTTCAGGATGTAGAAAATCTATTTTGGACAAGAGTGGGTTCACCGGAAAACAAAAAAAACACACTCAGACCATTTGGGTTTTCATCCACTCTACAACATGCTGCAGTCCGGTCTTGAAATCCACTTTGACCTGGTAATCCAGGAATTGCTGAGCTTTACCGATATTGGCCAGCGAATGTTTGACATCGCCGGGACGAGGATCCAGATATTGGGGTTCGATATCTGATCCCAGAATTTCATTGAGCAGATCGACCAGCATATTGAGACTGATCCGTTTGCCAGTGGCCACATTGAACACATTGCCTGCTGTGTCAGGCGTTGGATGGCAAGCCAGCAGGTTGGCATGAACGACATTTTCCACAAAGGTAAAATCCCTGGATTGTTCTCCGTCACCGTAAATCATGGGAGATTTGCCCTGCAACATGGCGGTCACGAATTTTGGAATCACGGCAGAGTATTGCGATGTGGGATCCTGGCGCGGACCAAACACATTGAAATATCTCAGGGCCACGGTTTCCAGGCCATAGAGTTGGGTAAACACGCCACAATACTTTTCCGCCGCCAGCTTGGATACGGCATAGGGAGAAAGAGGCTTGGGCAGCATATCCTCTGTTTTGGGCAAGGTTTCCAGATCACCATAGATCGACGATGAGGAAGCAATGACCAGCCGTTTAACCCCCACATGATGGGCGGCCTCCAACAAATTCAGCGTACCGGCAACATTGACTTCATTACTCGTAATGGGATCTTTGATGGATCGGGGGACCGACGGCAGTGCAGCCTGATGCAGGATATAATCGACTCCTTCCACAGCTGCGCGCACCAGATGATAGCTGCGAATGTCTCCTTCGATCAAATCGATACGGTCTCTGAACGGAGCCAGATTGTCGCGTTTTCCTGTCGCAAAATTATCGAGTACTCTGACGTCATGTTTTTGGTTCAGCAAGGCTTGAACGATATTCGAACCGATAAATCCTGCGCCTCCGGTTACCAGATACAGTGCCATAGCATACTCCTAGATGATTTCGATTCTGTTTTCACCGGCATCAACGAGAACAGACTTGTTAATGGCTTGAATAGAGATGACGAGCCAGCGACTGTTGCGGCGTTCCACAAGAGCCCCTTCCATGCCTGCCAGGGGACCGGAACGAATACAGACCCTGTCACCCGGAACCAGTCCGTCCTCCACCTCAAACGTTTGTCCCGACGCCAGAATCATTTCAATGGCCTCGATTTCACGATCTTCAATTGGCGTAGGCTCGTTGTTAAACATGACCTGACGGACAACACTGGGGACCGTAAGCACCTCGAAACGATGGACAAAGGCAATTCGTGCAAAGATATAACATGAAAACATGGGACTCTCTACCCAGCGTCTGCGGTCTTTCCACTGGTTCAGAGTCTTGCGTACAGGCAGGAAATTGACGATCCCCTTTTTATCCAAATACGTCTTGACCTTTTTCTCGTGTCTTGGCCTGACGACAAAAGCATACCATCTTTCATCGCGTTGCAGATCAGACATATTGAATCAACAGTTTCAATGGTTCACCCCCTACATCCTTGGCTTTTCTCCCTGAGGTCAGTGTTTTGCATTTTTTGCAGAGAGGTGGACCCGGAGCAATCTTTGCAGTACCGGGTCGGTTATTTGACTTTGGATTTTTTGCGTTTTGTCTTGCCGTTTTTTTCCTCGGTACCATAAGCGTACTGGTAGTGATAATAATAGTATTGTGACCCATAGACATGGGATATCTGCACACCATTGAGTACGGCGCCCAGGATAGAGGCATTGACTTTGTTTAGCTGTTCATAGGCATGCCGTGCTGCATCGTGAACGGTCTGACCCGACCGGATCAACAGCAGGCATCCATCCACACTCGAGGCCAGTACCGCGGCATCGGTCACCGCAATGACCGGTGGCGTGTCGATGAGGATGATATTATATTGCGATTTGGCATAGTCCAGCAGATCGCGCATGTTTTCGGAACCCAAAAGTTCTGCCGGATTGGGCGGTATCACCCCACAGTTCAATATGTGCAAATTGGGTAAATCATCCATCTGCTTGGCGGTCTCGTCCAGTGTGGCCCGGCCGACCAGTATATTGGTCAATCCGACGTTCTTTTCCAGACCGAACAATTTATGCAAAACCGGGCGACGCATATCTGCATCGATCAGCAAGGTCTTGTTGCCCATCTGGGCAAAAGTTATCGCCAGATTAGAGACTGTGGTGGATTTGCCTTCCTTGGGTCCGCTCGAAGTCACCATCAGCGTTTGTTTATGTTTATCCGGACTGGAAAACAAGAGATTGGTTCGCAGCGTACGATAGGCTTCTGAAATGGGTGACCGCGGTTTGAGATGCGTCACCAGCCGTTCGCTGAGATCCTCGACTTCAGGGTCAGAGTCGATATGGATCTTGGACAACATGCCATTATTGGCTTCCGGTTTTATATAAGGAATCGTCGCCATAATGGTCATGCCCAGGGCTTCTACATCTTCGATGGTCTGAACGGTATTGTCCAGGTATTCCAGCACAAAAGCAACCCCCACACCGAGGCCTAGTCCGACAAAGATACCCAGCAACAGATTCAGTTTCTTTTTGGGCTTGACCGGAAATTTAGGATTTTTTGCGGCATCGATAATCCGGACATTACCCAGTTGACCGACTTCGGTGATACGGGATTCCTGATATTTTTCCTGCAGCATAATATAAATCTTTTCGTCTACCTGACGTTTGCGCATCAAACGTGCGAGACGGATACTTTTTTCGGGCAGTGTTTCCAACTCGGCATTGTACTTTTTGACAATATCTTCGAGCGCTGACACCTTGGGTTCCAGGGATTGCAGTGCAGTTTCGACCTCGATTTTGCTGCTGAACAGCGTTCCGGACACCTCCGCTGGATCGACAAACTGCGTCTTGGCGATCTTGGTCACCTCTTCCCCAAACCGGGCTTTGAGAGCATCGATCATTCCTTCCATGCGCTGAATTTCGCGCTTGACGCCACTGCTCACATCGCCAATCTCTGTCATCTGTGCACGATACTTTGCCAGCTCCCCTTCCTTTTCAGCGATCTGGCGCTTGAGCTCTGCGAGATAAGGCTGAGAAGAGATGGTTTCGATATCGATATCCAGATTATGCTTGGCAAGCTGAGTATCGATATATTCCAGCCGCCGTTTATTGGCCTGGAGATCGGTTTTTGCTTCATTATACATGGTTTCAAATTCAGCGATTTTGCTGACCAGCTCCTGGGTCTCCTGATCCAGTGCCACGACCCGGGCTTCTTCCTGATAATCCTTGAGAGCATCCTCGGATTCGGCCAGTTCTTTCTGGTACAGTTCGAGTTGTTCATCCAAAAAGTTCTTCACCTGCCGGACTTCTTGCTGGCTCTGCTCGCGATTGCCCGACTGATAGGCTTGTGCGACGGCGTTGGTAAGAAATGCGGCCTCGAACGGAGAAGGAGCGCTGACCTTTATCTCGATCATGTCGGTATTGCGAATGGGATTGACATTGATACTGCTGCGCAAATTTTCAGCATAGTTATCAAACAACGAGGATTCATCCGGCGGAGCACCATCGCCATTCTCGAACAACAGCTTTTTTATACTGGCAAAAATCCCGGGCGAAGAATCTTTACCGTCAGGCGAATTTCCAAGGACACGAAGCTGGTCTGCATATGGAGATTGTTGCAAGGCGCGGGTAACACGTTCCGCAAGGGTTCTGCTTTTAAGTATCTCGACCTGATTGTTAATCATGGTCTCTTTTTTCATCATACTGGTAATTTCAAACAGCGATTCACCAACACCAGTTTGCTGTTCCACCATGATCTTTGCAGAGGCTTCATAGACAGGTTCGCTGCTAAAAGTAAAATATACGGTTGCGCCCATGACCAGAAAAAAACTGATAATGATGACCCATCTGTTTTTATAAAGCACCCGCAAATAATCGCGAAAGGTGACCTGACGCTGTCGATAGTCATGCCCGTTGCTTTCAAAATGGCCATTGCCATCAAAAGGATTTGTGGGTGCGCCTTTTTGTTTCATATGGTTATTTAATCTCTTTTAGCATAATACGTTACAAACGCATACACCTGAACGATCGCGGCGATGCGCCAGGCAAAATCAAAAAACCGGCTGACAAAATGAAATGTCGTACCCGATACCACCACTGTATCGCCGGGCTTTAGAGTTGGGATAAGCTCCGCTGTGCCGGTTTCCAAAAACTTTTTAACATCTATTTCAAAAACACGCTCATCTTCTTCTTTCTGACCCACGCCGCGAACCACCCGAATGCTGGTCACTTTGGCTTCTTCGCGCGGTCCTCCGGCATAAGAAAGTAAAGAAATCAGATCCGTATCATAGGGGACCATGTATTGCCCGGGCCGGTTGACAAATCCCCAGACATTCACTGCCATCAGGATTTGATCTTCGCTTCCGAGAAAATATTGTGCTGCCAGTTCTCTTGATTGAGGAGACGAACCGGTTTGTGCCAAAAGGGTGCCCCCATAAAGCATCACAAAGGTGCACAGAATAACAGCCGCTTTTTTCATGAATCGTTCCACGTCTTCTAGTACGGCAATCGCTGCGTTATGCGGATAATCAGATTTTTCTGAATTAATCAGCTGCCATCCCTCGCAACATCCAGACCGGCCGGCTGCGAACGTTTAATGGCAACTATTGCAATTCGCGAAGAGACATATGTATCGCGAAAGGTTTATTTAAATAAAACGTTTTTTTGGCAAAAAATCAATACTTTTCGGACATCGGTTCTCTGTGTTGATCTATAGTCTGTTTTGCACAAGAATACCCCGACAACACTCTATTCCCTTAATCACCGCATATCCACGGCTTCATACCCCTCGGGAATATCCATCTCGAAAAGATCATCGTTCAGATCGACACCGGTTTGAATATTGGAAAACGTATAGATACGCTTGTTGCCATTGATATCGGTTTGAACGATACGGGTCATATAATTCGTCTTGTTATCCACCCAGATCGTCACTTTCCGGTTAAACTCGTCAGGATTTATGGCAACGAGTTCCAATACAAAGTGATCGCGGTCATCGATCTTTTCTTTCCCCATCAGAGAGGCTTTATAATTATTGAGATAATCATCCATAAATGAACGGATAAAGGGGTTATCCCGATTGTTACGATTATATTCATCGATCATGACTTGCTTGTTGACCTTACTCAGCGTCCACAAGGTCTTGCCATCGGTGACAATGGTTTGATCCTGATTATCGATACGGAATTTGCTCCCCTCTTTGGCCCAGATCTTTCCCGCATTTTCCACAGACTCGCCTGCCATCTCCCATACAAAATTTTGCTGATAATCGGCAGTCACCTCTTTGATCGACGTATAGGTTTTCTGTACCTCTTTGATAACGTCATCTGCCGAAGCGGCCCAGACAGGCAATGTCAAACATACCATCAATACGGCTAGAAAAATTCGTTTCATCATTTCCTCATGCGATTCTGCGCAAGTCTGCGCTTGAAAAATATAACCACTCTTGAGCTAAAGTCTCGTGATGTGCGTCAAATCATTTCATGATTCCCTGCCTATTAAAACTCATCTTCTTCTTGTTCTGTTCCCATATCTTCCAGTTCTTCCGGGGTCATGAGTACCTGACGGGCTTTACTGCCTTCAAAAGGTCCGACCACACCGGCATCTTCGAGTTCATCGACGATGCGGGCTGCACGGGAATACCCCACTTTGAGCTTTCTCTGCAGCAGAGAGACGGATCCCTGTTGTGAGCGCACCACGATTTTCAAGGCATCCCAGAAGAGCGGATCCCGGCCACCGTCTGTCAAGCCGGATCGTTCGGCAGCCTGTTCTTCACTAAAGGCAGGCAGAGGAGATTTTTCATAAGGAGCCTGATGCAATACATGATCGATCAGTCCTTCTATCTCATCGAGGGTAATAAAGGCATTGTGCAAACGTACCGGTTCGGGGCTGGCAGGCGGCAGAAACAGCATATCCCCGCGGCCGAGCAATTTTTCTGCTCCGTTCATATCCAGAATCGTGCGCGAATCCACTTTGGACGCCACCTGAAAAGCGATACGCGCGGGAAAGTTGGCTTTGATCACGCCGGTGATGACATCCACAGACGGCCGTTGCGTGGCAACGATAAGATGAATGCCCACAGCACGCGACATCTGTGTTAGACGGGCAATGGGTTCTTCCACATCGCGGGAAGCTGCCGAGGTCATCATCAGGTCAGCCAATTCATCGACGATAACGATCAGGTAATAGAGCAATCTGGGGTCGTGCTTGCCATCCAGATTGACCTTGCCCTGACGTACCCGGATATTGTACTCGTCGATATTTCGTACACCGGCCTGAGCCAAAATTTCATAACGCCGTTCCATCTCTTGTTCAACCGATTTGAGCACGGCAATGGCATTCTTGGGTGAGGTGGCTACCTTTTCTTTCAAGCCTTCCACATACAACAGATGCTGATGATAGAGATTTTGATAGGTAGAGAGTTCGAGGCGTTTGGGATCGATCAGTACAAATTGCACCTGTTCGGGAGTGGACTTGTAGAGAATACTGGCGATGATGGTGTTCAAGCAAACACTTTTTCCGGAACCGGTCGAGCCTGCCACCAACAGATGTGGCATGGTTCTCAAATCAGCTGTAAAGGGTTTACCCGAAGCGGTTTTTCCAAAGGCCATAGTCAGGGGAGAATCATTTTCCTGAAACTGGGGGGATTGCAGAATTTCGCGCAGGTAAACGACTTCGGGTTCTGGATTGGGAATTTCAATCCCTACGGCAGCCTTGCCGGGAATGGGTGCCACGATTCGTATCCGTTTGGCGCGCATGGCCATAGCCAGGTCATCGGCCAGCGAAGTAATACGAGAGACCTTGATCCCCGGGGCCAGCTCCAGTTCATAGCGGGTGATCACCGGTCCGGGATGGATCTCTACAACCCGGGCGCTGACGTCAAAGTCGGCCAATTTGTCTTCCAGCAGCCGGCCATTGGCTTTAAGCATGTCTTCAGAGAGTTCGCTGTCTTGTTGATCCTCCGGAAGCTGCAAGAGGCTGACCGGTGGGCGGTTATACACATATGGACCTTTGGGCCTGGCAGAGGAATCCTTTGGTTGTTCTGATGGCTCCCCGGGGTCTTCCGGTGGTTCCTCCTTTTGCAGATCCAGGGCCATCTGTCTGCGCTGCGCCGCTTGTTGACGATCGATATCCGGTTGAGGACGCTCGAGCTCATCCTCCCAATGCTGGTCAGTCCGGTCCTGATCATCGGAATAGGGCGACCGAAATCGGGTCACGACCGGTTCTTTATCTCTCCGCTCCTGATCAAAAGCGGGATGAAAACGGCTGACCTGGCGAGTGCGATGCCACAGGGCACGAAATCCGTTTTGCACCCATTTGCCAAAATAAAAAGCAAACCGGGTCAATTCGCCGGAAAGGGTTTGAATGATCTGGGCAAAACTGATGCGGGTAAACATGAAAACCGTCACCACGATCAGACCGATCAACACCACCATCGCGCCATAATTGCCCAATACTGTCTGTAACATCTTGGCGCCCCAGGTGCCAAAGATGCCGGAAAAACGATAGGCCAGCGTGAGATCCTGTGCAAACAGCATAGAATGCAGAGCACCGGTCATGGAGACGAACAGGGAGATCAAAATAATAAACACCGTCCAGCGCATCAGCTCTTCTCCGGCCTTGCCCAGGAACCGGTTTATCCCCCAGGCCACAACGAGAAAAGGCAAAATGAAAACAGGATACCCGATGGTCCAGTGGATCAGATAATAAGAGATATAAACTCCGGCGATACCAAGTCCGTTTTTAACATGCCCCACCTGTGCTTCGCTGGGTACTTCCTGATGATTATAGGTATAGAGCGCAATAAAACACAAGACGCCGAAAATAATCAAGAGAATACCTAACAGTTCTTCGCCTTTACGCTCTTTTATGGCTATTTTGGATCGTGAACGTTTTTTTGCCATAACAGTTCTCTCAGATCTCCAGAGCGACCATCCGGAGAGGCTGCCCGCTGTCTGGTAACGGGCGGCATCCCGGTAGAACGCTCTGTTGGTTCATCTGACTGGAAAGTATCAGATCTTGCTCAAAACCGAGCCCAATTAAACGTTGACCATGCATAGACACCTGCAACATATTAAGAATATCGCTTTCGTGTTGTTCTGCCAAATCGAGTGCCTGGTGTGTGCCATCACCGGGTCGAAAGCGATCTCTGCCACCCTGCATCAATCTTTTCAAGGCCACACCTGCGCAGACGCTGTCTTCCAGAGAAAATTGGCCGTCTGTTCCCGCACAAATGATATGTACAGGCATGGGATCGGTGTCAAGGATGGTCCGGATCACAACGTCCAGATTTAAAAATGAAAGGGCCAACAAGAGTGTGGCACTCTGGCCGTGTTGTAATGCCAGGGTACCATTGGTCGTTGTCAGGACCAAATCTTTATTGTCGACCAGTCGACGGGTATATTCAGCCGGAGAGTTCCCCAGATCAAAACCCTCGACCCGTTTTCCACCTCTTTCACCACCCACGAGAGTCTTTTGTCTGCCCAGGATGTCGGCCAATTCCAGTGCTTTGCTTACCGTTGCAACAGGGTAAATCGCTTTACAGCCATTGGCCAGGGCCATCGTCATCGTAGACGTGGCCCGCAATACATCGATCACCACGACCAATCCGTGCAAATCCGGAACCTGGGCAGGAGTATGATAAACCGACACGTTTGATGGTTGATGCATCATGCCCTATTTTTTATAAAACGGTGTTTCGACGATCTGGGCCCGAAAGGTACGATTTCGCACCTGAACGTCGAGTTCCGTGCCAACAGATGACAATTCTTTGGGTACATACCCCATACCTATCCCTCTGTCGAGCATGGGAGAGACCGTTCCGCTTGTAACGACGCCTATGGCATGACCGTTTTGGGCCAGAACATAGCCATGCCTGGGAAAGGCGCGTTCAAGCATGGTAAAACCGATCAATTTGCGCCGTATTCCTTCGGTTTTGACTTTAAGCAAGGCATCGCGGCCGATGAAATCGCCTTTATCGAGTTTGGTAATCCATCCCAGTCCTGCTTCTAACGGATTGGTTTTTTCATCCAGATCATTGCCATAGAGGCAATATTTCATTTCGAGACGTAACGTATCCCTGGCCCCGAGCCCAATGGGTTCAATCTGAAAAGGATCGCCGGCCTTTATAATCGCATCATATACAATATCTGAAGACTCGGTGTCAAAACAGAGTTCAAAACCAGGTTCACCCGTATAGCCGGTTCTGGAAATGATCATGGGGATGCCAGCCAGCTTGTCTTCGGTAAAATGATAAAACTTGATTTGTGAAAGATCTGTGGAGGTCAGAGACTGTAGTGTGGATTCAGCATCCGGTCCTTGGACAGCCACTAGAGTCAACTCATCGCTGCGATCGCGCAGTTCGACATCAGGAGTCTTGTGCGAGTGGAGCCAATCCCAGTCTTTGATGCGATTTGCAGCATTGACGATGAGCATATAATCATTTTCGCGTTGATAGACGATAAGATCATCGATCATGCCTCCATGCTCATAACACATGCCACTATATTGCGCCCTGCCAGGGAACAGCTTGTTGACATCATTCAGGGTCATTTTTTGAACAAAGTCCCTGGCCCCTTTTCCGGAGACAAAAAATTCACCCATGTGAGAGACATCAAATATCCCCACTGTGGAGCGCACCCGTTTATGTTCGTCTATGATTCCCCTGAATTGAATAGGCATAAAATAGCCTGCAAACTCTACTATTTTTGCACCAGCCTGAACATGTTTTTCATACAACGCCGTCTTTTTCATCTCTCATCCTCAGGTAATCGTCAAAAAGCGATTGTTAGCAAACAATTTTTTCGGCACGTTTAAAATTGCATTAAAACGGCCGGCAAGGGAAATGAACCGGATTTTTGGGGTTACATAAAATGAAATTAATCATTATTTAAACGAGTGTCAAGGTGATTTTTGAAACCCATGAATCATTCGTTTTGGCTCACCCAAAAAAAAGGGACACTCGAGTGTCCCCTTAAATTCAGCCTGTTGCGCTCTAAATTAGAATATTTGCATCACATCATTTATGATCACAAACAACATGAGGGCCAGTAACATCGCCATACCGATCTGCTGCAAGGCCATACGCAGTTTCTGCGAAAGCGGGCGCCGAATAACCGCCTCGGTACCGAGCAGCAGCAAATGTCCGCCATCCAGGGCAGGGATGGGAAACAGATTGATCAATCCCAGATGAAGACTCAGCAAAGCGGTAATGCTGATGATAGAGCTGGCCCCTCCCTGGGCTGACTGTCCGATCATCTGTACGATCCGAACCGGTCCCGCCAGATTCTCCCGGGTTTCGAGTTCACCGGTGATCAGCTTGCCAAGAGACTTGAATATCAGAGCGGTCCAGTACCACGTCTGTTTGAATCCAAAGCCTATTCCTTCAATAAAACCTGCAGACCGGGTTTCGGTCTGGGGGAAAAGCCCGATTTGTCCTACATCATTTATAGGATCTTTGACCGGTGTCACCTCTGCACTCATGGTTTCACCCTCCCGATTCCAGGTCACGGTAATTTCTTTTCCGGCTGATTGACTGATCGTGCTTTGCAGATCGTGCCAGTCCTCGATCGGTTTGTCATTGATTTGCGTGATTCGGTCCCCGGATTGTAATCCAATGGTTGCAGCGGGCATGTCGGGTATGGTATCCCCTACAATCGGGCCTTTGACCTCGGCAATACCGGTGATCCAGACACTAAACGTGAACACAGCGACGGTCAACAGGACGTTAAAGATGGGACCTGCTGCAATCACCAGAGCCCGTGCCCATACAGGTTTCGACATAAACTCCCAGGGCTCACCTTTGATGCCCCCTTCGTCCATACTCTCATCGATCATACCGGACATTTTCACATATCCGCCGATGGGAATCGCGGAAATACAATAATCGGTATCACCGATCTTTTTACCGATCAGTCTCGGAGGAAATCCGATAGAAAATCTCTCCACCCGGATACCGACGGCCTTGGCTGCCAAAAAGTGACCCAATTCATGTACAAAGACCAGGATACTCAGCACGATAATTCCCGGGATCACATAAGATACAATAATATCCAATCGTTACTCCTTGTATAATGTCCAAATTCAAACCACACCAACCCGGGATACAGAAAAGATCCGGGCTAATCATGTTCATAATCACTATACCATACGAAACTAGAGAAAAAAAGTTCACCTATAAAAACGGGCAAATCGTTGTTTAAATTCCAGGATTTGCGGATACAAATCGGGGTTGCCGGTCATCCGATTTGTTTTTGAATCAACGAATCTGCGATTTGCCGTGCCCATTCATCGGCATGGACCAGAGACTGCTCATCAGGATCATGATCGAGGTCATGGGATTGCAAACACTGGTCAATGGTATCGGAAATATCATAAAAGCCGATACGATCCTGCAGAAAGGCCTGCACAGCGATCTCATTGGCCGCATTCATCACGGCCGGAGCCGTACCACCGCTTTCTATCGCCTGAAAGGCCAGCTTTAGGCATGGAAACCGGTGCAAGTCCGGTTCCTCGAATGTCAAATCCGGACCACCGATCAGGTCATAGCGTTCACAGTTCGAAGCGAGTCGATTCGGATAGCTGATAGCCAACTGTATAGGGATGCGCATATCCGGAACACCGAGCTGTGCTTTGATCGAGCCATCGATAAATTGCACCATGGAATGAATGATCGAGTGCGGATGAATGACGACCTTGACGCGCGCAGCTGCCAGATCGAACAACCAGCATGCTTCAATGACTTCCAATCCCTTGTTCATCATGGTCGCGGAATCGATGGTGATCTTGTTGCCCATATCCCAATTGGGATGTTTCAGTGCATCCCGGCTTTTGGCCCGCCAGATATCAGTTTTGTTCCAGGTGCGAAAGGGGCCACCGGATGCGGTGAGCAAAATCGTTTCGATCGACAAGGGGGTTTCGCCCATCAGGCATTGAAAGATCGCGCTGTGTTCGCTATCGATCGGAATGAGATTGACATGATGTTTGGCAACCAGATTCATCACAATAGATCCGCCCATCACCAGAGTCTCTTTATTGGCCAGAGCAATATCCTTGTTGCGCTCGATGGCCCGGCAGGTGGGCAAAAATCCGGCTGCCCCCACAACTGCATTGACCAGCATATCATAGTCGGCTTGCTCGACAAGCGTTTGCAAGGCATCGGCACCGCTAAAGACCTGACAATTCAGCTCTTCTAATTGACACATCTGGGTTTGGGAAGGCTGAACACCGGTCACGGCCACCCATTCCGGCCGGGTCTGTCTTGCCTGTACGATCATTTCATCCACCCTGCTATGCGTGCTGAGAGCACGGATAGCAAACCGATCGCTGTGATGATGAACCACATCGAGACAATTCACACCAATAGAGCCGGTGGAACCCAGGATGGCTAGTTCTTTTTTCTGGTTTGCGTTATTCATGCGTTTCCTCTGACGGCACATAGGCACCGGCATTCTGTTCGCCCAGCAAAAGCTCTTCAGCTGTCAAGGGTTGATCATAAAACTCGATATCCAGACATGAGGCAAATCCTTGCCTGAGAGCCATAGCGAGTTGGGCATAGCTAATCCTTGAATGACTGATCTGATCGAGACAAATGGTGTGTTTGCGCATCACCTCATGGATCATCTTTTTATATCGATCATCCCCCCGTTTCAGATAAAAAGGCAAATCCAGATGCTTGTCACCGATCAGCATGGAGCCATGTTGCAGGACCGCTCCGCCAATACGCCGTTGGGCACTGCCGACAAGTTTTTTACCCTGGAATCCGATTTCATATTGCACTGTAGAGGCATAGCATATTGATGCGAGTGCGCCTTTTGACAAATTATTAAGAGTTTTTTGAGAGGGTTTCCACTCTACTGGCAAATCGAGCAATTTAAGCGAAGCGATAATGGCTTTGCTGATGGTCTCATAGACAGGGAGCACGCGAGACTCGTAAAAAGGACTTGATTGGGGCAAGACAACCGCATAAGTCAATTCGCGTGCGTGCAGCACGGCCCGGCCCCCTGTCGGGCGCAACACTATATCGATATTGTCCTGATGACATTTGACAAAATCGACTTCATGTACAGGTTGATGGAACCCCAGGGAAATGGCCGGCGGATTCCAGCCATACACTCGCAGGCAAGGCTGGCCTTTATCAGCGAGAAGCCGGTCGATAGCCATATTGAGGGCCCCGGAGCGCGCCTCGCTATTGATGAATCGCCAGCGTTCAACAGACATAATCAGACCAGACCCCGTTCGGAATTCTCGATAAAATGGAGCAAAGCTTGAATATGCTCATCCTGGGTGAGTTCGTTGCGAATCTTTTCCAGAGCCTGTCTGCGGTTGAGCTGTGCCCGATAGATCAATCGATAGGCACGTTTGAGATTATTGATAACCTCTGCATCAAAGCCTCTGCGTTTTAATCCGACAGAATTGACTCCGGCATAACGCAACGGTTCACCTGAACAGGTAATAAAGGGGGGCACATCCTGAACGACGCGATATCCTCCTCCTACCATGGCATGCGCACCGACCTTGCAAAATTGATGAACAGGTGTCATGCCTCCGATGATCGCATAATCATGAATCTCCACATGACCACCGAGCTGGACCCCGTTGGCCAAAATAACATGATCGCCTACGATACAGTCGTGTGCGACATGGGCATAAGCCATGAGCAGACAGTGTTTGCCGATGACAGATTTGCCATGCGCAAGGGTACCACGATTCAGGGTACAAAATTCCCTGACCACGGTATGGTCTCCTATTTCCAGCGTGGTTTTCTCACCCCCAAACTTTAAATCCTGAGGAAGCGAAGACACCACGGCACCTTTGTGGATTTGACAAGAGTTGCCAACACGGGCACCATTGGCGATAAAAGCCTGTGGACCGATAGTAGAATCATCACCGATAATGACATCTTGTTCAACGACAGCAAAAGGTCCGATGCTGACATTTTGGCCGATATGGGCCTTTTCATCGACTATCGCGGTGGGATGAATTGTACTCAAAATAGTGACCCTTGTTTAGTATTCGTAACCAATGGCTCAAACCGATAGACAGCGATCTATTCTTTATCCGTAATCGCGGCCATGAGTTCCGCTTCGCAAACAAGCTCATTTTCCACATATGCACGGCCGATAATTTTACATATGGATCGTCGAAAAGCACCCATCTCGACCTCATAACGCAGGGTATCGCCGGGTGTGACGGTTTTTCGAAAGCGGACATTGTCGATACCGGTAAAAAGAACCAATTTTTTGGCGGGATCGGATTCTGTATTGAGCAGCATGATCCCTCCTACCTGGGCCATCGCCTCGACGATCAACACCCCGGGCATGATCGGTTTGCCCGGAAAATGTCCCTGAAAAAAGGGCTCATTCATACTGACGTTTTTGATTCCCACGACATATTCCTGGGGAACCAGATCGAGAATACGATCGACGAGTAGAAACGGGTAACGATGCGGCAGGATTTGCGCGATGGCTTCGCTATCGAGAAAAACATTTTTACCGCCTTCGCGGACCTGATATTTTGATTTTATGAGCTTTTTTTTGTACTCTTTGCGGATCAGCTTGACCAATTCGGCATTGGCACCATGGCCTGAACGGGCAGCCATAATATGCGCTTTTAAAGGAACCCCCAGGAGAGCCAAATCACCGATGAGATCGAGAGCTTTGTGGCGGACAGGTTCATTGGGGTAACGAAGCTGTTTGCCGTTGAGAATACCATTATTGGAGATTTTGATCTCTTTATCGATATTGAACAGGGAACGCAATTCCTGAATTTTTTCCTGGGGCAAGTCTTCATCCATGATGACCACAGCGTTATCCAGGGCCCCGCCCCGGATGAGACCTGCTTTGCGCAAGGCGACCACTTCGTGTAAAAAACAAAAGGTGCGGGCAGCGGCGAATTCAGTGGCAAACTCTTCATGCAGGGAATACATCGATGTATACTGTGTCCCCAGAGCCGGATTTTTATAATCCACCATAAAGGTGATTCTAAACTCGTCTGAAGGAAAGACGACAATATCGATCCCTTTGGAAGGATCGGAATAGGCAATGGTCTTGTCGATAATCAAATAATCTCGCGGAGAATCTTGTTCAACAAAGCCGGCTTTGAGCAATTTCTCCACAAACGGCAGTGAAGAACCGTCTCCGACCGGTGGTTCATTTCCTTCGACCTCACAGATGATATTATCCAGTTCCAGTCCACTGATGGCGGCGAGCACGTGTTCGACCGTATGAACTTTGGCATCCCCGATGCCAATCGTCGTGCCTCTGGAAATGTCCACCACATGATCGACATCAGCAGAAATCTTGGGACAGTCCTCAATATCCATGCGCTTAAAAATGATGCCGGTATTGGCAGGTGCGGGTTTGAAGGTGATCCTGGTTTTGTTTCCTGTATGTAATCCGACACCGGCATATGAGACAGGTTCCTTGATAGTCTGTTGATTTTTGATCATGTATGCTCCTCATCGCTATCTGAACGGTGCGGTTTTTGTTCTGCCAGCCTGGATTCTAATGCTTCGACTCTGGCCGCCAATCGGCGAAACGTTTTTAGCAATTCCGGAAGCCGGGCAAGTGATGCTTCTTCGCGTTTGGCTTTCATGTTCTCCCTTGCTGGATAGCCTGAATAAAATGCATTTTCAGGGATCCCTTTGGTTACACCGGCCTGCGCCCCGACAATCGCTTTGTCGCCGATTTTTATGTGTCCCACAAAGCCGGCCTGTCCGCCAATACGTACATACTTTCCAACCTGAGTACTGCCGGAAATACCGACTTGTGCAGCGATCGCACTGTGGTCATCGACCTGCACATTGTGTGCAATCTGCACAAGATTATCGATCTTGCACCCTCGAGCGATCCGCGTTTCGCCCAACGCAGCGCGATCGATGGTCGTGTTGGCGCCTATTTCAACATCGTCTTCGAGGGTCACTATTCCCGTTTGCGGAATTTTATGATATTGACCTTCATGAAACGCGTACCCGAATCCATCGGATCCGATCACGGCCCCATTTTGCAGGATAACACGGTCTCCGATGCGACAATATTCGCGGATAGAAACACGAGGATAGATCAAGCAATCCCGGCCTATTGTAACATGATCCCCGATGACCACTCCGGCATGAAGAATAGAGTTTGCACCGATACGGCTGTTCTTGCCGATGACCACATGGGGACCTATACGTACATTCGCTCCCAGAGTTACATCCGGGGCGATGACTGCGGTAGGATGAATCCCGGGATCAACATGGGGATCTTTGTCAGCCCATTCTTTGGCCAGGGTCATAAATGCGAGATAGGGATCTTGGACTTTGATCACCGTCTTGTCACTCGCCTCAAATTCTTTACCGACGATAATGGCACTGGCATTGGTTTCGGCTGCAAATTTGACATACTTGGGGTTGGCTAAAAAAGTGATTTCACCGGGTTTGGCCTCGTTTATTTTCGCCAATCCGGATATGGTCAGATCTCTCGATCCGACAATCTCACCGCCCAAAAAAGCGGCAATCTTTTCAATAGTCCAGTTTAACAAGAATATCCGCTCCTATCCGGATTCCAATCCGGTGAGATGGAAGGAAAATACAAAGTCGATGGTGTTTCCATCGACTTTGTGTTCAAAATCTGAAAAGAAAAGCAGGATGGTTAATTGCGTGTAGTATTTTCCACACCTCGCTCCAGAACATCCAGCACCTGTTCAGTCAGATCTGTTTGACTCGGGCTGGCATAGACGATATTCGCTGACACAGTGTCAAAGATATAGTCATAATTTTCTTCTTCGCCAACCTTTTTGATCGCTTCATTGATCTTGTCAATAATCGGCTTCATGACTTTTTGTTCTTCCTGAGCGAGCTTGCCACTGGGACCCCATGTTTCCTGTTGGAACTGTTGCAGTTGTTGATAGAGTTGTTGCATTTCCTGCTGTTTTTCCCGTTTGCGCTCTTCACTGAGCAACAAGGATTGTTGTTCCAGCTGTTCGCCGATTTCTTGCAGCTTTTGTTGCATTTCCATCCCCTGGGCTTCCCATTCCTTATTGAGATCATCCAGGGTTTTCTGTGCTGTCTTGGCTTCCTCAAACTCGGCTAAAATCTGCTGTGAATTAATATAGCCGATCTTTTGCGCGAATGAGCTGGAAGCAAGCATCAGACTGGCAGCGAGTACTACAAAGAGTAGATTGAGTCGTTTAGTCACTGTACCCTCCTCTTGGACCATTTATAGGATGTTTTTTAATTTTAACATTAGAAACTACGACCGAATACAAAGTGCATTTTCCACTGAGGATCCGGGTTGCCTTCAATATCGACACGATCGAATCCGTATCCATAGTCAAAACCGATAATACCGATCATGGGCATAAAGACCCGGGCCCCGACTCCCACAGATCGTCTCATCTGAAACGGATCAGCGCGTTTAAAATCGGGCCAGGTATTCCCTGCTTCCGCAAAGAACAACCCAAAAATTGTGGGATTCGGTGCAATCGGAATCCGCAATTCAGCCGTATATTTTAACATCGCTTTACCACCGTCATCGATGATTCGATACCCTGCCAGAGGATCCTCGTATCCGCGCAGGGGAATCGAGCGCGACAAGCCGTCACCTCCCATGAAAAAGTATTCCAGATAACTGATGCGGGCGTTATCTCCGATACCTGACAGATAGCCTGCCTGAAAACTGGAATAGAAAACCAGATCCCAAAAGGAAGGCGTAAACCAATCCAGACGCAGGGTATGCTTGTGATAATCCACATTTCCACCCAGAAATGTTCCGGCCAATTCCGTGGTCAGTGTGAATTCCGAGCCGGACGTGGGAAATTCCGGCCGATCGAGACTGTTTCTGGATATGATCTGAGTGACGCTGCTGCTTGTCAGGGGCCATTGCATGGAGACGATGCCATTCGGATCCCGTTCGATGTAAAAACTGTTAAAGTCCGATAAACTGGTTTCATCCAAACGATAGATCCAGTCGCCCCTGAAAAAGTTATCAGGCCACCGGAACCGCCGGCCAAAACGTAACGAGATACCCTGACTTTGTTGTTTATACCCGATATAATAGGGATCTCGTTTGGTATAATAGACATTGAACCCGGTCAGAGTAGGTGTATCGAATAGCCAGGGTTCGGTAAATCCAAAGTTATAAGAGCGATAATACCGTCCAAAATTAACATCCACGCTCATACGCTGTCCATTACCCATAAAGTTGTTCATGGCCAGCCCCACACTGCCGATAAGCTTGTCGCGTTCGCTATATCCGGCAGACATATTTGCGGTATCTGTGGATTTTTCCTCAACCTTGAACTCGAGATCCACGTGTTCGTCATCCACAGGTTTGACCTGAGGTTCGACATTGGCAAAATAGTTGAGCATCCATACATCGCGTTGGCTGCGTTCGAGTAGCGAGCGATTGAATGTGCTGCCGGGCATGATACGCAACTCACGGCGGATGACTTTTTCGTTGGTCTTGGTGTTACCGGTAATCCGAATCGCCCTGACCTTGGCCTGACTGCCTTCGGTGATAAAGAAATTGATATCGACCATATTGCTGTCCCGAACGACCTCTTGCGGTGTGGTCTGGGCATAGATATAGCCGCGGTCATAATAGAGGCTGCCGACGCGCTCAAAGATCGCCTTGTCCAGGTCTTCTTTGCTATAGACATCGCCTTTGGTGAAGCCCAGCGTGGCATCCAATTCCTCGGTTAAAAACAGCTCATTGCCCTGCCAGGTAATGTCACCAAACAAATACTGCTCGCCTTCAAAGACCCAGATATCGATATACATATCTTCGCGGGTGTCGTTGTAATAGATTGAATCTTTGAGAATTTCCGCATCGCGATAGCCGTTATTTTGGTAGAAATTGATCAAGAGCTGTTTATCTTCCCGGTATTTCTCACGATCAAAATCTGCACCGCGCCACCAGGTGTCTTCCTTGATCTCATCAAACGTTCCGCGTAACTTTCCGTCATCGAAGGCATTATTCCCGTAAAACGTAATGCGTTCGACCTGAACCTTGTTGCCTTCAATGAAATCAAAGTTGACGATCACCCGATTCGTATCAAGGGTACCGGGACGCTGGGTGGTTTCGATTTGGGCCAGCAAATAGCCTTTTTCTTTGTATTTATCCAGCAAGCGTGTTTTGGCACGAGCCAGCATACTCGGGCTCACAACCTGGCCTGTATAAAAATTAAGAATCTCTTCGATATCATCTTGTTTCAGTTTATCATTGCCTTCCAACTCGACCTTTTCCAGCCGCGGATACTCTTTGACGGCGATGGTAAGGTAAATACCCTCATTCAGCTCGCGATCGACCACTATCTGGATATCGGAAAAGAGATCCAAACGCCACAATTGTCGAATCGCCTCCTGAATACCATCACCGGTGACCTGTGTTCCGGGAGTCAACCCGGAGCTCAATCGTATCATGTTGGCATCGGTGGTTTCATTGCCGGTGACGGAAACACCTAATATACGCACACTCTTGCGTTGCCCCATGCTGGAGGAAACAAGGGTTACGAGAAGGAATAATGACATTAGAAAGACGAACTTGTTCCTCACAATATACACCTTTTGTTAATGTAAAACTGCAAAATGTAGTAAAAATTAGCCTTATTGTAAAGGAAAAACTTTAAAACGGAAACCAATGTCGCAGTACGATCCGTTTGTCATCCCTGTCTTCAATGATCATACTATTGTAATCGTACTCAAGTTCCAAAAGAAGTTTGGGATTTATGCGATATTCCAGGCCAAAGGTATGACGGAGGCCTATATTCTTGTTTTGATATTTGTAATCGATCCCCGATTCGATTTGCCCGGTATATTGTATAAACAATTGATTTATAAGATATTTACCCACAATTAATTTGGTGCTTCTGAGCAGAGATAGCCGTGTATCAAGGGCAGGGTTGTCAGTGAGATTGGACCATATCAAATTCCTTGTAAACCGTGAACTAAACCGTACATAGTCGAGATTGAAAAACTGTTCCAGCTCTCGCTCGACGGGCCTGTAAAGGGGACGGAAAAGAATATTTTCAGTGCTGATGCCGATGGCATCAAACGCTTTGGATTGCAGTGTTTCAGTCGAATATCCCAATGAAGCGAGTATTTGTGCCTCATTGCTGCCCAGATTGGGATTATCAGACGTCAGTTTGAAGCGAATCTTGTCCCAGCGGCCGCGGCTGGTCTCCTGACGGACGATATCATCCACGTTTTTTTTATCCATTGTCCGATCGACGGTTTGCAAAGTCAAGATGATCTGGCTGGGAATCCCCAAAGAATCGGTCACCATAGTGCGAGCTTCGCCGGTGACCACAGGAAAGATGCTGCCATGATCAAACTCGACCTGTCCCTGTTGCACACGAAAATTCATATCCAGATATTCTACAAATCCAGCCGTGGATCTCGCTTCGCCCTCTATAGCAAAACTTTCATCTGCAATCTGACCGGAAAAATCCACTGATCCCCAGTCCTCTTCTACCTGAAGATTAACATAGACCTGATCCAGGGCGCCGGGCAGGGTATTGACATATCGCACATCCTCACGGGGATAGACGATCACATTCCAGTCTATATTCTTGAGAAACCTGACCACGACATTATCATCAGCATCCTCATCCGTCTCAAAAGGATAGCGAAATTCAAACTTTTGCAGATCCAGTCTCCCCCTGACCACAGGTCTTTCGATAGGTCCGGCCAGCATAAATTTTTCGTCAGGTTCACGTCCCATGATCTGCAAATGCCCCCAGACATCATGCTCCATGAGACCGGTAATATTGAGCGGCACGCCTTTTTCACCGGATTCAAGTATGAATATGCCAAAATTGAGACCCTGGCCGCCGACATCCATGTTTTCCAGTTTCCTCGATGACAATGCCGGAGAGGCGAGTTGATTCGAGATCCGGAACCATTCCCCCCCCATTTTGCCCTCCAGATTGATCAGATGTAAAAAGCGTTGCTCGGGTTCATAGCGTATTTTGCCGTTGACATCCGTAACCTGCGGCACCACGGAACCGAATTTCATGCTTGCATCAGAGAATTCCAGATCTGCATTGATCAATCTCGGCCGTTTCAAGGTGCCACGAAAACCGGCGCTGAATCGGCCAGTGCTGGACGGTTCTTTAAAATAATCCTCCAGATCAGGGATGATTGCGAGAAAATTTCCCTGTCCCATTAAATTGAGCATCAAGCTGTCATTGCTGTTAAAAGGAAGGAATCCATTGCCATTGATTTCAAAGGCATTGCGGCTCAGCAATCTCATGCGCGACAGAGCGAGGCCTGGTGCATCGGTAACATTTGCGATACTTTTTTGATGGCCCAGAAACATTTCAAATTCATCAAAACGCATATTAAACAACCGGCCATCCTTGATGGCAATCACGCCGTTAATATCTGGATCCCTGGCAGATCCGTTGACTTTGATATCTACCAGTGTTTGCCCGGAGATATGTCCTTGCCCGGGTGCGCCGGCCTGATTCAAGGTGGCGATATCGAATCCTGCGCCTTTGATTGTAAAATCCATAGAGTCCTGTTGCATTTCATATCGCCCTTGTGCATCGAGCAGGGTCGTACTCTGGGTATTGAAATACAAATGTTCGAGTTCAAACACGTGATCGAGCACTGAGAATTTCATTTCAGTCTCATAAGGCCCATCGTTAAAGCAAAACATGTTATAAAGAGCGAGATCTCCGCTTACAGCGGGATTGTGTAGCATCCCGGAATAGATAATTTCACCTGATAGAGATCCGTGACAGCCATCCTCTGCATCGGTGTTTGTCACATCCAAAAGATCGAGTTGATGTATCGAGATCTGTCCATCGATCAGGTGCCCATCGGGCCCTTTGGTGAGGTGGATATGGGCCTTTAATCGGTTATCGATATTGAAATGATTCAGACGCCAGGTTTTCTGGTTTACCAAGAGTCCAAAATCAGCATTCAGAGGTTTTTCAGATTCAGGGTAGAGAATCAGATTTCCATGCATCCAGTTACCCTGATCATTGATCTCACTTTTGGCATCGATATCGAAAAATTTTTGTACAAACATTCCGCCTTCCAACTCATCCACAGAAACGAGTGTTCGCCATTGATCCGTATTTCCCTGGAGTGAGATATTGGCACGAAAGAGTCGGTGCAGATCTTTCTCAAAGGGAAAATGCCATAGATGAGCAGCGATCTTTTCAACGTGATCGACCTGGAGTTCGAATTCCAGCGGATAGGTTTTCAGATGCACGCGTGCATTGATTTTTGGGGAACCGTTCTGATGGATATGGGTCAGGCTGGCAAAGCGGTCCTTGAAGGCAAATGCCGCCCGCAAGGGCAAGGAATCACCGGTTGCAGATATAATATTAACCCCCATCTGGCCATAAAGAGCCGGATCATTCAATTCTCCACCGATTTCTGCCTGCAGCCACACGGGTACGCTGGTAAGAGAATCAGCGACAATAGAGGGAGAAAAGCGTACCAAATCTCCTTTAATATTCAACGACCCATCGATAAAGTGAGTCGATTCGGCAAAATCAATCTCTCCGTGCAGCTCGATATCCTGATCAAATGTTCGAGCCTTGCTTTCGAGTTGCAAATATTGGTTTTTAAACGACCATTGACTCGAAAACTCTGAAAAGGGGATATCATAGACCCTTACTTTGGACGATTTTGCCTGGCCGTATATTTCGAGCTTGTCCGGTTCACCGGTGAGGGTCATCTCGATACGGGATCGGCCGTTGATGGATTTGTCAGGTAAACTATTTGTTACAGCAGAGAGATTTTCAAGCCTCATATTATTTGTGTCAAGCGACAAATCCAGTACTGGATTGAAAACCGATCCCAAACTTCCCTGAAAATGAACATCTGCCTGGTTCAAAATCCCCTGCCCGTTTTTGACCATCACCTGATTTTTCTCAAGGGCAATATGTGCATAAAACTCTTCAAAGGCCACAGAACGTTCTTGCCAGTTGCCAGCGAGTTGGGCAATATCAAAAAAGCCATTCATCACGAGCTCTGCGTCCCCTTGATGAGCAAAGGTATTATAAAATTCCAGTTTGGCGTTCAAAATACCATCGGAAAAGCTGACAGGTAACGATTCTAACAGGGGTTTGGATTTGACGACAGGATAGTCGAAAAGCTCGGTTTTGACATAAAGAGTCTTATGATCGCGTTGGATCTGTCCTTGTAGAAATAGATTTTCCTGATCGGAATCGAACAGATTTCCTTCGAGCTTGAAATCCATGGTCCGGGCTGTACGAGCAAAGAGAAACCCGGTGATGGAATGAGCCAGGGGAAGGCGATCATCCTGGCGCTGATAATAAATTTCGCCTTTAGTAATAGAGACCCGTCTAAGAATCCCCAAATTTTCAAACTGTTCCTGGTAGTCGATTGTGAGACTATCAGGGGGTTGGGATTTCAAGGGAGAGGAAGCGTCAGAGGGGCGATGAATGATCGTGATTTCAGGTCGTTCCAGAAGAATGTCCTGGGAAATGGCTTGCGGATTAAATCCCTGAGAAACGAGTTGCCAGAGATTATATCCAACCCGCATCTCATCGACCTGGATAAGTATATCCTGATCGGGAATGGGTAAATAGACATCCATAAAATGGACGTATCCGAGGCTCAGGCGTATATGCTCGATATCGCATTCGGGACCAAGCATGGGTCGAATTTGCGCCAGCAGGAAGGATTTGAGTCGTTCATTAGGACTGAATACGCGCCAGGAATAGAGAGACAGAAATGTCCCTGCCAGAGCGATTAGAACGACACTTATGACCCATTTCCTAGTCCTCAAGCCGAAAAATCCTTGTTTGTGAACGATGTTTCATTTCTACCACTTTGGGATAACAATGTGCTCTATTTAGACGAAATATAGAGGGACAAGTTCCCAGAGTGAGGGAAAGAATCACAGTTGCTGTAATTGTTCACTCACTTTACCATATCGTCGTTCACGTGCCTGATAATCTTCGATAGCCTGAAAAAATTCTTCGTATCTAAAATCAGGCCAAAGGGTTTCGGTGATATAGATTTCGGTATAGGCCATTTGCCAAAGAAGAAAATTACTCAGTCGCAGTTCACCGCTTGTACGAATAAGCAAGTCAGGATCACCAATCGGTGCAGTTTCAAGACGCTGCGAGATAAGGGTTTCATCGATGTCTTTGGGATCGAGGATGCCCTTTTTCACATCAGTTGCGATGGACCTTGTAACATTTGTGATTTCTTGCCGACTCCCGTAACTCAAGGCAAGACAAACTTGCAGGCCCGTATTGTTTTTCAATCGATTGATCGTGTTCCGTATTCCGATACGCGGGGCCAGCGGCAACGCGTCAAGATTACCAACCACTCTTAGCCGGACATTTTTTTCATTGAGTTCATCAACTTCATTTTTTATGGTTGTCAGCAACAAACTCATAAGGGTTGTAATTTCGGTTTTGGGCCGATTCCAATTTTCGCATGAAAACGTATAAAGAGTCAAGGCAGAGATTTCCAAGTGTCCGGCTGCCTCGACCGCGGCTCTGACCGATTCTATTCCCTCTTTATGTCCGGCTGTACGATTCAGACCGCGGCTTCTCGCCCAACGACCATTACCGTCCATAATGATAGCAACATGATTGGGAATCCTGCCACGTTCTTTGATTTTCTCGATCCGTGATGAATCCATGGTAAAATACCTCCCCAAGATTAATTCATCATATGCAAACTATGTCTGCGCCATTTATGTCTACTGGTTCCCCAACCATTCGTCACATATCATGTCATATGTGCTACTCGTTTAAATATATCAGCAAAATTTACAAGAATCAAGTAAAAAAGCCCCGTTAAAATCAACGGGGCAAAAGGTTTTCAGGATGATTACTGACGAAGAGTTTCTGCCTTGTCAAATGCTTCTTGCCCCTTTTCAGTATTGCCGACATTGACATAGGCCACACCCAGGTTATTCCAGACATTGGGATCACTGTCTCTGATCGAGAGTGCTTTTTCCAGGTAAGGAATGGCTTGCTGATACATGTCTTTAAGACGATCGGCTTCTTCCTCAGTGATGGTCTCTTCATTGCGCTCTTTTTCTACCAGCGTTTTACGGTACTCATCAGCCATGGTCAGAAAGGCATTGCCGACGTTGAGATTAGAATCATAATCATCCGGATTCTGTTCAATGACGCGCTTGAACAGACCGATGGCCTGATCGTATTCGCCGTCCATAAAATAGAGACGGGCAACATTAAAAAGCACATCCACATCTTTGGGATTGGCTTCCAAGGCTTTTTGATATTCTGCACGGGCTTTATCTTTTTCACCCAGGTAATCATAGGCCATTGCGAGGCTATAAATCGCATCGGCATTGGAAGGTTCGATTTCCAGTGCTTTTTTCTCGACCTCGACAGCATTTTGATATTGTTTTTCCTGAATATAAAGTCGAGCCAAATCATTCATCGCTTTGACATCCTGAGGCTTGACTTCAATGAGACGCTCATATGTGTCCATTGCTTTATCGGTGTCTTCGGTGCGCATATAGGTGATGGCGAGATTATTATACGCTTCAGGACGCTCTGGATCGATCATAATGGCTGTTTCAAAAGCATTGATCGCGCCTTCAAGATCTTCATTATTGATCGCCTTGACACCGGAATTAAAATTATTGACCCAGTATTTATCCTTGGCTGCGGTGATCTCACTCTCAAAGGTATTGGCAATTTCCAAAGATTTGTTAAAGGCGTCAACCATTTTTTCATATTCTTCCTGGGTACCGTACCCTTCACCCAGTAGATACCAGGCTTCTGCATCATTGGGATAATTCTTGGTCGCGAGTTCGAGCTGTTCTATCGCTTTTTCCCAATTGTTTTGCTGTATATATACCTTGGCAGACGTGACTTCTTTGGTTTGACATGCCATAAACACTGTGGCAATCATCAGGATTGCGCCGATGATTTGCAAACTGCGTTTCATTTTTATTTCTCCTCGGTTACGTTTTGTAAATTTCATCAAATATACAGTAATTAAATCTATTAATCAACACTAAATTTTGCTTTAATTCCCTCAACATAAGGAGGGGTAATGACGCCATGTTCGGTAACGATTGCGCTTATCAGATGATTCGGCGTGACATCGAACGCCGGATTGATGACAGAGACTTTTTCCGGCGCGATCCATTGGGAACCGATTTTTCTCACTTCATCGCCATCCCGTTTTTCGATGGGGATATCCTGCCCGGTTTTAAGATCAGGATCAAACGTTGAAAACGGTGCAGCCACATAGAACGGGATTTTATGAGCGTTTGCCAAAACAGCCACGCTATAGGTGCCGATTTTATTCGCAACATCCCCGTTCATGGTAATTCTGTCCGCTCCTACGATCACGACATCGATAACACCTCGCTGCATGAGATAGCCGGCCATATTGTCACACAGCAGAGTCACATCGATGCCATCCTCCATCAATTCAAAGGTCGTAAGACGGGCACCCTGTAAAAGGGGGCGGGTTTCGTCGGCATAAACATGCACTTTTTTGCCCATTTCCGCAGCAGCCCTGACCATTCCCAGCGCCGTACCATATCCTGCAGTCGCCAGTGCGCCTGCATTACAATGGGTCAAAACATTCACCCGATTGGGCAACAATTCTGCACCATACCGGCCGATATTTTGACAGCGTTCCAGATCATCCTGTTGAATGCGTTTCGCTTCCTTGAGCAAGGCCAGCTTTACATCTTTTAAAGGCTTGCTCAGATTTTTTGTCAGGGCTGTGCGCATCCTTTCAAGAGACCAGAACAAGTTTTTTGCAGTCGGTCGGGTATTTTTCAGCTCCAAAATAGCACGATTTGTGGCTTCAAGGAATCCGGCCCGATCGACTTCATCCAAATACCAGGTGGCCAAAACCACCCCATAGGCGGCTGCAACACCGATAGCTGGTGCGCCCCGAACCGAGAGTTCTTTGATCGCTTTGACAATCCCATGATAATCGGAAATTTCCAGGAGAACCAGATCTTCGGGCAGCTGCGTCTGATCCAGAATTCTAACCTTCCCATCATACCATTGCACGGCTGTTAACTGATCATCCATATCTTTTCCTATTGCTTTGAGACACACGTTTTAATATAGTCTACCACCTCCATTGTTGCCCCCATTTTATCGAGCACCATTGTTTGGGCAGCCTGACCGACCTGATGCAAAACATCTTTTTGAGTATAGAACTCTTGATAAAGTTGTTCGACATCCTCGCTGGTGTGCACTACTTTTGCCGCAGACTGTCGCACCAACTGCATGGCTTCAGGTGAATTGATATGCCGCGGCCCAAAAAATACGCCACAGCCATGTGCTGCGGGTTCCAAAACATTGTGAACACCGGGCCCGAAACTCCCCCCAACAAAAGCGAGGTCACTCAGACCATAGATATTCGCAAGCAGCCCAATTTTATCGACAACAAGGACAGAAAAGTTCCCGACTTTTCTGTCCAGGAGATTTGACAGCGTTATGTTTTTGATATTGTTATCATTAAAAGACTTTTGTATTTGCTCGATATGTTCACGCGTCACCTCGTGCGGGGCGATAATGACTTTTTTTGTCGGATTTTCTGACAACAATTTGATTGTTGGAGGTAATAACACTCTTTCATCCGATGGCCAGGTACTTCCCAGAACGATGGTCTGCTCGGGAGAAAAGATACCCGTCAAATCCTCGATTTTTGCCTTTTCATGAGCACGAAAATAGACCTGATCATAGCGAGTATCACCGATAACCCGTATTGACGCTGATTCGACAATGTGTTCCAACCGTTTGCCATCCTGTTCAGAAACCACCATGACCTGATCAAAGAGAGAAATGATCGGTCTGACCAGAAAACGCAGACGATAATACGTTTTAAACCGGTGTGGTGATATGCTGGCATCGATGAGCAATAAAGAAACACCGCGCTCTTTGGCATGCCATAAAAAGTTCGGCCAAATATCATGTCGTACGATCAGGGCAACATCGGGTCTCACGAGATCGAAAAACTGCCGGGCATTGGAGCGGGAATCCAGAGGCAGATATGTTACTATATCCGCGTTTTCGTCGTGTGCATTTTGAAAACCGGACGGCGAAAAAAAGGTGATCACCAACAATAAATCAGGGTTATGATCCTTGAGAGCACGTATCACAGGCCGGGCCTGCTCATACTCTCCAAGTGAGGAAATATGTATCCATATCCTTGGTGAACGATGCTGAAACGGTTTCAAAAAAGAACGCAAATGGGTGAACAAATTTTTCCGGCCTTTAAGACCTTTGGCAATTTTGACATTAAAAATCCCCGCCAATCGCATAAAAGTTGCGAAAAGGGGGATAAAAATCAGGCTATAAACCCAACGTAAAAAAAAAGACATTTTCTGTCCGCAACGGTTAACTGATTTCCTGGTAAGCCTTTAATGATTGATAATCTGCTCCTAGGATAAAGGTTGCATCACAAGGATAACGGTCACTGTCAATCAACAGGATTCGCTCAATGGGAATCCCCAGACGCTTGCAAAGTTCTTCGATCTCTCGGCGATCCCTTGTTCCGCGATCGATAACCAACGATTTTTCATAATCGTAATTATCTGCATCTGCAATGTTGACAACATCGAAATTTTCAGTCCGCAGAAAATTTGCAAAGGAATTGGCGAGACCGTTAACCCCGCACCCATTCAAGACTTCGACTTCGAGAGCATCGGCAAGAATGGTCTCGGTACTGATGGGTGGCTCTTCGTACGGGGTCACCAGACGATGAATCAACGAAGAAATCAAAACCACATTGATGGCTACGAGAAACCACACCACCACAGAGTTGATCTTTCGCTTAAAAGAATCCAGATTAGGCTTGCTCTTTGTTTTTGTTGTGCGTTCTCTCGACGATCTGCGTTGATACGATCCCCGTTTCGCTTGGGAAGCTTTCCTCTTCACCACTCATCCCCTCCTTCATTTTGAGTTACATGCAAAACCTGCCCGAGGTTTTGCACGGTTCAAAATCCTCACTACCACCCTCTGTTGTAACGAGGAGTCATGCCATATCCATAATAGTTGGTCGGATATGTTGCATACTCTATGGACAATACGGTTGATTTGCTGGGCCGATAAACCAGACTGGCATTTGAAATAAACGGCCCATCGTTCATGAGAGCCACATTACCTGTCTGAAATGGCTGATGCGCAATACCCCATTGCACTGACATGGTCAAGGGTATATTGAACTGATATGTCAAAGTATTGAGATATAAACCCTGTGAAAAGGCATTCCCACCCAAAGATCCTACATTCATTTGATAAGAGTGCGAAATATGCAATTTGGACGGATCCAAACCCAAAATACCCATGGCTGCTTTGCCGGCATTTACAGGCTGTGAAATGGCCTGTGCAATGTTGATGGGGTTGGTATCGGTTTTATATTGAGCCAGTAACAACCCGGGAAGTATCAATAAAAACATAAAGATAAACATGACTTGCTTCATGGCTCCAAACTCCTTGTTTTGCTTGCTTGCGTCTAATTTACAAAATTGAAATGATAAAATCAATGATTTGATTCTTATATTTTTACTTTTTTTCCGACGAGAGGTTCCTCGTCATTGCAGACGTATATTGTCAATCAACCGCGTGGATCCCATATAGACGGCAAGCGCTAATAACACAGGCTGGGAATGAATTTTTCCTTGCAATGGCTGCAGAGATTCGGCATGCACGAGTTCGATATAATCGATTTGAACCTCGGGAATATCAAGCGCCTGACGAGTCATCTCTACCAGAGTCTTCCCGGTGCGTTCCCCTCCTTCAAAAGCATCTTTGACGCTTTGCAGGGTGCAGTAGAGCAGAGGCGCATTACGACGTTGCTCTGGTGATAAATAGACATTTCTGGAACTCTTGGCCAGCCCGTCATCTTCTCTTATAATCGGAGACCCGAGAATGCGAACCGGGAAATTCAAATCTTTTACCATCTGTTTGATCACCACGAGTTGCTGATAATCTTTTTCCCCAAACACAGCGAAATCGGGTTGGACAATATTGAACAGCTTGCCGACCACGGTTGTCACTCCCCGAAAATGGTGAGGCCTTGAAGCCCCACAGAGCCCTTCGGAAACCTTGTCTACATGGATAAAACTCTGATAACCCTTGGGGTACATTTCTCGTACAGAAGGAGAAAAAATAATCTCGACCCCCGCAGACTCGGCCCGTTTAATATCTTTCTCGAGATCACGGGGATAAGATTCATAATCTTCACTCGGTGAAAACTGTGTAGGGTTGACAAATATCGACATGACCACAAGGTCTACATAAGGAACAATCGTTTCGACAAGACTGAGATGTCCTTCATGCAGATAGCCCATGGTGGGAACCAGTCCGACTTTATGCCCTGAAAGACGCGCTTTTGCCAAAAGGGTTTTCAGTTGCTCTATTTTTCTTGCTATGATCATGACCAAAGATTTTATCTATTCAATTTCACTGTCATAACTCTCTTCCGGTGCCGGGAAATTCCCGTCTTTGACATCTTTGATATACCTGGTAAAGGCCTGGCTCATTTCAGAAGCGAGGTCAGCATATCTTCGGACAAACCTGGGTTGAAAGGCCTGAAATAATCCCAAAATGTCATGCGAAACAAGGATCTGTCCATCGCAATGCGGACCGGCTCCGATACCGATGGTGGGAATATCCAGTGCTTGGGTCACTTGCCGGGCAAGGGTTTGAGGGATCTTTTCGAGGACGAGTGCAAAAGCACCCGCATCCTGAACGACCCGGGCATCTTTAATGAGCTTGTCTGCTGATGCACGCGTGGCAGCTTGCAATTTATAGCCCCCGAATTGCTTGACCGACTGGGGAGTGAGTCCCAAATGCCCCATCACCGGCATGCCGGCCCTAGCGATTTTTTGAATCGTCTCTGCCATTTCCGCTCCACCTTCGATCTTGACTGCATCCACACCTGCTTGCTGAAACAATCGACCGGCATTTCTGATAGCCTTTGACAAACTCTCTTGATAGGACATAAAAGGCATATCCGCGACCAGCAAGGCACGCTGAACCCCTTTTCGTACTATTTTGGTATGATATAAGGTGTGTGACATGGTCATGGGTAATGTACTGGACTCGCCCTGCACCACGGTCGCACAGGAATCCCCTACAAGGATAAAATCTATGCCAGCCTTATCCAGTAACATGGCCATGAGGGCATCATAGGCAGTGAGGGCGCTAATTTTTTCCCCTTTTTGCTTCATGGATGCCAGCGTATGGATGGTAACAGGTTTCATGGTCTCCCCATTTTGCCAAATTTAGAAAAATTCATAAAAAAAACCAAAGGATTAAAAATGAGGATCGCACAATGAAATCAAGGTGAGAATAATCTGATGGAAAAAAGTTTGGGTTTGGTCATCGACATGATCCCCTCAGCCCATAACTCCTTTTCATCACCTTTGAGATGTGGCCCAGGTGTGATTAAAACTGACCGGAAAGCGTAAACCGGTTGACCGTGCCCAGTTCCCCCATATGAGTCAGAGCATAGTCGATTCGATATTGTTTGTACAGGAATCCAAAACCCAGCGCCGCACCCGCCAACCGATCTTTCGAGGTTCCCACCTGCATTTCCTGTCCGATATGGTCATATCCTATACGAAACAGGACATGATTCGACAAGGTAAATTCACCACCCACCGAGCCATGCCATTGTTCCTGATCGAATTTATAGAGATTAAAAGAGAATAAAAGCGGCAAGTGAGCCAATCGTTTAGAAAATCCTACCCGAAAATGGGCCGGTAAAGGATCTTTATGCTCTACAAAAGCCGAAAGGGTTGTGCCGAGATTGTAATAGCCGGCAGCAAAATAGAGATCTTGTGAAGGAAAGCCCACCATCATGGCCAGGTCGGTGGCCAGCGCATCAGAAGAATAGCTCTCGATGGCAGCCCGAATATATTTTCCGGATACACCGATTGAGACATTTTTCCATATCGTGCGTGACAGAGAGGTACTCAGGGCGATACTGTTGGCACCAAAATCACCGAGCCGTTGGCCATCGATGTCTGTTTTATCGAATTTGCCATAGTCCATATACAAAACCCCATATCCGAGAACGCCCACACCTTTCACAGGATGAGTGGCACCGATAAAACCGGAGTTAAGGTCTAGTAAATGATTATGATAGGTAAACGTGGCCTGAGGTTGTTCGACATAGGATAGTCCGGCGGGATTATAATAGATTCCATGCACGTCACCGGGAATAGCGATAAATGCCCCCCCCATTCCGGCAGGTCTGGCGCCCACACTGGTGCGCAGGAATTGAAAACCGATGGTACCAGGCGAATACTCGGCTGCACCACTGACGCTCAAAAGTAAAAGTATGAAAAGCGAAATTTTTCTCAAGTCGACTCCGGATTTATGTTCAAGCTATCCCGGTACCGAAATAAAAAGAGCCACCTGACGGAATCGAACCGACGACCTGCTCATTACGAGTGAGCCGCTCTACCATCTGAGCTAAGGTGGCTTGCAGTTATCGAGAATGTCAAATATAGTACAAATTAATTCTCTTTTAATCAAGAAAAATATTCGATAATGCAAGCATTTACCGGTAACGGATGGACACCAGATACTGCAAAAAAAAGAACGACATCATATTGACATCCTGAGGGTTCGCTTGCTAAATGTAATCAGGGCTGTTGTTGTGGGATAGTTTGCTGTTGCATGACAGCAAAAACCGTCAAACCGATGAGTACCAAAAAGATCCCCACAACAAGGGCCACCAATATAACAATTCCCAACAAGGTCAATAATTCTGAAACTCCTCTGCCCTCTCGTTGTTCCTTGACTCTGTCGATAATCGTATCATAAAGAATTTTGCCGCTAAAAATAATGAAAAGCAAAATACCCAGCATGACCCGCGGTAAAGAGACAGGCTGTTGGGTGGTCAAGTTTTGTAACGGCCAAAGCAGATAAAAAACGGCTAACCACTTTACTATTTCCCAGATCGTGATCAGGAAAGGTCTCAGGGTTTGCGGGTTTTGCATAAAGATCACTCCATCCAAAAGGCGTTGCGATAGTGTTTTATTGTCAGCTGCGGATTATACCAGACACCAATCACATCGAATCGACAATCCCTATTCTCTATCCGGTTTTGCCATAGATATTCCTGAGCAACATGCGCAACTTTGTGTTGTTTTTTTCGATCCACCCATGTTTCGGGTGGACCAAAAACCGGCGTTGTGGCGGTTTTGACTTCTACAAAGACAAGTGTGCCACAATCATTCAGAATCAGGTCGATTTCACCCCTTTTGGTACGGAAATTTTGCGCCAAAAGTTCCATCCCCATTTTTTGCAAATATTGTGCCGCGATCTCTTCACCGCGTTTTCCCAGTTCGCGCTTATTCATAGATTCCTTTTTCCAGCAGTTCCCTGGCCTGAAAAGATCGCCTGTGTAACTTGCATAACCCATATTGGGCAATCGCATCGAGGTGTCCACGCGTGGCATACCCTTTGTGGCTGGCAAAACTGTATTCAGGATAGAGCGTGTCATATTCGATCATGAGACGATCCCTGGCCTCTTTGGCCAAAATGGATGCGGCCGCGATGGACATACTCTGTTGATCTCCTTTTATCAGCGCTTCTGAACGGTATTCCCATATGGGCAGTCTATTGCCATCGACAAGAATATAATGCGGTGGAACACGTATTTGCTCGACTGCTCGTTGCATGGCCAGTAATGAGGCCTGCAAAATATTGATTCGGTCAATTTCATCATTGGAAATAGCGGCCGTGGCATAAGCCAAGGCTTTTTCTTTGATGACGATCTCCAGACGCTGTCGCGTCTGGGCAGTGAGCAGTTTGGAATCGGTGATCTCTTCCAGGTTCTCGATATCAGGAGGAAATATCACCGCAGCAGCAACCACAGGACCGGCCAGCGGCCCGCGTCCGGCCTCATCAACCCCGATCAGGTGGGCTCCGAATTCATCGCGTTTATGCCGGTCATAGAGCATCAGTTCCATCGAAACTATCCTTTATGATCATGGTCGATTCGGGGGAGAAGGTAAAACCGCTGACGGTGGTGTATCAGAATCGTCGTCATCGCCCCCCAGTTGGGTCGCTAACAGTGTCCCCAATAAAACCGCTCCCCCGGCCCAAGGGGCATATCGCATCCAGTTCACAGTTTGCTTTTGCAAGGAGACAAAAAGTGTATCTGGTTTTCCGCCGGTGACCTCTACTTGCAGGACTTTTTCCGCATATCCCTTGCGGGTCACTGCAATTTGATATTGATCATTTACGAGATCGGAAAAAACAGCCGGATGCGTGAGACTCACCTTAGAACCGACCTCTGGATCGATCAACACGACATTGGCATCGGCAGGCTCTGTCTTGATCACAATATCCCCCATCATGGAGCCTCGGATCGAATTGAATCGTTTGAACAAATCCGGAGGGGTCCGCATGGGATCGAGGGATTGACCCGGATTGGCCCGGATCGCGGTTTGTAACATTTGATCGACCACCGCTGATTCGACCCCGGATCGAATCAGTGTAAAAGCCGTATATACTCGCGCCATAAAAAGATCTGCCTGGGTCGCAAGCGGATTATCCAGTACCTCTCCGAGAACATCTACCGCTCGATCAAATTCTGCCTGATAAAACAGCTCCAGCCCCTTTTCCACTTTTGGCGAATACCGGGATTGCTGGGCAGACAACAGGTTAATAAGAACCAAAACACACAGTATGGAAAACAGGGAAAATCGTTTAATCATCATGTCGATCCTAACGCAAATAAAGCATTTTATGAGTAAATCTCTGCTCCGCGGTCTTGAACACCAATAGATAAACTCCAGTCGCCACCTGCTGACCCGTTTCGTCCGTGGCATTCCATAATACATGGTGTTTACCAGCAGTAAAGGAGGCATTGGCCAGGGTCTTTACTTTTTGCCCGAGTACATTAAAGACGTCCAGTTCAATACGTGCCGTCGTAGGCAACTCGAACTCTATTACCGTAGAACTGTTAAACGGATTGGGATAATTGCTGTGCAAGGCAAATGATTCGGGCACATAGGGATTGGCATTTTGCTCTTCCATAAATTCAGCTGAACCGACCAGCAAACGAAACTCCATATGCTCCCCGGCCATGCGGCTCACCGTAGAGTCGGTACTCAAATCCAGATATTGGCCATTTTGTACATCGTGTAATCTGATGAGATCCTCTTGCCAGGTCAATTTTCGCACGAGAATTTTAATGGGCCCCTCGATCTCTTTGCATTGTATCGCAAGATTCCAAATAGCCCCTTCCTGAGGAGGCCTGAAATCCGTGGCCCATTCCAGGTGTCCCAGCGGTGCATCTTTTTTCACAATCACCGTGCGGATCTGTTCAAAAACCGATCTCGGTTTGATAAAATCAAATTTTGCGTCCCACTGTTCGGTAGCATGTTCAGAAAAGCCCAAATACAAGGTTTCATCATAACGATTTCCGTGCTGCACAACCAACTGGAGCATTTCAAGAGCTTCAGGCAGCGTGTGCCGGACAGGGACGCGTTTGGCAGGGGTCTTTTCTTTTGCAGGAATGATCAAAGAAAGATCATCGCGCAAGGCATACAAACTATAGCCGGTCCATGGAGCCAGGGTGCGAACCTGAGGAGGCAAGAGCCATTCGCCCTCATAGGCATAAGGACCCTGAATATCCGTGGTGTCCAATGCACTGGCGACTTTGATATCTTGCCAATCTACTGAAAATGCATACGGCACGGCAATGTCATTCCACCCCTGACGCAGAGGAATGGCAAATGGTTCGACTGTAGAAAGAGTCGTGGCAGGTCCTGTATCAAGTGTGATATTTTCTTGAGAATTGATCAGCCAATAGGCGGATCCGGACCTTAACGAATCTATTTCAGGATACTCTATGTACTGGTTGTCAGTGGCGCTCCACTCGAAAAATCGCCATTTCTTGTGATCATACGCTCCGAGATCATCCTCGAAAATGTCCGGGGGATGGGAATTTTGCAATTTTGCCGGAACAGAGATCATTCGATAGGCAGACTGATCCTGACCAAAAGCAAGAGGCTGTGGGTATGACAATCCCTGAGCAAGGCTCACACGCACACCATGTGCCTGAGCACTGTTCACAGAAGGTGACCGGGTTTGATTTACGCCATCCGATGCAAAGATAAGATATTCCACGCCTCTTTCAGCACTTGCAGTGCCCGGGATAGAAGCCGTGAAAACCTGGTCTTCCAGCTTTTGCATATCCACAGAGGTTCCCTGTCTGCTTCCGCCCGGACGATAGAGGAGCCGAATATACTGTAAAGGATTTTCGTCATCGACCAGGGCACGAACCTGAATCTCGGTTCCCTGTTCTACGGTGGTGATGGCTGTCTGATTGGTAATCTCGGGTGGCTGGCTATCGAGATAAAAGGATGTCTTTCCGGGAGCACTGCGGTTCGCAGCACTGTCCACCAGAACCACATCGAGAAGATAGTTTCCGTCATCGAGGAAAGCGACCGGGACGTTGCAAATGACAGAGGCCGAGCCTGCTTCCTCACGGGTCACGGGGCGCTCGACAGACGATCCTAGAGTCAGTTCATGAATCACAGAATCCAGATGTGATTCCTGGTAAAAGACTTGCAATTGTAATTCATCGCTCTCTTTTTGGTTGAACCAGTTGTCAGACCAGAGCGGATTCACCCACTTTAGTGAATCTATTTGCGGAGGATCAGGATCATATCTCAGCAGTATAGATTCCCACTGGCGAAAATCGACATTACCCCGAGAGTCTTGCAGCCACACATAGAGCATCTGACCCTCTTTTTTATTTGCTGTCACACTCAATGGACCGTTAGCGATTTGTGTTGCTGTGGTGTCGTCATTGGCTTGCGGGGGAATATTTAGTTTGTAATATAGCCTCGCGATGCCGCTGGGATCAACGGGTTCCTGCCAAACAACCGAAAACTCGGGTGACGACTGCCAGGGTGAAGGACTCTTATCATGAACTGACAGCGATACCGGTGCCGGAGGAGGATTCGTGTCAGAAACGGTTGTATCCACTCGAGTGACAGTCTCTGCCTGACCTAAAAATGGCTCGCGATTCCCCACAAGATCCCATGCAGCGACCTCAAAAGCGTAACGATGTCCATGAACACCCACATATTTAAACGAGGTCTGACGAACTTTATCATATAGCAGATACCACTGACCATCATCGATCCTCAGCCGGACATCATATTCGCCGGTCAACCCCACCCCATTGCCATCATCTCCCTGCAAGGTACCGCTCCAACTCACGATAAATTCACCATTTGCACTGGTTTCAGGAGAAGAAGCCTGAGCGCCCTGGGCAATCTGACTGTCCAGGCACAAATCCAGGGTATCATAGCTCACATGACCTGCCAAATCCCACAATTCAATGATAAAAAGATAACAGCCGTCCGACCAGTCTCGCAGCGACAGGTCATAACTCCATGTCTGATCACTCCCGGCAGTCAGTTCGTTACTGACAAACGGTGCCGGCAAGATATCGCTGCGCAAGACAATCTGAGCGGGATGATCCTCTGTATAGCCAATGTCGAACCGGGCACTCTGTTCAAGGTGTGTGTTGAGCCACTTGCCCTCATGATGAGCATTTGCGATTTCTTTGGTCATGAGGACCGGCTCGGTTCGATCGACCTTTATGGATAGCGAGTCTGCCTGACGATAATCATTATTGCCGCTACCGTCTTGCAACCACAAAAACAGGGTCAATTCGCCTTCGGGCAGATCATCGAGACGAATAGGTGGCGTGGCAGCCATGGTCAGCGTGGTGTCATCATTGGCAGTGGGAGCCTGACCGATTTTCAAACGCGCACGCGTGACACCGCTCGGATCTGGTGGATTCTCCCAGCTGATAAGCAGTGAATCTCCCTGACTCCAGGCCAGAGGGTCGGGATGAACCAGGGTCATGTTGAGCGGAGAACCGGGTGCTTTGCCATCGCCGAACAACGGATCCAGAATCGTCACGCTTTCCTCAGTCCCGGTCATCATTTCACGATTTCCGACCTTATCATACGCAGCGGCCTCAAAAGCCACGCGATTGATATTGGTGCCTTCAAACTGTGAACTCGTAAGAGGCGTACGAGTCAACCAGGGTTGCCAATCCTCATCATCAATCTTTGCCCGGACGTCATAGAGACCCGCGAGTCCAGAGCCCTGGCCATCTGTGGCCGCATTATCTGACCAGGTCACCTGGATCAGTCCGGGTGCCATCGAATCCGGAGATATGGCAACCGTGCCTTGTGGCGGCGTCGAATCGAGACCGATATAAAGGGAATCGATGGCTGTATTCCCTGCGCTGTCTGAAAGGGTCACCCCGATCGGGTAAAGACCGTCTGATTTGTCTCTAAATTCGAGGGTAAAAGAAAAGGGCGAGTCAAACCCGGCAACAAACGTGGAATCGATCCAACCGGGAATGTCGACACGAACGGAAGCAAGATTTTTTTCAGTATAGTAACACGACAAATCCACATCCCGAACCACCAACGGATTAAACCAGTGCTCCTGCACCGGCAAGGGATCATAGCGCAAAGAATCGATAACCGGCCTGGTATTATCATAGCGCAGACGCACTCCAGCATAATGGCGATAATCACTATTGCCGCTACCGTCCTCTAACCATAGATAGAGCCACTGACCATAGGGTTTAGTGGCTTTTACTAAAGCCGGAGCCACCCCGGCAAGCGTAGCCGTGGTATCAGTAGAAGATTGTGGAGGAGAATCGAGCTTGTAAAATGCTCTGCTTATTCCACTTACATCTTGAGGATTTTCCCAGTTCAGTTCAAATGTACGGGATCGCTGCCAGGGACTGGGATTACTTTTGCCTGCAACAAGAGAGAGCGGTGCAGGAGGTGCAATGAGATCGATAAGGGTCGTGTCAACAATCGTTTCCGAAAGCGCTTCATAACGCGGCTGATGGTTACCCAGCCGGTCATAGGCAACTGCCTCGAAATAATAGACATGCCCGTGCTCTCCCTGAAACTGGGCAGTCTTTTGCGTGGTTTTATTCAGCCAAATTTCCCACCCTCTGCTGTTGTCATTCACCCACACATCAAAAGAGCCCGATATCCCCACACCATCGCCATCATTCCCTCCGGACCAGGACACATTGAACGATTTATAGCCGGTGGTATCGGGAGAGCTGACATTTACTTGTTGCGGTGCAGTGGTATCGATATGCAGGGTATCCTGCAGGGTGGTTTTGTTGCCGGCGCTGTCTGTTAGTGTGGTGGTCAGAGTATAGACCCCATCGCTGGCTCCACTGATCGGAATATTGATAATTTCCGTGGCATTGACAAGACTGGCAGGATTCGCATTGCGAATGTCGACGCCTAGCCCGGGAATGGTAATCTGGAGCAGATCCATCTGTTTTTCATTATAGTTCAGGACATATTCAGCAATGCTGCTTGTGCTCAGGGAATACCAGTCAGGCTCTACACCGGCATTTCGATAAGAGGTGGACTGTACAACCGGTGCTTGCGCGTCGTAGCGAATGCTCGCTCTGGCATGGTTGCGATAATCTGTATTGCCCTTGCCGTCGGCAAGCCACAAATAAACGCCAAAAATCCCTTGTGCCGGAGCCGTCACCGTTAAAGGTCCGGTAGGAGAAACCGAGCCGGTGGTATCCTGATTGGAGGCCGGTGGCTGGCTACCCACTTTATAGTACAGGGTCTCGAGTCCGCTTTCATCTGAAGGAAGCGTCCAGGAGATGGCAAAATCAGGAGTCGATTTCCAGAATCTGTCACTGCGGCCATCCACAAGGATCGATCTCGGAGGAGGCGGCGCTGCAATGTCATCGGCTGTGGTATCCACCAGAGTACTGGTCTCGGCCGTACCCAGAGCAACCTCCCGATTACCGACAAGATCCCAGGCAAGAGCTTCGAATTCATAGTGCTTCGAATGCGTGGCTCGGTCAAACTGGGCATGGTCGCCCTGAAACTGGGTCAACCAGGTTTGCCAGGGACCATTCTCTTCACGATAACGAATGTCATATCTGCCCGACAGTCCCACACCTTCGCTATCCTTTGCACCCTGCCAGCTGACGGTAAACGATAATTCAGAGCTCGTATCTGGCGAGAGAGCCGTTGCTCCTGTCGGAGGAGTATTATCGATTCGCAGGGTTATGGATTTATTGCGTTGATTGCCGGCACTGTCCACCACAGCAATGTTGATATTCGTTTGTAAACTGCCGTATCCCTGAATGGCAATGGGTATCACCAATGAATCATCCAGAGAGTGATAGCTATCAAAGATGCCGAGCGTTTCATTGGAAACGATCAAAGAATCAGCAGCTAGATCCTGAATTTTTGCCACCAGCTTTGCATCAGGATTCTTTTCACTCTGATACCAGGCAGGTGGATGTCCCGGATCGAGAAAATAGAGTGCCGAAATGGTCGGCTGGGTAGCATCATAGCGCAGTAAAACTTTGGCATGCTGGCGATAATCCACATTTTGCCATTTGTCCTCGAGCCATACATAAACAGGAATCTCTCCCTCTCTGGGAGCCTGGATTTGCAGAGGACCCTGTGCCTGGCCGACGCCATTAAAATCCTTATTGGAAGCCGGAGGGGACCCCACTTTCCAGTAACTTCTGACCACCCCACTTTCGTCCTCGGGATTGATCCAATTGATCGTAAAATTTACCT
>WJME01000171.1 GCA_014728115.1 Candidatus Zhuqueibacterota bacterium | reverse complement strand
TCATTTTATGCAGACTTTTCCCCAAAAGGCACGGCTGCTTGCCAGGAGCGCGGTGGCAATGGAAATATCCAGCGTTGCCACTGCGATTAAAAGGGAGTAATTGTTCATCGCTAACCGGGAGAGTATGGTGCCGGTCAGAATCATGGCAGCCAAAAAAGCAAAGAATCTGGGCCTGAAAAACTGCCAGAATTTAGGATTATCGAGTTTCTCGATTCGTTCGAGGTTTTTTTGGCAATTTTTGGTAAAGATGAATTTTGCCTTTATCCCGCCAAAAATGAAACCAGATACCAGGGCAAGCAGGGGCCACGCGATGGCTTTTTCAAAGCCGCTCGCTTTGGTGAGCAGACTCGCTCCTTTGAGCAGGAGGACCAGTCCTCCAAACGTCCAGATCGTAGCGGCCCCTAATTTGAGAGTTTTATGAGATAGGATGTTAAAAGTGATTCCTCTGCCTTTATTGACCCTGTAACTTTTCTGATGTCCAAAATAGAATACCGTCGGATCATCAAGTGGTCTTGAGTTCAACTCTATGCAATACATCGGTTTCCCAGGCATCCAACTGATCATGCAACTCTGCCGCCACCTGGGGATGTTGATCTATGAGATCCTGAGCTTCCTGAGGATCTTTGAACAGGTCGAACAAGTGAGGTTTGTCATGATTTATCAAGAGTTTCCATTTCCCCTGCCGCACAGCTTTTTGATTTCTATATCGCCAAAACAGAGTGCGATGGGGGTCAAAGCGGGTTTGCGTCCAGAGCGGTGTAAAATCGATTCCATCCAACGGGGGAATTCCCTCATGGGATGTTCTGGTGAGCGCCAGGAGCGTGGGAAACAGATCCATGCTCATCGCCGGGACATCGGTCTTAAGGTTTGCGGGGATGGTTCCGGGCCAATACGCGATCGCCGGTACTCGTATACCCCCTTCCCATAATGAGCCTTTTTGTCCGCGCAAGCTGCCATTGCTTCCGACCTTTCCGACAGCACCATTGTCCGAGCAGAAAAAGATAAAGGTCTCCTTTTCCAGTCCCAAATCCGTAACGGTTTTTACAATATGGCCAATACCCGCATCCATGGATTCGATCATCTCTTTGTAGGCATTTTTTTGATCCGGACGTTTGCCTTCATAGGTAAAATCTGTATCAGGGAATCGTTCAGGCTCGTCCTTTGGCCCCTGATAAGGACAATGGGGTGTTTCATAGGGTACGTACGCACAGAATGGCCGATCCTTGTGCTTTTTGATAAAAGCGATTGTGTGCCGGGTGATCAAATCGGTGCAATAGCCCTCTTCTTTGACCTGTTCGAGATTATGCCACCAGTCAAAAATGCCGGCATTATCATAATGCGAATGATAGTCAATATTGCCGCTGACATAGCCTTTAAACTCATCGAATCCCTGGTGCACGGGATTGTATTTTTTTCTGTAACCAAGATGCCATTTGCCAAACAGTCCGGTCGCATACCCGTTGTTTTTGAGGCCATTTGCGAACGTGATCTCGGATGGATCCATGCCGGTCTGCCGGGTTTCACCGCGCACATAGATGACCCCTTCCAGGCCAGAGCGTTGTTGATAGCGGCCGGTTAACAAGGCCGCGCGGGTGGGTGAACAGACGGGAGCATTGGCATAGTAATCCGTAAATAAAAGTCCCCCTTTTGCCAGCGCATCCAGGTGGGGCGTTTTAATGGTGTCGCTGCCATAACACCCAATGTCTCCGTATCCCAAATCATCGGCCATGATCAGGATGATGTTGGGTTTTCGCGATTGTTTCCATGAACACCCAATGGAGATGGGAATTAGGCATGCAAACGCCGTTCGTATAAAGTCGCGACGGGTGGTTTGGGTTGACATGGCAAGGCTCGGCTGGTAGAAAAGACTGTTTATTTGAGTCTATATTACAAACCCGTGAGGATTAATGCAAGTCATTTGATCTCAATTTTTCCTGAAAACTATTGCAAGGGGGGAAAAAAAAGAGTGTAAGGATTTGCAAAGTCACTTTAATTAATTTTAAAGCCAAGTGAGCGATCCTGTTGTTCCATTAATCAAGGAAATGTCCCTCATTATCTGCCTTTAGATTTGTTAGTATAGGTCTTTTCCTGCAATTTTGAATATCAAATCGAGTCCGACGAGATTATCATTTTGACATTTATCTGTTGAATATATCCCGAGAGACAAGTTCCTGTTCTCCAAGTAAATATTGTTAATGTGTCGAGTGGCCTGTTATTATTGAAATAGTAGGGTTGAGCCATCGAAACGGTTTATTTTTGTTGTAAAGCTTTTACCATTTTATCATCTATAAAGTGTTCGACCCTGTGTGCAGAGGCGTGGACATGGTCTGGGGGGAGGCCAAGTTCACGGTCTGCAAAATGTTCCCACAGCCGGTGCCCCTGAATCAGAGATTGCGCCATCTCTGTTCCGCGTTCTGTCAGTTTCAGATGATCATCCTCGCGCACGATGCGTCCCTTTTTTTGGTTGTATTTGATCGCCAGGAATGATTCGAATCGTGATGTAGAGGTCGACGCATAGATCTCATCGATAGAGACCAGGTGTTTATTTTCCCGTTCCAGTAACCGGTGCAGGCTCAGCATCAGATGGTCAGAAGCGAACTGGATGCTCAGGCGAAATTGATTCACGAGCCTGGCCATTAATCCATAGCGAGGTGACAGGAGGATTGAAAGCGCAAACAGCCCGCCGGCTGCAACGGTCATGGCTCCGGCAATCGAGCTGTCCCATATACTGGCGATGCCGTAGCCAAGAATTGAAGAAAGAATACCGGTCATAACAGAGAGAATCAGCATATGAGACAAGCGGTCGGTCCATAGATATGCGGTGGCACCCGGAACGATGAGCATCGCCACCACCAGAATGGCACCCACCGACTCGAATGCAGCAACCGTGGTGAGAGAGACTGCACCCATGAGCATATAGTGAATGAGGGCGACGTTGAATCCCAGGGCCGTGGCCAGACCGGGATCGAATGAGGCGATTTTGAGTTCTTTATAAAACAGCAATACCAGACCTATGTTGAGCAAAAACATTCCACCTAACAGCCAGACCGGACGCGGTCCCCAGCTTTGTCCGCCGATCATCAAGAGATCCCACGGTGTATAAGCGATTTCTCCATAGAGCACACATTCCTGATCGAGGTCGATATGCCCGGCATAGGCTGATATCAGCACCACACCCAGTGCAAACAATGCGGTATAGATAATTCCGATAGACGCATCTTCCTGGACCCGCCATTGTTTATGCAGCAGTTCGATAAGAAAAACCGTCAGCAATCCAAAAGCTGCTGCCCCAATGAGCATGGGACCCACATCCCGGGAAGCCGTCAACAGGAAAGCGATGGCAATACCCGGCAAGACTGCGTGACTGATCGCATCGCCCAAAAGAGCCATTTTACGCAAAACCAGAAAACTGCCCACCAAACCACATGCTCCTGCGGCCAGGGCGCCGGTCAGAATGATCCAAAATGATGCAGAGAATTCCATAAAGATCCTATAGGTTAACCGGGTGTACACTGGTGATTTTGTCAGTGTCAACCCCTTGTTCTTTGAGAATGGCTTCCAGCTGTTCGATCATTTCATTTGAAAGGATATGCTCGACCTGGTCAGCATCACGATGAACATGATCCTCTTGTAGAGACATTCGATGTAAAAGATAATATTCCCACAAGCGATGACTTTTTAAAATAGCCAGAGCTCTTTTATAACCTTTTTCTGTCAATTTTACGCTTTGCGAGGGCATTGTGATCATGTTTTCCTTGGCAAGCGAACGAGCGATCTGTCTGGTTTTGATTTCAGAACGGCCAATGTTTTGTGAAATATCCCATACTCTGACCTCTGTTTTAGGACCATTCGATTCCATCCATTCCAGGGTTGCCCGCAAAAAATGCTCCTGGTCCATTCGTTTTTTGTTATTTCTTTGTTGCTGCCACTTGGCCAGCAAACCTCGTTTGGGTGCGGTAAGGGCAGAGATCACAAAAAACAGGGTTGCGGCCAGCACCATGACGGGGCCGGTGGGTACCCTGGGTGCCAGCGAACTAAAAAAGGCTCCCAGCATACCGGAAACCGCTCCGAAAAACGCAGCCAGGAAAAGCATATTTTTTAGCTTGTCTGTCCAGAATCTTGCCCCCGCAGCCGGTGTGATCAGCAGGGCCGCCATAAGCACGACCCCAACCGCTTGCAGACCGATCATGACCACCAGCACTACCAGAAACATCAACAGAATATCGAGCATTGTCACAGGAAATCCCAGTGCCGCCAAATAGTTGGCATCAAAAACCAATAACCGAAATTCTTTATAAAACAGTATGATAGTCGCCACTGCAATCAAAGAAATGACAGACATGAGCGCAATATCCTGGGGAAGCATGGACGCTGCCTGGCCGAATAAAAATTTGTCCAATCCGCTTTGATTCCCGGAAGGCAGACGCTGGATATGCGTCAAAAGGACAATTCCGACCCCGAAAAACACCGACAGTACGATGCCGATCGCGGAATCTTCTTTAATGCGTCCCATTTTGCTGATCCCGATAATGGCGAGCACGCCGAGAATGCCGGCAACAGAGGCCCCGATGAAGAGTGGCATAATGGATTTGGACAGGGTCAATAAAAATCCTAAAGCGACACCGGGAAGCGCTGCATGCGCCAGGGCATCGCCGATAAGGCTTCGTTTTCTCAATACGGTAAACGTGCCCACCACACCTGAGGCAGCGCCCAGGAGAACAGAACCCGTCAATACATAACGTACATTGGCGTCTGCCAGACTCAGGAATCGCAATGCCTCATCGATCATGAGACACTCCTCCGGCCTGGCCGATTTTTTCGGCTGCTTCGCTCAGAATCGTCAACTTGCCGCCATAGGTGCGATGTAAATTTTCTTTGTTAAAAATTTCATTGACCGGGCCATTGGCAACGACTCTCATATTGAGCATGATCAGATGATCAAAGTATTCGGTAATGGTCTGCAGGTCATGGTGCACCACTAGCACGGTTTTGCCTTTGGCTTTTAATTCATTCAGCAGGCTGATAATCGCCTTTTCTGTGGCTGCATCCACGCCGGCAAAGGGCTCATCCATGAGATAGATCTGTGCATCCTGTGCCAGGGCCCGGGCCAGAAATACCCGCTGTTGTTGTCCTCCGGAGAGCTGGCTGATCTGTCGGCCGGCATACTCTTGCATGTCGACTCGTTTTAAGCTCTCAAACGCCAGTTCGGCATGGCGTTTGCCCGGACGTTTGATCCATCCCAGTTGGCCATAAAGTCCCATTTGTACGACATCCAGCACATTCACGGGAAAGTCCCAGTCCACCGATTCTTTTTGCGGAACATACCCCACGAGTTCACGCATTTCCTTAAAGGGTTTTCCGTATATTTTGACCCAGCCCGAGGCTTTGGGCAAGAGTTCGAGAATTGCCTTGATGAGAGTGCTTTTGCCGGCTCCGTTGGGACCGATGATGCCGATCAGCTTGCCAGCAGGAACGCTAAAGTCCACGTCCCACAGGACAGGTTTCTTGTGATAGGCTACCGTCATATCATGCACTTCGATAGGGGGGGTGTTTTCAAAGGGTGTTTGCATGGTCATTGCTCCTATTTCAGCGCTTTTACAATGGTTTGCACATTATGCCGCACCATATCGATATAGGTATCGGCTCCGCTGTCCGGTCCGCCCAGTGCATCGGAATAGAGCGTCCCTCCGATATTGACCGTACCGCCTCTGGCGCGAACCCCTGCGACCACGGCTTCAATGGAGCGCTGCGGAACACTGGTCTCTACAAAGACCGCACGGATGCGGGTATCAAGAATCAAATCTACCATGCGGTTGATATCGTTGACGCCGTATTCTGCAACTGTCGATATGCCCTGCAAACCATAAACCTCGATGTCGTAAGCCTTGCCAAAATATCCGAATGCATCATGAGCGGTGATCAGTTTGCGCTGGGTCTCAGGGACAGAGGCCACCTGTTCGATCACCCACTGGTGCAAATCTGCATAGAGACTGTCCATTTTCGCGGCATTCTTTTCAAAACTTGCATGGTCTTTTGGAAAGGATTCTGCAAGTGCCTCCTGGATGACCGGAATCGTCTGTCGCCAAAGCTCGACATTGAACCAGATATGCGGATCATAAGCACTGCTGGCACCTTGCAGGGGAATGAGTCTGGCCGGGTTGATTTCAGAACTCACGGCTACCACCTGTTTGCTTGCGCTCATTTTTTCGAGAATTTCAGTCATTTTACCTTCGAGATGAAGACCATTGTAAAAAATGATATCCGCAGAAGCGAGATTTTGAATATCCCCCTGTGAAGCTTTGAATAAATGTGGATCCACACCTGGCCCCATTAGCCCTTTAACAACATAATCCGGGCCAGCGATATTCTGAACCAGATCGGCGATCATGCCGGTGGTGGTCATGATTAAGGGCTGCGATGCTTTTTTTGAAGAATCAGAAGAACAACCTACCACCAAAAATATCAATACCATCCATAGCAGATTTTTCATTTTACTCTCCCTAATATCCATAGCGGATAATTATTGGTCAATTTTCACTTGGAGTTTTATGCTCAGTAACCAAAGCGTATTGAAAATCCTGCACCAATGATATACTCTGGTGCCTGGTCATTTAGTCCCTTGCCCACATAAGCATCCAGTTGCATCAGGGGAGAGAGCAACACCGTAAAACCGCCATCCACAACGGGTTGCCAGGATTCGTTTTCAGGGATATCTGCATAAAACTCGATGAATGCACTCACTTGATCAGAAAGCCCGATACCCATGGCAAGCGAAGCCAGAGAAGAGATCTGCCGATCGCCATTGGATTTGACAGAGATGGCGCCCAGATTCACTCCCAGTCCGATACGATCGTTCAGATCATAGGCACCGGCCAGCTTGACACCCATTTCCGGATCCCCTGCAGAGATTTCGTCATCCCCGGTGGGAAGGGTCGATACCAAGAGAATGGCCAGGGGAAGGGTCGCATTCGCTTGAGTGAGTTGGTATTTGGCTTCCAGTATCATGTCATTGACATAGGTCTCCGTGAGATCATGGATCTCTATGGTTGTCCATCCTGAAAAGCCGACCCGAACCTCCGTACGATGACCGAGCCCGATACGGGCCAGTGCAACAGGCAAAGATCGCTCCTCAACAGAGTTGAATGTGACCATCTCTGCGCCGCTTTCTACTTGTATGGTGCGTGCAGGTATGACCAGGGCGCTTTCGGTATAGTCCGGACGATCCGTGACCAGTTCCTGGGCAAAAGTAAAACATACAAAAGATAATCCAAATATGACAGAGAATAATACTCGCATGGTTATTTCCTTGTTTTGATCAAGAGGGACTGACAATGATTTCTTTGGCCACTTTGTGGCTGATAAAAATTTTTTGATTATTTGTTTTGATTTCCATGGATTGATCGAAATCCAAAATGTGATCGATTTTAATAATTGTATCCAATTTCAGATTGATAGAATCGAGGTAACTCAAAAAAGGTTCACTTTCGTTTTTTACCTGTACAATTTTACCTTGCTGGCCCAATGACAGGGAACTCAGCGGGGTCCAAATTTTTTCATCCGCGGTGATGTTGATCGTTCCGTCCTCGGCCGGTATAGGCTGGCCATGGGGATCGAATTGCGGATGACCGAGCAGAACATCCATTCGCCGTTCCATATTTTCAGAGGTGAGATGTTCGAATCTTTCCGCTTCTTGATGTACCTCTGACCAGGGGAAGCTCAGGATATCATGAAGAAAGGTTTCCCATAGCCGGTGACGGCGCAGAATTTTAGCGGCCGCGACTCTCCCTTTGCGGGAAAGTGTCACGCTTTTGTACAGTTTGTGTTTGACCCATCCTGCTTTCTGTAATTTTATGACCATTTCTGTTGCCGACGCCGGACGTACACTCAGACTTTTTGCCAGTTTCGTGATGGTGACGGTCTGGTTTTCAAGCTCTAAACTCAGGATGGTTTTGATATAGTTTTCTTGGGCGGCATTCATTGACGTTTTTTAGGCTCTCCTAAATATTTATATTGGTAAACCTGTTGATATTGATTTTTATTCCATTACACTGCTGTCCAAATAAAGATAACCACAGAGGTCATGGAGAAACACAGAGAAAATGAAAACTGGAATTTTTTTCTGACTTGCGTTTTCACCAAAGCAAGTAAAAACAAATAGTATAGGGTGATGTCGGGTTCCTGATGACCAGGGAGACCGGGGATAGTAAAAAAACGGCGCGGTTGCCACAAAGGGGAAAAGGGTACGGACAACCGTCGCCATCTGGGAAAAAGTGGGGGCGTTATTATCTCAAGAGTGTCAGTGGTCTGAACTGTCGTTGGTTTGCAACCTTTATCTCGTAAAAATAAATGCCGCTGGCCACATTTTGAGAATGGTCATTTTTTCCGTGCCACTGTATTCGATGCCTGCCCGGGGTATAGGTTTGATTGACCAAAGTTCGGATCCATTGACCGGTGTCATTATAAATGTTGATCTCGATTCTGCCTGCTCTTTCAACAGAGAATTCTATCGTGGTGGAGGAATTAAAAGGATTCGGGTAGTTCTGATGTAAGAAAAATCTTTTGGGTTGTGTATTTTTATAATGCTGTACATCTGTCGGCTGCCCCGAGACACTGTTTATTGCGACCACGGCATCCAGATCGAAATCACCATTCCATTGTCCTTCTGATTTGATATCGCCGAGATCGGTCAGTTTGACATACCTTGCAAAGGAGAGACCCACCTCTGCCAGGTCAAATCCATCGCCACCGCTGACTGTCGGATCGAGAGGATTTTGAGTGTCTTTGGTGGGGGTGAGGCCGGCGAGCCCGGAGAAATCCGTGGTGTCATACGGAAATTCCACCCAGTTTTCACCCTCTTGACTCACGGCGACAATGGCGGCTTCGATAAATGGCTGTGACGGATCACCTCCTAAATAAAAGGCATTTTCAAAGACGGTAAAATCGATACCCTTGCCATCTGTGATATAATTGTCTGTAAATTCCAGGACAATTTCACCCCCATGTCCCAGAGAGAGCAATTCCTGCGGTTTGGCGCTGGGATTGACAGCCGATATGGCAGGATCCGGATCCGGGGGCCCCAAAACATTGTCAGGGAAAAAGTTTTGACCCAGTCCGGCTCCGGGGCCGGCACTAAACATGACCACTGCATCGGCCCAGGGATCGCTTGTCATGATGGATTCAAGAATCGCCATATGTTGAGGACCATCACCAACCGCCAGGGTATTCAGCACCGCACCGGTTTGCGGATCGAGTTGCTGCACGGCATCATCGGCAAAATTATTGACATAAAGATGATCGCCAAATGCATCGAAAAGCAGGGCCATGGCACCACTCCCCACTTTGATAGGGTTGGTCGCATCATTCGTGACCTCGCCCGCTGCCGTATCATAGCGGTAAAGAAATCCGTTGCTGCCATCGCCATAGGCCGCCAAATAGCCAATGCCTTCACTGGTTATGGCAATATCGCCGGGTGAGCCACCGATATCGACCGTGTCGACCACCAGTGGGGTCCAATCGGCATCTCCAAAGGGATCGATCACGACGCTTTTGCCTGTGACATCGGCAAAGTTGCCTGTGCACACCACATGGAGTTTGCCATCCGGTGCCAGGGCCAGATTCTGCGGATTCATGGGCACGTCGAGAGTTTTGGTGACCTGGTGGGTCTGGATATCGATAACTGAAACGGTGGAAGGCTGGTAATCGGGATAACCACCGGAATTGGCCACATAAGCGGTATTGTCGACCACCAGAATGCCCTGCGGAGCACTGCCAACATCGATGGTCTGCAGGATCTCACGGGTCTGCAGATCGACGACGGCAATGGAATTTGCAAGCAGCAGGGTGACATAAGCGAGTTCGGTGCCTGCAAAAGCCATATCATAGGGATTACTGCCTTCGGGCAGGTTGATCGTTCCGAGAATTTCTTGTGACTGTCCATCGATAACGGTGATCCCGGGAGGGGTGGAATTGACCACATAGATGTTCCGGCCTTTGGTATATATTCGATTGGGGACATTGCCGACGACATGCACATCGTTCTCGATGTGTGTGGTTTCGAGCGCCATTTTTGACAAGCTCCTTCCCAGGCCATTCAGGACGTATAATGTTCTGGGAACATCCTGGCCAAAGCCAGAACTGGTAAAGAAAAACAAGAGAGTGACAAAGAGGGCTTTTCGCATGGGATTCCTTTCGCGTAGTTTGGTCATCTGTACAGGCTCCATTCAATAGGCGATTTTGTACTCGGCCCGCCAATGACGGCCCGGTAATGGCGCATGCTCGATAATCTCATAAGATTTGTCATAAAGATTAAAAACAGAGAATTTAAGGGTTCCTTCCAGCTCTTTCCAGGAGTGCCGGACAGAGACAGATACATCATCCACGGTATAGCCGGGTTGGCTGACTGTGTTGGAAGGGGTCACAAAGCGCGAACTCACCCCATGACGATGATAAGAGATAATCAAGGGTTCGAGCTCGAGCTCCAGTCCGATCTTGGTTGTATGCTCCGGACGATAGACGAGCCGTTTGTCTCGGGTTGTGCGGCGATCGCTTTTATCCCGGGCATCCGATAAGGTATGGCTGAAGGTAATGTGCAGCTGTTTTTTCCAGGTTTGCCAGGAACCGCTCAGATCCCACCCTTGCAGGAGTGCGTCGGTATTGCTCGGTCGCCAGGTGGCAAAAGAACCCATTTCCCAGACAATGAGATCCTCGATCCGATGGTGAAAAAATGTAGCATCGAGTTCGAGCCAGCCGAGAAAAGGGAGCCCGGTTTTTAATCCGATATCCCTGTCACTGCTTTTTTCGGGCAACAGATCAGCATTGCCACGCACCCTGAAATCCTGATAAAACAAATCGGCAAAGGTCGGAGTTTTAAATGATTTTCCCCAATGGGCGCGTAGTGCCAGCAACCAATTTTCAAATCGCGAGATCAAGAGTCCGATGCGTGGACTGGTTTGCTGATCCTTGCGCGTAAATGTTTGCTGATGTAAGATAAAGTGATCCCAACGAACCGCCGGACTCAGGGTGATCCGGGACAAGAATTCCGGCTTTGGTAAATGCCATTCAGCTTTCAGGCTTGCAAACGCACCGAGATTCTCGGTTTGATTTACGGGGCCCATGGTATTTGTGAGCACATTTTTGTCATGGAAATCGTCTTTTTGAAATCCTGTTCGCAGACAAAGCTGTCGTTCATCGCCGAGTGTATAGCGACTTTCGGCAGAGCCATGCAAAGAATGAACCCGAGAGCGGGTGTGATAGGGGGGGACGGTGCGATAACGCAAGGGAGCGTCTTTGGGAGGCTGATTTTGAAATTCGACATTGTTTTCATAATGGGAAAGTGAAATCCGATGATGCCAGGGTCCTTTTTGATATGCGTATCGGCTGAGAAAAAGCTGCCGATCCGTATCTGCTTTGGCATAGGGTGTCCAGGAGAAAACGAGTCCGGGGAGCCCGCGTGTGGACCGATAAAGATGTGTCTGGATCTGAATTTCGTGATGGTCAAAATCGTACAACAGCTTGGCAAAGACATTTTGTGACTCGAAACCGGCGTTCTGCCGGGTGGCATTTACATTTGTCCCATCCGGTCTTTGGTAGGTATAGTCATAATCCCCTTTTTCCTTGTTTTTATCATAAGTAAAGAACCAGGAAAGGCTCCCCGTACGACCCGCCAAAACAGATTTTACTCCCATCACATGATATTGTCCGTTTCGGGCACTCGCGCTGATTTGTTCCAGTGGATTATTTCTGGAGATGATTTCCACCACCCCTCCCATAGCACCACTGCCATAGAGACTGCTGTTGCCCCCTTTGTGGACTTTGATCTCCTGAATCCCGGAAAGGGGAATTTGATGCAGATCCGTATCCCCGGTTAACGGATCGTTCAATGACACACCGTCCAACACCACCAGCACCTGATTGCTTTGGCTTCCTCTAATAGAGAGGCGTTTGCGACCGCCTCCCCCGGCTTCATCGATGAGGGTGATGCCTGGTATATATTTTAGCAATTCTCCTACAGTGCGGGCACTGCTTTTTTCGATCTCTTTTCTCGTGACGATTTCAATAAAGTCATTAGGAATGGGACGTTCACGATTTGCCTGCACGACAATCTCTTGCAAATCAATGATGACCGGTTTGAGCGTAAAATAAAGAGGGGTGATCAGATCCTTACGGACCACAATGTCTTTGGTCTGTGGTTCATAGCCCACATACCTGACCTGCACGGTATACTCGCCGCTAAACAGATTCTCGATGGAAAAGTGGCCATTCGCATCGGTGGTGGTTCCCGTCCCGGTGCCGATGACAATGATATTTGCACCTTGCAAGGGTTTACCCTGATTGGAGAAAACAGTGCCTTCTATTTTGACCGGTGATTGAGCGAACACACACCCATACGAGAATGTCAGAACGACGATCAAAATAAAGAGGCTTTTTATTCGCATGGTGTTCGAGCCATTCGGATTGAGTGAAAACAGGGATCGAGAAGCGCCGTGGAAGGGGGGCATAAAAAAACCCAACAGCTCGGGAAAGTTGGGTCTCATAAACAAATGGATATCGCCTTTCCCTCGAAAGATTCCACGGGTAGGTCTCCTGGCTTGCAGCTTCGAGCCTACTCACCGCGCCTTCCCATCAGATCGATGACAGTGGCATTTTGCGGCTTTGGTAGCTGCTTACAGTTGCGGGGCAGCGCCGGACTCTCACCGGCTTCCATATCTCGATCCATATCGAGATTACCCGTATTTATCTCAAGATAGCCAAAAATGGCAAAAATGTCAAGCACGACTTTTAATTTCCAAAACACCTGGGATCCTTGCCATAGATCCCTTTGCCGGCAGCATGGGCTGGCGAAAGATATTGTGAACCTGGAAAAAAATCGATATTTTTATTCCGAGCAAAAGGTTTTGCACAAGAACACGTCTAAACCCTAAAGAGATACTAAACAGAACAAGACCTGACCGTGCATGGAACTTGAAGCGGAATTTAAATCTGTGGTCACCGAATACCAGGAAAAGGTGCGAAATACCTGTTTTCGATTCGTGAATCACCCGGACGATGCGGATGATCTGGCCCAAGAGGTGTTTATCCAGGTTTACGAGTCCATGCATCGCTTTCGAGGTCAGGCCGAGCTTTCGACATGGATCTATCGAATCGCTGTGAACAAATCTCTGGATTTTTTGCGCCGCAAAAAACGCAAAAAACGATTTGCACAGTTGGTTTCATTGTTCGGACTCGTTGATGAGGCTCGGGATATTCCGGTACCCGACGGCAAAGATCCACATCAGGAACTGCAAACAGAAGAACGGCGCCAGGTTCTGAACTGGGCCCTCGACAAACTGCCTGAAAATCAGAGGACAGCGATTATCCTCAGCAAATACGAAGGATTCAGCACCAAAGAGATCACATCGATTATGGATACATCCATAACCGCTGTTGAGGGACTGGTTCACCGGGCAAAAAAAAATCTGCAAAAATCATTGCATCGATATTTTGAAACAAAAGTATTATAGACACAGGATTGACAAATGAACAAAAAAGATAAAATCGATCAAGAGGTTCGCAAAACCCTGGATCTTTTTGAACACAACAAAGATTTGCCTGCAAATCCCTATTTTTATACGCGGATCAGACAGCGGATCTTTGATCAAAAATCGAAACCATCCTTTCTGACAGTTCTCAAGCCTGCACTGTTTACTTTGCTGGTGATGGCAAATATCGGCACGCTTTACTGGGCTCTTGACGCGCGACAAGCCGGTCAGGCTGATCCGCAGGTGCAGTTAATCGATGTTCTGGCAACTGATTTAAACATTGAACAAGAGAACAATACCCTGCTTTTTGATTGAGGTGAGGACATGGATATTTTCAAACAAAAACGATACCTGATACTCGCCACGAGTGTGCTCGTGGTCTTGAATATCGCAACTTTGGCTATGCTGTGGATCGATCGGCCCGCTCATCCAAAGAGTCTTCCTCCGCAGATGTCAGCGGGTCAACAGGAAGAAAGAATTCGCATGTTGCTGCATCAGGAACTGGGATTTACAGATACCCAGGCCAGCGCATATATAAAATTGCGTCGCCAACATAATGATCGTATCCACAAGCTCAAGAGGGAGATCGATCAGATTAAACGCCAGATGTTCGATGCAGTGCTACAGACCGGCGTGCAGCCCACTCTTTCTGATTCTTTATTAAATCTTGCCCAAAAAAAACAGGCCCAGATCGAGCGATTGACCTTTCAGCATCTGCTTGATCTCAAAACGCTCAGCACACCAGAGCAAGAACAGTATTTGCAACATCTCTTGCATCAGTTGTTTCAAAAACACCAACGCAACGGTGCTCCACCCAGACCACCAAGAAAATAATGCTTTGAATGAATGACCTGAATTCGAGTTTTTTGGTCTTTGCGATCCTGTTCTCTATTTTTTTACCAGATTCAACTGCCTGGTTAATGGCGTTTTAGGAAGTAAATTGATCGACCCTTGTAATTTGTCATCGACGATGGAAAACGGGATCAGAAACTCGGCTTTTGTACCTGTATCCCTGGGGGTCACCTTGCCTTCCAGCGTCCCACCGGTTATGATATAATCCGTTTTGATATTGAGCAAACGAAAGAACCATCCCCGATTTTTTCTTACAAATGCATCGACGAATTTTGCAGCACCAATACGTCCCTGAACCGTTCCATCAGAATGAATGGTAATGATCACCTGCGGGTGATCTTCAGGAGCCTGACTGGGATAGGGTTCGACCTTGAACGGGCCAAAAATTTCGACCTGACCTGTCCATGTGCCGGTGAGACCAGGCGGTGGAAAATCCTTTGCCGCTGCAGACACGAGTGAAACGATCAACAGCATTGCCGATAGGTTTGTCTTTGTCATCTCTGGCTTTCTCTGATTGTATGAGATGATATCGTTGATTATGATCCAAGTCAATACGATTCTATCCCCCTTTGTTCATAACATAGCTAATTTTTCGAGTATTGTCAAAATAAAATATCAGAATATCTCAATGTCTTTGTCCAGCGCCGGTTTAATACCATCTATCTATAAATTCTGAAAATTTTGCTTGCATTTAATAGAGAAAAGAGGTAAGGTTGTATGACAACATGCAGTATCATTGTATATGCTGTATCTTTGTTTTCAGGGGAGAATATGAATTTCAATAAAATCGACCGGGAAGAGTCTCTCAGTCAAAAAATCGAAATGCAAATCCGCAATGCCATTCGTCAAAATCTGTTTCGGCCGGGGGACAAGCTGCCCGGTGAAATGGAATTGGCCGAGAAATTCGGAGTCAGCCGCACCGCAGTGCGGGAAGCCTTGCGTATGCTTGCCGGTCGCGGACTGGTCTCCATTCAGCGGGGCAGCGGTGTCTATATATCGGAAATCGACGTTTCCAATGTGGTCGATCCGTTTTATCAACTGCTCGAGATGAAATGCGGCCAGGTGAGCCAGCTTTATCTGATCCGGGTGCGAAAATTTATAGAGCCGGAAATCGCCAGACTGGCTGCTGAACACTGTACGGATAATGATATCGAATTCTTAAAGACCAATTTTGCTGAAATGCTGGAACGCTCTTTACATCCCGAACAGATGATCGATATCGATATCCAGTTTCATTTTCGCCTCGCCCAGGCGACACAAAATCCCATTATCCCGGTCATCATGCAGCCGATCTTTCAATTGCTACACAAGTTCATTGCAAGTACCTACAAGCAATCACATGCACCGGATCTGGCCCTCGAAAATCATCAAAAACTCTTGCAAGCCATGCAAGAGCACGATGCGGAAACCGCTTATCAAGTCATGAAAACTCATATGTCTCAGGCAGAAGAGCATGTGCTCTTGTATTATCAGAAAAACAACATACAACCTGTCTGATGCGTCACTCGTTCCGGAGGTTCTCGATGAACATTTTGCTCTCTATGCTGATGTTTTTGTCATGTACTTTTTTATTCGCAGCATCCGATGACGATCTGAAAACCTATGATATTCAATTTACCACGGTTCCCGTTGCCGAAACCACCCCAACGATTGACGGCGATTTATCCGATCCATGCTGGAAAAACGCAACCGTCATTGACGATTTTGTGCTCACAGCAGGGGATGAAGGAGAATCTCCCACCCAGCAGACGATCTGCCGTTTGCTCTATGATGACACCCATCTCTATGTAGCTTTTCAATGCAAGGAAAATGATATCCAAAACATCAAGGCAGAGTGTGAACGGTTCGATGACCTCGATATTCTCTATGACGACCGGGTCGAAGTTTTTCTCGATTTGAACCACGATCATCGATCCTATTATGAAATGGCGGTCAATCCTGCCGGTGTGCAATTCGACCAGACCGGCTATAACCGTCTGCAAGGCTCCAAGACCTGTGATTTCGATCCTGACTGGAATGCATTCTGGCGTGCCAAAACAACCATAGGGAGTGATGAATGGACTGCTGAGATTATGATCGATCTCTCTACGTTTGGTGTGGAAACACTTGTACCTGGCATGACCTGGGGCCTGAATCTGGCCCGGGTTCGCCAGCCTGATATCAAAGAGGGGGGCGAGTTTTTCAAGCGAGAACCTCAGGGTGCTGCCGAGTACAGTGCCTGGGCTCTTACCGAGGATACGATACGCGAAACCATTTCAAATTTTCATGCTCCTCTGCATTTTGGGGATCTGGTGATCGGTAATCCTGGATTCAAAGTTGAACAAATCCGCTTAAAGAGTGCACAGTATGCCTTTGGCCCCCTGGGAACGCCATCGACCTATGGCTGGAATCCGTTACACCTTAGGGTGAGTACACCGGAGCCTAAGGCTGCCAGATTACGAGTCACCGTTATTCCGGACCACAACGAATCCTGGCAGGCGACCGAGTCTGTGCTGCTCGGACGCGAAGCACTGCTGTCCACAGAGTATTGGATTCCGGAAGAACTCGAAAACAGGATCGTCATCGAGATCCTGGATAAAGACTCCCAGGCATCTCTTTATCGTACCAGCTATACAGAGCTGGTGCCGCCATTTATAGAATTCAATCTCGAACCTCTTTATACGCGTCAACCGCAACAGATCGAACCGGTACATTATCGTTTGTTGACCGATGCACGGACTGCGAACAATACCTCTCTGGAGCTTGTCTTTAGGGAACAGGCCTCACGTAAAGAACTGACGCGTGCAGAAATCGAAAATCCGTCTCTGGGATTTGCACCGGTTTTTGATATCAAAGATCTGCGCGGTATGCCGGGCGGAAATTATATCATCGAATCCATGTTGGTTGAGCGAAACACCGATAAACAGCTTGCCCGGTTTGAACAACATCTGACAAAGTTTGCCAACACATTGCCAGAGACCTTTTATGCTGAGGAAGGGGAGTACAGTTATGGCGGCATCACCGATCATGCCATTCGTGTCCGGTTTCCCTTTTCGGCAGAGTTTGTTTTTTGGAAAAAAGCCTCATATATCCCGATCTGGGATGTGGAACAGGCGGCCATGACCAACGAGTTTGTGGAAGCCTGGGGTGGCGGTAATCAGGGTTGTAATGAACCCATGCAGGATCGCGAAACGCGCTATACCCGCGTCAGACTGGTGGAAAATTCGCCGGCACGCGTCAAGGTACATTGGCGATATGCTCTTACCGACCCGCACTATAATATCTATTTCAATGAATGGGTGGATGAATATTATTATCTCTATCCCGATGGAGTCGGAGGTCGTCAGGTCAATCTCTGGCCCAACACCAGCAACCGGCATGAATCATTCGAGGTTTTGCTGGCCAAACCGCCCGGCGTTCAGACCAAACAGCTGTTCGATCCCCAATTTGCGACCCTGAACAATTTAAAGGGGGAGGGGTATTCCAACATCTATTTGAACAAGCATCGTGATGTTCATCGCGATTTTGTCGCCGAACACAAAGAGTTTGTGGTTCAGGTGCATTTTAAAGATCGTCTGCACCCGTTTACCGTGTTTGCGTTGCGCGATTCTCTGTTGCCGGGTACGACTCCTGATCACGTCTCGGTGTGTGCCCGCGATGTAGGACATGCAGATCGCCGCGGCCACTGGCCTGCCTCCCGTTTTCAGATCGATGGCTATAATACCCCCGGGCTCGATGTGCCCCATCACGGCAATATCGGCAACGTCCAGGCAGAGGTCGATATCAAGAATCAACCCACGACCTGGACCTATCTCACGGGTGTTGCCGAGGAAAACAGCGATAAACCGTTCGATTATGCCAAAAGCTGGCTCTATCCGGGATCGTTCGAAATTATCGAATCATCGCTTGAGTTCACGGGCTATTCTCATGCTCAGCGGGCTTTTATGTTCAGAGTTACAGGTGATCTCGATGACTGCCAGATGAAATTCAAACAGGACAGACAATCCATCACTACCCCGGTGTTGGTCTTTTCCGGAACCAATAAAGCGGTTGCCCGGGTTGAACTGGACGGCAAAACGCTGGATGAACAACAGGTCAAAACAGGATTCTCGGAAGAGGGGGATTCTATCGCATTTTTGCAAACCGTTCTGGAAAACGATCAAATCATTTCGATAACCTTTAAATAAGAAAGGTCATGTTATTATGGAGATACGACTGGATGGAAAAACAGCCATTGTCACAGGCAGCCGTCAGGGTATTGGCAGAGTGTGTGCCGAACAGCTGGCCAAAGCGGGTGCTGCTGTTGTGATCAACAGTCATCAGGAATCAGCAGAGCTGGATGAGGTCGCGCAAGGCATCGCAAACGCAGGGGGAAAAGTCAAGGCTGTGGCCGCAGATGTGACCGACAGCAAACAGGCGCAAAAACTGGCGGACGCTGCTCTGGAACTGGGAGGCAGCATCGATATACTGGTCAATAATGCAGGCGGACTGGTCAAACGCGTACCCGTGTCGGAATTCGATTCGGGTCATTATGAAAAGGTCATGGATATCAATCTGAAAACCGCTTTTCTCATGTCCCACCTGGTGATCGAGCAAATGAAAAAACAACAGTCTGGAAAAATTATCAATCTCTCCTCCCAGGCTGCGCACGACGGCGGTGGCCCGGGTTCGGCTGCCTATTCCGCTACCAAAGGGGCTATTCTGACCTTTACAAAATCCCTGGCCAAAGAGTTGGGACCGGATCACATCCATGTCAACAGCGTCTCACCCGGCTTTATTGTGCAAACCGAGTTTCACGATACCCACACGGCCCGCGAGGTGCACGACACGATCTCATCGCGGATTCCGCTGCGACGCAAAGGGGTGCCGATGGATGTCGCTCATGCTGTATTGTTCCTGGCATCCGGACTTGCAGATTATATCACAGGTCAAACGATTGAAGTCAATGGCGGCTTGTATATGTATTGATCAGACACAGGTGCTTATGAATCGACCCATTTTGAAAATCAATCTTTGCATGATCATCCTGTCGCTCTGTTGCTCGGTTTCCTGCCGGCAACATCGCGAGATCGAGGTGCTCAAGCTCGCTCATGTGCTGGACACCTCTCATCCTGTGCACCGGGGCATGGCGTTTCTGGCTGAACGCCTCGATTCGCTGTCTGCCGGAAAGTTGCGTATGGATATCTATCCGGGCGGACAACTGGGTAGCGAACGTGAATATGTGGAATCCCTGCAAATCGGTTCTCTGGATATGACCAAGGTCAATTCCGCAGTGCTGGAAAATTTTGTACCTGATTTTGCGGTCTTTAGTTTACCTTATCTATTCCGGGACGAGGACCATCGATGGCAGGTTTTAAAAGGCCCCATTGGCAGGGATCTGTTGCTTTCAGGCGAGCGGGTCTGGCTACGGGGGCTCTGCTTTTATGAAACAGGTAGCCGCAGTTTTTATCTGAGAGATACCCCTGTAAAGCACCCACAAGATCTGCAAGGATTGAAAATTCGGGTGATGCGCAGCTATTGGTCGATTCAAACTATCAATGCCCTGGGGGCATCCGCGACACCTATTGCTTTCGGAGAACTCTATACCGCTCTGCAACAGGGGGTCGTCGATGGTGCCGAAAACAATGTGCCCACGTTCTATCAATCCCGGCACTTTGAAGCCTGCAAATATTATTGCCTGGATCAACACTCTTCCCCTTCAGACATTTTGCTGATCAGCACCCACAGCTGGAACCGGCTTACCGGGCAACAAAAACAATGGCTGCAGCAAGCCACGGATGCTTCTGTCGATTATCAGCAGAGTCTGTGGGCACAAGCTGTAAAACTGGCTTTGGAAGATATGACAGCCCAGGGATTGCAGGTGATCTATCCCGATAAAGAACCATTCAGAGCTCAGGTTCAACCGCTCTATGAGTTGCTGCGCGAAAGGGACGACCCCCTGCATGATGTCGTCGAAAAAATCCGTGCTGTTGGTACTTTAGACAGTATAGCTTATCATCCTTAAACCAGGTGCCTCATGAAACGAGCCGTACACATTATCGATGCTGCCTTGTCCTGGACCCTGATCGTTCTCATGGTGATTATGGTATTCGATGTGTCCTGGCAGGTCTTTACCCGGTTTATCTTGCGTGATCCCAGCTCGTTCACCGAAGAGCTGGCCACTTTTCTGCTTATCTGGATCGGTCTGCTGGGAAGCGCCTATGCCTTGCGACAAAAAGCTCATCTCGGCATCGATATTTTGACGCTCAGGCTCGACCCGGCCAAGCGCTTTGTTTGGGAATTTGTCATTTATTCCGTGGTGATCTGTTTTGCTGCGATTGTCCTGATCTATGGGGGCATCCGGTTGGTCAATATCACCCTCTATCTGAATCAGGTTTCCGCGGCACTGCGCATCAAAATGGGATATGTCTATACCGTCTTGCCCCTGACCGGCGTGCTCTTTATTTTCTACTCGCTCTATTTTATGCATAATGCGTATCAGGGGTTGCGAAATCACCGCCAAGCACCTTTAAATCACAGAACAGGAATAGAGATATGACCACTTCGATACTGATTCTCATTATTGTCTTTGTGTTCCTGTTGTTTGCCAACGTCCCTATTTCAGTGTGCATCGGAATGGCCACGGTGCTCACCCTTTTATATAATATGCCTGCGGATCCGGCCATAACCCAGGTTTCTCAAAAGATTGCAACGGGTCTGGACAGCTTTGCCTTGCTTGCCATCCCATTTTTTATTCTATCGGGTCAACTGATGGGACGCGGCGGTATTGCGCGCCGGCTGATCGATATGGCCAAAGCCATTGTCGGTGTTTTACCCGGGGGTCTGGCTTTTGTCAATATTTTCGCCTGCATGTTATTTGGCGCTATCTCTGGATCTGCTGTGGCTGCGACCTCTGCTATCGGCAGTTTTATGATTCCGGAAATGAACAAGGCCGGCTATAACAAGAATTTTAGCGCTGCAGTCAATGCGACAGCATCCACAACCGGACTTTTGATCCCACCGAGCAACATCCTTATTGTTTACTCGCTCGCCAGCGGTTCGGTGTCTGTTGCAGCGCTGTTTATCGCCGGATACATCCCCGGCATTCTGACGGGTTTTTCGCTGATGCTGGTGGCTGCCGCGATTGCCATGGTTCACAATTACCGCGGGGGAACCAAAGTCGGTTTTATGGAAATGCTGAGACGCTTTGTGGACTCTTTTCTCAGCCTGTCTTTGATCGTGATCGTGATCGGTGGTATTATCGCCGGATTTTTTACCGCCACCGAAGCAGCTGCCATTGCCGTCCTGTATTCTTTTTTTCTCGCTGTGGTGGTCTATCGCGAGGTTAAACTCAAAGAATTGCCCGATATCCTGCGACAAACCGTCATCACCAATGCTGTGGTCATGCTCCTGATCGGAACCTCCATGGCCTTGTCCTGGGTGATGGCATTCGAGAATATTCCTCAAACCATCAGTGCGACGTTGATCGCTTTGACTGACAGCAAGATCATTATCCTGTTGATCATCAATCTCATTCTGCTTGCTGTCGGCACATTTATGGATGCCACACCGGCTGTTCTGATTTTTACTCCTATCTTTTTGCCGGTGGTCATGACATTGGGGATCGATCCGCTGCATTTCGGTATCATGATCATTCTCAATCTTTGTATCGGCATTTGTACCCCTCCTGTCGGTGCTGTGCTGTTTGTCGGCTGTGCCGTCGCTAAAACGAAAATTACGGACATTATCCCATGGTTATTGCCCTTTTTTATCGCCATGATCGTTTCTCTGATGCTGGTGACATTTATTCCTGCTTTGACCATGTGGTTACCAAATTTGTTGGGATTTTAATATGAAATGTTACAGCCTGTTATTTATTTTTGTTTTCATGTCCATGGTGTGGAGTGCGGATGATTTTCCTCTGCTTCGGGACGGTGAAAAAGCTCCCTTTCCCCAGCCACGTGATGGGCAACAGGTCGCGACCAATCCACCTGCCTTTATCTGGCTACCGGTGGACGACGCCGAGACCTATACCCTCACGGTGGCGCGCAATGGACAAGCGGTCGAGCAGGTCGAGGATATTCCCTTTAATGTTTATGTCCCTGACCACCTTTATGAGCCCGGTACTTTTTCTTATTCCATTCGGGCTTATGGCAGGGACGGTAACCTGCTGGCAACGCATCCCGGGTATCGATTTACGCTTGCTGACGATGCAAAAGCCTTTCCCTTTCCCGACATTTCGGCTTTGTTTGATAAAATTGCCTCGCATCATCCGAGATTGATTTTCGATCTCGATCATTTGGATAAAATCCGTCAGACCCTGGGGACCACCCGGCAAGAGGGATGGCAACAGGTTAAAAAACTGGCAGACAAGAGTTTGCATTTGGGATTACCGGAACCGCCTCCCTATGGCCCTATAGAGGAGTATAATGCACGCCGGGTGCAATACCGAAAATATTATCACTATCTTCGTCCGTTTGTCGATCAGGGATTGCAGTCGCTGGCCCTGGCATGGTTGATGACCGGTGAGGAAAAATATGCCACCGCAGGCAAACGTCTGTTGCTGCATCTGGCCACCTGGGACCCCGATGGTATTACCTCTTCAAATCATATCGGCTTTGATGAGCCCGGACTCTCATTGGCCCGCTGTATGCACCGGGCTTATGACTGGCTTTATACTGCCCTGTCTGAAAAAGAACGCAAGGTGGTGCGCGAAAATGTGATCGCACGATCGCTCGATACCTGGAAGCGATTAAAAGTAAACAGGCCTTATCTGCAACAACCCGGTTCCAGTCACGATGCAAGATTGATCGGATATTTGTGTGAACAAGCCATGGTGCTCAAAGGTGAGATCCCGGATCAGGAGGTTCAGGAATGGCTCGAGTATTCTCTGACAGCCTATTATACCGTGTTTCCCCATTGGGCAGGTGAACAGGGGGGCTGGGCCGAGGGCATCGGTTATGCAGCGGCTTATAACAGCCGGGCGACGATCTGGATCGAGAGCTGTGTCGCGACCATGGGACTGGATTTGTGGCAAAAACCGTTTTTTGCCAAATTAAAGGACTATTTTCTCTATTGTGCGCCCCCGAATGCTGAAATGTGGCCTTTTGGAGACGGTGCCGAACGGGGGCCGGTGCTGAATCCTTCGCGGGCAATGATCCTGAAACCGCTCATGTCCCATTATGCCCAGCGATTCAAGGATCCGGCTTGTCAGTGGTGGGCCGATCAGGTGCCCGTCGAGACTGTGGAGCTCTCGAATCCCATTATTCCGCTCATATTGGAAAAGACCGTGACAGGCGAACCGCCCACCGGACGGGTTCAGGCTAGAAATTTTCAGAGTATTGGCCTTGCCGCGCTGCATAGCGACCTGGCTGATCTCGAGAATGATGTGTTCTTTTTATTCAAAAGCAGTCCCTACGGATCCATCAGCCATTCACATGCCGATCAAAATGCCTTTTTTATCTCTTTGGGAGGCAAGGCGCTGGCCATACCCTCTGGCTTTTACGGGCCGGTCTATGGCATGCCGCATCACGCAGAGTGGACCCGGGCGACCAAAGCCAATAATGCGATTCTGGTGGATGGCAAGGGACAAGTGATCCGTGATTTTACCGCCACAGGCACTATTGTCGATTTTGAACACGGAGAACACCTTTCATATCTGTGCGGTGATGCCACAGCAGCTTATAAAGGCAGGCTGGAAAAATGGCTGCGCCACGTGGTTTTTGTTCGTCCCAATCTGTTTGTCATTTTGGATGATGTGGTCGCCCCAGAGCCTGTTCCGTTTCAATGGCTGTTGCACAGCTGGGAGCCTATGCAAATCGATGCATCTGAGCAATCTATTGTCTCCAGCCGTGACGGAGCACAGCTGAAAATAAGTCTCTTTTCTTCTTTGGCCGTGCCTTTACGGTTTGCACAGAGCGATTCCTTTGATACCCCTTATCTCACCGGCGTCGATCAGGCGCTGATCGAGCAGATGGGAAGCGAATTCCAAAAAACTTTTATGAAGGCCATTCAACCCCAATACCATTTTACCGGGTCTACAACAAAACCACAAAAACACGTGCGTTTTGTCAGTGTGCTCGTGGCAGGCCAAAAGGATGAATCCCTGTCCACACCCGTTATTGAGCAAAAAGACGACTGGATTCATATAGATTATTCGAAAAAGGGCTCAGTCACCTTGCAGGCCCGGATCGAACCGGAGGGGTGCCAAGGGTTTCCGTTGCGGGCCAGGTGGAGGGATAGCCAGGGCCACACTGAATCGCTTTTGAACGGCAAAATCATTCGTGAATGAGACCTTTCCATCGCCGACTAGGGCTCAAAGTCAAAATTCTGGCCGTCCAGGGTGTTATAGTGCAACAATTTGGGAAAAAAAGCTGTTCTTTCAAAACCGCTTACGAGAAACAGGGACTCGAAATAGGGCGTGTCCATGATGATATTCGAGCCGATGTCGTTTAAAAAATCAGTGTTGGTAAAAGCACGGACAGTGGCGATATGACCGATGTCATGGGTCGATGAAAATAGCAGTATCGTATTACGATTCGGTCCCGGCACGCGTGTGACCAGAGTATAGTCTTTGACATATCCGGTCTCGGGATTCTTTGGTGAGGGATAGGCAAAGGTGGTATCTGATTCGGTGTCGTTGTAAAAAAGAGTGTTGGGATGAATCTGATAAGAGGTGTTCAGTTGATTCAGGATCGGAGTCAAAATCCTGTAGGTCTTGAATGAGCCGATGAAAATGATATTGTAATTGTTCAGATCTTGCCACCGCAAAGAGGACGCAAGACTCAGTTCGATATTCTTGTCAAAAGGCTGTAAATAGTTGACCAGGTTGAACAATGACCAGACTGCAAATTTGCCTAAAAAGGTGTGATCTGTGGATTCGAGATGTTCGGTGTTCGAGGCCATATCCTGCATGAATGTCTGCAAATCCCTGGGTGAGTTGATCTGAAAGTTGCGAACATAATTGACACCCACATCGGGCGAGGTATCCTGAAAGAGATAATAATCGCCAAATACGATGAGCACTGGCAATCCGGAATCAATAAACGGAGACCAAAATGGGTGAGGTTTTTGGGTGTTCATGGAATGAACAAAAAACAGCAGTAAACCCAGGACAGGCAAAACAAGAGCAGCATAGAGAACCGGTGTGAGGGTTACGGCCTTTTTGTGATCGATGGGTTCAAAACGAACCTGGTAATGGCCCTTGGGTATGGAAAACCGGATCGGATCGGATTTGCCTTCATTCAGATAATAGCTGTCCAGTTTTTTGCGCAAATTGTGAATATAAACCCGAACCGTGGTATCGCGGTTTTCATTCTGTTCCAGGTTTTTGTGAAACACCTGATGGGCGATCGTCACTTCTTTCGGACTTTCACCGCGCAGGCTGGCCTGAACGAGATATTCAAGTAACGTTTGAAAAGATCCCGATTCAGAAAATTCGGAACTGGACAAGATCTTTTCCAGTTCCTTTAGGATTTTTTGAGTGTTTTCAGGCATATTTTCAGCTCATTGATGATGCCATTAAAGTAGGGATATAACTCTTTTTTTGCAAGCCCGTTATGGGTTTATAACCGGTTATTAACCGTTATTACGTTGAGAAACTCGGATGGGTTCCCTATTCTTTAATATACAGAGACAAGGAAATCATAAAATCGAGGAGAGAATGAGAGATTTTCAATATCCTTTGGCCATATTTATCTTTTTGTCCAGTTTGCTCCTGGCATGCCAGAGCCACAATCCCCACTCGTCCATCTGGCAAGAGGTTGCCGATCATGATCGCGATCGTATTCTCGAACAGGCAAAACAGGCCTTGTCTGCACCGATCGTGACTGTCACGGATTCGGTTTGTCAACGCAGTGAGGGCGGAACTCATGATTTCTATTCTGAAGGAGATTATTGGTGGCCCGATCCGGAGCATCTGGATGGTCCTTATATCCGGCGCGATGGCCTGACCAATCCCGATAACTTTACGGCTCATCGCCGGGCCATGCGACAGATGAGTATCCATGTCGCAGCACTTGCTGCAGCCTTTGAGATTACCGGTGAAAGCAAATACGCCTCCAGAGCCATAGATCATCTCGATGCCTGGTTTATCAATCCCAAAACGCGAATGAATCCGCACATGAAATTTGCCCAGGCCATCAAGGGCCGGGTGCCGGGCAGGGGAGTCGGCCTGATCGATGGGATCCATCTCGTTGAGCCGGCCCAATGTGTCTCTCTATTAGAAGCATCCGGACAGCTGACCAGTCAGCAGGTCCAGGCCATCAAGGTATGGTTTGTACAGTTTCTCGATTTCATGACCCAACATGAATATGGAATCGATGAACGTGAGCGGAAAAACAATCACGGGTCATGCTGGGTGATGCAAGCCGCCCAGTTTGCCAGCCTTGTGGGCGATACGACATTGATGAATTATTGCCGTCACAGATACAAGACCGTACTGCTTCCCAATCAAATGGCAACAGATGGCAGCTTTCCGATGGAACTGGAACGCACCAAACCCTATGGCTATTCACTGTTCAATATCGATGCCATGACCATGGTGGTACACATTCTTTCGGATGATCAACACGATCTTTGGTCGTTTACTCTAGATGAAGGCCAGGGCATAGCAAAAGGAATCGAATTTATTTACCCCTATATTCGTGATAAACAATCCTGGCCCTATGAACCGGATGTGATGTATTGGGATGAATGGCCTCTACGTCATCCCAGCCTTTTATTCGCCGGTATCCATCTGAACAAGCCTGAATACATAGAATTATGGAAGACATTGCCTGCTGATCCCAAGACCGAAGAAGGGTGGCGAAATTTTCCCATCCGGCAGCCGGTCTTGTGGATCGAATAGCGATGGTGACAATCTGCGTCAATTAACCTGAGGAGGGTTGAATGAGAGTTTTGTTTTATTATGCAATGATCATTCTGTTATTCATGGGGCTCGCAGCTTCCGGTATTGCCGGGGTAACAGGCAAAATCGCCGGTAAAGTCCTGGACAGCGAAACCGGTACGACGTTGCCCGGGGCCAATGTGATCATTACGCATACCTGGAACAACAACAAGGCCATAGAGCTCGAGAACCCCATGGGAGCTGCGACCAATCTGGATGGCCAGTTTTTTATCATCAATATACCGCCCGGATACTATAATGTCAAAGTGACTTATATGGGCTATCGTCCTCAAATCCGGGCGCGGGTATTCGTTCAGGTCGACAAGACCACGCGGTTGAATTTCGAACTCGTTCCCGAGGCCATCAAAGGCGAAGCCGTTACGGTTACGGCTTATTCCGAGGATGTCGTGCAACCGGATCTTACCGCGACCCGCAAGACCTATGATATTCCGGATATTCAGGATGATGTCGGCATCTCTGATATCACCGATATCCTGGAATTGCAATCCGAGGTGGTCGGTGAACACTTTCGCGGCGGCCGCGCCGGCGAGGCAAAATACCTGCTTGCCGGTGCAGCGATCATCAACCCCCTGACCAATGAGCGCGCATTTAATCCCGATATCAGCGGATTGCAGCAGGTCGAGGTCTATACCAGCGGATTCTCGGCCGAATATGGCAATGCCCAATCCGGTGTCGTCAATATGGTCACCAAAGAAGGCAAAAGTGAGTGGAGTTCTCGTGTCGAATTTTCCTTTACCATGCCTTATTACAAAGCGTGGGAACAACGTACCGATAGTGACGGCACCACCTATTATCAGGGCGGCTCTCCCTATGCCAAACACAATCTCGACTATTATCATATGCTCATCGACACGACTGAATGGCTCGAGGAAAATCCCACCCAGCCCGGAAAACCCCTCTTTGACGAAGGCTTTGGGTTTGGTCCCAAATATTTACCTGTCGATGAATGGCTGAGCAAGTGGCCACCGCCAACAGAAGCGGAAAAGAGACGCGATTCTTTAAAAATCGCTGAATTGAGCCGGGTACAGTGGCTCATGGGACACCGTGATGTGGGCATGGAGTATGATGATGAGGTGGATTATGAATTGACCCTCTCGACCGGTGGGCCGATATCCAAAAATATGCGACTCTTTTTTGCACTGAGCCAGGACATTGAACAGGAAATTCTGCCCACACCCTATCCGGAACAAAATCGCCAGCTTATGACCAACCTGACCTATAGTAAGGACTTGAACAACAAGTTCAAGTTCAATTTTGTGTATGATAACAATTTCGATCACAGCGGCTGGTGGCGCCGTATGCTTCTTGAGCGGGAATTGAGCATGTCCAAAGAGATCAATTCGTCAACACAATATGGTGTTGAATGGAATCATGTCTTTAACAATTCAACCTTTATGGATGTCAAAGCCAATATGCTCGATCTCACCTCCAAAGAGCGCATCGAGCTCATGCAAGAGGATGAATTTGTGGTCGACTATGCCAAGAGCAGTAACTGGGTTACCTATTATGGGCCTCCCTATTTGCAGATCGGCCGGCCCGAAGATGATAAAGGCGATGTCAAGACCCGCACCTATAGTTTCCAGGGCAGTGTGACCAGCCAGATCAACCAATATAATCTGCTAAAGACTGGAATACAATTCTCCATGTATGATCTGGATGTGAACCGTAAAGAAAATACGTATAGTTATGGCGATTATCGCGATGTGCGGTTTTCCAAACAACCTTACGAGGGTGCAATTTATCTGCAGGACAAGATGGAATTCGAAGGTCTTATTGCCAATGTGGGTCTGAGACTGGACTTTTACGATTTTAACACAGAATATTTTGCCGATCAGTTTTCTCCACTTCGTAACCCGGATTTTGTGGATGAGGGCGATGAACAGTATTATGACCGCGAGAACGCTGCAAGAAAACAGGCAGAAATGTCTTATCAGCTGGAACCCCGTATCGGCATTTCGTTTCCTATTTCTGAACAGACGGTCTTTCACCTGAACTATGGTACGTTCATGCAGCGGCCCGCGTTTAATCAGATTTTATTCAATCAAATCACCATCAACAATGATATCGAAGCCATCGGCAATCCCCGTCTGGAACCGGAAATCACCAATTCCTATGATATCGGTATTGTCAATTCTTTTCCCTGGGGATTCAATCTCGATCTCAGTGCCTATTACAAAGATGTCAGAAATCTCATCGAGTCTGCCTATTATATCGATGAACAACAGACAGAATACCGCACCTTTGTGAACCGCGACTATGCAGATATCAAGGGCTTTCATGTCGATCTGGAGCGTCGCCGCGGAAGCCTGAGAGGCTATATCCGTTATAATTGGGAATCTGCAACCGGTAAAAGCAGCAATGCCTTTAACGCACCAGTGACTTTTTTCGAGACTCCGGATCCCAAATACGGGTACTCGGAATTGCCGGATCCTGAAGACATCTTTCTCGATTTCGATCGCACCCACAAGATCGTGATCCAGCTGAAATATCAGACGCCGTCATCCGGATGGTTTTCGATTTTCGGTTTTCGGCCCCTGGCAAAGCTGAGTCTTAGCGGCACCTATCGTATCATGTCTGGCCGTCCTTATACCTGGGATGAGACCGGCAAGGGCTTGCGCCTTAATCAACGCACTCCCTGGGAAAAGAATCTGCGCATGCGGTTGCAAAAACGTCTGGATATCAGAAATACCAATTTACTCGTCTATGTCGAGGGGTATAATCTTTTGAACGAGATTGTCTGGGATTATTATCATACGTTTACCACGGGTCACGAAGCATACACCCGTTGGCACACCGATCGCAAGGAAGTGCTGACGTATAAAGAGTATGCCCCGTATGTGACGAGCCAGGAACTCTATTTATTGGACAATGCACCGAGACATTTTCGTATCGGATGTGTGATCGAATATTAAATCAAGATTTGGAGCTTTAGCATATGCGATTAATTCAATCAGGATTCATATTCATTCTCATTTTCATGTCGGCCAGGGCCTCGTTCTCTCAGGTCAAGGATTACCGAATTCACGACCGGGGAATGTTGCACGAAACCGTTTTCAATACCGGTGAAATCGGCCGGGCCTGGCAGACCGGTGAGGCGGGCAATAATACCAGTGTTCCCCTTATGGAATGGCCCTCGCGTTCGTCTACCATTGTCAGCGGTATCGAATACAGCGGTCAGCATAATCTGCTCGGAGGCGGCGTCTATATCGGTGCCAATCTGGATGGCCAGCCAGGCGAGGATAACCGGCTGTTTGCATTATGTGGCGCTGTCGGATCCAGCAGTCCGGAAAAAGTCTTTAACCGCTGGAGCTTTCCGCTGTCCATCGATGAAGTGGAAAATTTTCCGATCCTGGCAGACGGAAGCCTCAATCCGGATTATGATCCCAATGAAGCCGAAGAGATCATCACAGCCAGGTGGGCGACTCCTACGGGCATTACCGTGACCCGTACATCCCGGGCCTGGAGTTATCCGGACTATGATGACTTTATCATTTATGAATATACCTTTGAATACACCGGCGATACCGACGGCAAACCCGCGACCATCGAACAGACTACCACACTAAAGGATGTCATGGTCTGTTTCAATTACGGATTCGCCCCTTCCATGTACGGTTTTCAGCGTTGGTATCAGGAATGGAAATACGAACAGGGTATTTATCGCGGTGATCTGCGTAATTATTGGGATGCCGAATACTGGCTGACCTGGAATCTGAATCTCAAAGTCAATGTCACCGAAGATATCATGGCAAAACCAGAACCCAATAAAGAGTTGTTCCTGGAATTCGCCGAGACCGGCAAAAACGGCGGTGGGTTGTGCAGTCCCCAGGCACCGGGGTGGGCCATGCTCCATTATGATATGAACCATCTCGCCACTGTGGTGCCTGCTGCACTTACGGATTCTGCTGCGGCGCGGGGAATCGTCAACGAGTCAGAGACCGCAGCACCGGGTCGCATTCGCTCCACCACCGTGTTTGCCGAAGACTATGATCCACAGCTTTATCCCTATGCCATAATAAATGAGATCCCGGATGATCAGGGCAATTTTGATTATACGTGGTACTATGAGCTGGATGAGAATTTCCACATCAAACAACCCTGGTGCAACAAGGTCAGTACCGGAAACACCAACAGCCAGAAAATGATGCATGAAAAAGATCCTTTTAACCCGATCACGCGTTGGAGTGGCGTTTATAAATTGCGCAGCACTACCTGGGCTGATCCTCCGGATCCGGAGGAACGTTGGATCGGCAGAGCTGCATATAATTACCGCCAAACTGCGGATGCCGGCATGCGGCTGATTACATTTGGTCCCTATACCCTGGAGGTCGGAGATAAAATCGAATTCGCCATCGCCGAAGTCGTCGGCTATGGTGCCGAACCGGGCAAGCGCGTCGAGGGAGGCAGCAAAACCGAACAGTGGTCCTATGTGCCCAGCTGGAACCGCAAGGTGGTGATCGATGGCGAAACGCTCACAGAACGCTATATCGATGATTTTGGTTATCCCGACTATGTCAATTCCGAGGTGGTCACCGTTCAAGATGTCACCCGTAAGGCTTTTGAAGCCTACCTCGGTTACGAACCCGAGGCACCGGTTTGGCCAGAGGATCATCCCACAGACGGAGTGTACAGCCTGCCCAATCCGCCTCCTCCGGCACCAGCTCTGTTTCTTCAAAATACTCCTGATGCCCGCATCCGCCTGACCTGGCGACCGGACCAGGAGAGTTTTCCCCATTTGCTGGATGAAATCGATAAATATTACATTCATCGCAGCGTCGCCGGCATGGGGCCGTGGGCGATCATTGATAGCGTTGAGGTCGGCCAGGCACTCAATGAGGATGGCTTTTATGAATACATCGATGAGGATATTTCTTTCAGTGTAGGTGACACCCGCTATTATGCCATTACCTCTGTAGACAAGAGCGGCCGGGAAAGCGGAAAATCCAATGCCACCTGGTGGAAGAAAAATATTCGCTCTGTCGAAAAAATGGAAAAGGTTCATGTGGTGCCCAACCCCTTTATCGAGAAATCCGGTTTCAAAGGCTTGCCCGAAGAGACCATTGGCTTTTATGGTTTACCCGAGACCTGTACCATCAGGATCTATTCCTATGCCGGACAATTGGTCGATGTCATCGAACATGATGAACCGGTCTATTCACACAGCAAGACCCAGGTAACCCTGAATCATCAGGAAATGGCCTCGGGCATCTATTTTTACGTGGTCACCACTCCAGAGGGCGATCAGGCAAGCGGAAAATTTATACTCATGAAATAAACGCGGAGAATGATCTATGATACCCGTTAACCATAAAAAAAGTGCGATCATGCTTTTACTGATCGGTTCGCTGATCGCCAGTGGCTCCTCTTTTGCGTTCAAAAAAGTGGGTGTCACGTCATTCCAGTTCCTAAAGGTCATGCCCGGCGCACGCTCTACGGCTATGGGTGAAGCCTATGCTTCGCTCGCGACAGGGAGTGATGCCATGTTTTGGAATCCGGCCATGCTTACGCAAAAAGATCGCTTTTCGGCCAGCATCTCTGATGTCGACTGGTTCCTGGATACCGGTCAACGCGCATTTTCCGCCTCTTATTCTCATTATGGCACCTGGGCGATAGGCGTGATGGGAATGTATGCTGATTATGGAGAAATCGAGGTTACGACCGTTGAGCAGCTGAAACCTCTCTCTGACGGCTATAATCCGGGGTTGACCGGAGAGGTGATCAATCCCGGCGCCAATGTGCTCGGCCTTGCTGTGGCCCGCATGCTGACCAACAAATTCGCCTTTGGTGTCACAGCCAAACTGGCCACAGAGAATATGGATGTCAAACAAAAATCTGTGCTCATGTTCGATGGGGGCATCTATTATAATACGGACTGGCGCAGCATTCAGCTGGCTGCTACATTGCGTCATTTTGGTCCGGAAGTCGAATACTATGACAAATCTTATCCTCTGCCACAGACCATGAATATCGGCATCTCTGCTTATCTCTTTTCTCCGGGAGAGAACCTGTTTTTCACTACGACTAACCAGGCACTGCTGTTTGCCTTTGATATCGTGCAGCCGCGGGATTATGATCAACAATACAATTTTGGATTGGAATATGCGTTTTCCGATTTTCTCTTTGCTCGCGCTGGCTATAAACTGAATTATGATACCGCCGGCATTTGTCTCGGTTTTGGGCTAAAATACAAAATGTTCAAAATCGATTACTCTTTTAACGACTATGGCGAATATCTGGGCAATATAAACCGGTTTTCTCTTGGATTTGAATTCTAAAACATTTGGGAGCCATTCATATGTCGATTTCGAATAAAACGTTTAATCATCTCAAAACAGGCTGCCTCACTCTATTTCTGGCATTGTGCATCGGCTCGACAGCCTTTGCCCAGCACCGAGGCGATGACCTGGCGTTTCAGGGCATCGATGAGCTGCGTGATTATGATGTGCAGGCCATGGCCATGGGCAATGCCTATACCTCGCTGTCCGGTGAACTTGCTTCGCTTTTTTACAATCCGGCAGGGTTGGCCACACTGGATCGTTTTGCGATTTCTGTCTCTGTCAACACTTTTGAAAAAAAATGGCACGAAAATCAAGAGTACCGGCCCAATCGTCTCTTTGTGACCCTGCCATTTTACCTCGAAGAACTCTATATACCGGATCCTACCCATATCGATACCCTCACCGGATTGCCCATGTGGGACTCTGATCTGGCCATCGACAGTAGCTATCAGGTGCAGTTGCCGGAAACCGGCTTGCAACCGTTTAGCGAACAAGCAGCCGATTGGGTGAACCAGGAAAAAGGCATGGTGCTCAACTCGGTGGCCTTTGCTTATCCGCTCGAGGTGATGAAGAAAGGTCTGGTGCTCTCTGCAGCTTATAAGAACAATTATAATGTACTGGATTTTGACCGCAATGAAACCTATCTCGATCCGCATTTGGGATATACCAAATACAATATGCCCGAGCGCGTGAGCGGACTGGATACCATTCGCGTCAACTGGTACCGTTATATGCGTCAGCGCACCGGAAATTTTCACACCGCCCGAGTAGGCTTGGGCGTCGAACTCTCGAAACAGGTGCAAATCGGCTTTGGTATGACTATTCTCAATGGCGAGACCGAGGATGTTCAGTCGCTGGATCAGCACGGCTATTTTGACCTTGCCGATCAGAACCGTTTCAGGTTTGGCTATGCCCTCTCGTCTACACAATATTCCGGAACGTCAACGTTCAGTTCGGTCTCTGCGAATATCGGCGGCATCTATCATTTCGAGAATTTTGCTCTCGGGGTCAATGTGCTGTTACCGCGTACTCTGACACGTGAATGGGATTATAGCCAAACAGTTACCGATAGCAGTGGATCAAAAACCCTGAATAGAACCGGCACCGACGAGATGAGCCTGCCTCCGCAATTCACGTTTGGGTTTCATCTGACCCCTTCGGATATTTTCCTGTTCTCTCTGGATTACCAGTTTACGCCTTTTAGCAATGCTGAATTCGATTTTGCCGATGCAAATACAGACACCACTCATAATGCCTGGGTGGATCAGCATATCCTGCGCTTCGGAGCCCAGTTCAAACTCTTGGACTATTTGACGTTGCTCGGAGGATATCAGTATATTCCGCAGACGTTTGTGCCGGATGGCTCGGCATTCAGAGACCGGGGACCTGCTGCAAACAGTTATAGCATGGGGCTGAGTCTCGATCTCTATGACTGGGGGCGTATCGATGTGAGCTATGAAATGCGAAAACTGCGATATTACGACCAGTATTCAAGCAATACCAACTATAATGTGATTGATTTGAATAACCTGTCCATCGGGTATTCCTACATGTTTTAACTATGGATAGAAAGAATCAATCAATTGAACAGGTGTATTTTAAAAAAAAGGAGAGTGAACATGAGAGTTTTTAAGATTTTGTTAGTGTTGAGCATGGTGCTCATGATGACCAACTCGCTTTTCGCCTCAAAGATCGAAGCGACCGACGAGTATGATTTTAGTCTGGCATTGAATTATGCCTTTCATAACAATATCGATTCGATCGTTCTGGCCACGTCTGGCGGAGTGTATACGACGGTCGATACAGCGGCCATGGTCATCAAGGAACCCCTGACCATTGTGGCGGCACCCGGGCTGGCCGAAAAGCCCATCATCACCCACAGTGACGCGGATTCGAGTACATTGGAGATTTTTGTGGTATGCAATGATCTGACGGTGGAGGGTGTGGTTTTTGATGGCGGACATGCACAAAGTCATGGTATGAAATACGCATTGCGTTTTATGCATACCGATCCGGATCAGCCGGGAGGCCAGGTGTTTGCCAAAGAAGGCACGAATATTCATGTCAAAAACTGTGACTTTAAAAATCTCATTCGGGATAAAATCGTCGAGCCCGAGTATAACAAAGGCCATGCTTTGTATTTTAATCGTCCCTCCGATAAAAACGATCCTACGATCAAAGCGGGAACGGTCAAGTTTGAAGATTGCGGTTTTTATCGTATCGGTGATGAGGCCATCCGGTTATCGGAAACAGAAAAATATGATATCGAGCGCGCCGTGGATTCATTGATCGTACGAAATTGTACGTTTACCGATATCGATGCAGAATGTATCCGCATGTATGCAGATACAGACGAGACCACCGAGGATGCTCATGTCATGCTCGAAAATCTGACTATCAATAATAGCGCGACCCGTGTGATATACCTCAAAAATAACTTTGGGTCCACAGTTCGCAATGTGATCATCAGCAACAGCCGGTTGCCCGGTATCTCGCGTCTCGATCGCACCGATTTTCTCATTCAGATCCAGAGGCCCGGTTCACAGATCTGTTGTGTGGATACCTCCAATATCACGACTCTCGACGGAACCGACGAGGGCACAGAGATCTATGTGTCAAAGAATCAAGGCCAGGGCGTGGCACTGCATACGATTTATGGCTATGATCCCATGTATGCGGATGCCAGTAATATGGACTATACCCTGCAACCGGGCTCGCCGGCTTATTTTGGTGCTTCCGACGATGGAGCGATAGGAGACCGTAACTGGGCCACCCAAACGCCGACCCAAATCGCCTTTAATTATACCAAGACGGGTGAAGGGGTGCTGGAATGCGATCCGCCGCTCGTGGGTCGAAGTTATGCCGCCGGTACAGAGGTGACTGTCACGGCTGCGCCTGACTCTGCATGGACTTTTGCCGGCTGGGGCGGTGATCTCGCAGGATCCGGCAATCCGGCCACCGTCACCATGGATGCGGCCGTGAATTTCTCCGTGACATTCGAGTCTTCCACCACAGATGTGGCTGACCTGAATCGCACGCCACGCACCTATCAGCTGGAACAAAATTATCCCAATCCCTTTAATCCGACCACGACGATTTCGTTTACCCTCGAAAAAGCCGGACAAACCCGATTGACTGTCTATAATGTTCTGGGCAAAGAACTGTTTACTCTGGTTGACAACAAGCTTTCGGCAGGTGAACATACAGTAGAGCTGAATGCGCAAGACCTGTCATCCGGTGTATATTTCTATCGGCTCGAGTCAGGCCATTTTGCGAGTGTCAGGAAAATGATCGTAATGAAATAAGGATGTCGATTTTTTACAAGAGAGGAGGTGTTGTTAACGCATTCGATTTTTCAATTCATAATAATCAGAATTCCCACAAAAGGGAGGAAGAGATGAGAAACATACCTTTACTGTTCTTGTGTCTTGTGTTGGTTTTTGTTGTGGTCCATCCCGGATTCACCCAGACGGTTCATCATGTAGAAGCCGGTACCGACCAGATCGTTCCTCTTGTCCAGGCTGCTGCCGAGGGCGATATCATCGAACTGGTCACTGATGGCGGCGTTTATCTGGAAACCAACAGTATCGAAATAGACAAGAGTCTCACCATTCGTGCCCTGGATGGGCTGGAAACCATGCCGGTCATCCAAAACGATGACATTGGCGAATCCAATGGCGTGTTCAAGATGATCGCCGGCGGTAATCTGACCCTCATGGACATCGAGTTTACCAATGCCAAACATCTGATCCGTGTGGATAACGATTCTTCCAATGCGGTTCTCAAGGTCATGGGGTGCTTTGGCCATACTGCCAATGAAACCCTGATCAGAGTGTATGGTGGTGCATGGCTCGATTCTCTGATCGTCAAGGATACGTTCTTCCGCGATTGTGCCAAGGAAGGGATCTATCTCAAAGAACCAAACACCCTCGGGTATGCCGAATTTGAAAACTGTACATTCGTACATACCGGCCGTGAAGCGATCCGCGTGCGCGACAATGATAATGCAGTGATGCTGATCAACCACTGTACCTTTGATTCCATCACCTATGACAAGGATTATCGTGCCGTATATCCGGAAAATGTTCAAAATGTGATATTCAAGAATTCCATGATCACCAACAAACTGGGCACTCACAGTGAGGCCATCAAGCTCTTTGGCTCATCAACCATTCATCACAGCAATCTGTTCAACAGCGGTGATGTACAGGCCAATGACGCCGCCACGATCGGCGATGGCATGCTTTCGGTGGATCCACTCTATACCGATCCGTCTGTCGACGACTATACACTGGAGTTGAGCTCACCGGTTCTTGGTATGGCCGATGATGGTCAGGCCATGGGGGATCTGCGCTGGGATCCTACTATCGATATGCCCAATGTGCTCCAGATCGAAGCCGGTACCGATCAGATTGCGGCTGCCTATGCCGCCGCAGAGGATGGCGACATTATCGAACTGGTGACCAACGGTGGCCTCTATTTTGAAACCGGCAGTATCGTACTGGACAAGAGCATCACTGTGCGGGCCATGGACGGGCTGACACAAATGCCCATGATTCAAAATGACGATTATGGCGAGTCCAATGGCGTGTTCAAGCTCGAAGGCGGTGCCAACCTGACGCTGATGGGCGTGGAATTTTTCAATGCCAAACATCTCATTCGCGTGGATAACGGCGGCACGAATGCTGTGTTAAAGGTCATCGGGTGCTATGGCCATACTGCAAAGGAAACCCTGATCAAGGTCTATCCCGGTTCTATGGTCGATTCTTTGATCGTCAATGACACGATTTTCAGGGATTCCGAAAAGGAAGGCATTTATCTCAAAGAACCCAACACATTCGCTTATGCCGAATTTGTCAATTGTACATTTATCCATACCGGACGCGAAGCCATTCGGGTGCGCGATAACGATACCGCGACGATGCTGGTCAATCACTGTACGTTTGATTCCATAACCTATGACAAGGATTATCGCGCGATCTATCCGGAAAACGTTCAAAATGTAGAAATCAAGAATACCATCATCAGTAACAAGCTGGGCACACACAGCGAAGCGGTAAAGCTGTTCGGCAATTCCAGTATCCATCATGTCGATATCTGGAACTCGGGCAAGATACAGCTCAACGACGCCGCGACAGCCAGCGATACCCTGTTTGTGGATCCGCTCTATTTCGATCCGGCCAATGACGATTATCGTCTGGCACTGGATTCCCCGGTCCGGGGGGCAGCTGATGACGGACGTGCCATGGGCGATCTGCGCTGGGAAGTGTCACCCGATCAGGTGCGGTTGAGCATCATCACCGAAGGCAAGGGGACGGTGGAATTGTCGCCTGCCGGTGAATGGTTCGATGTCGGCGCTCAGGTCACCGTGACCGCCACACCGGATTTTAACTGGAAGGTTGCCGGCTGGGAAGGCGTGCTGGTTTTTCCGCCCGATGCTCCCACTGCTACCCTTACCATGGATGCGGACAAGGAAGTCAAGGTCATTTTCGAACCCCTGCTCGAACGCTATACCATTGACCTGACCACCGTTGGGGTCGGTCATGTCGAGTTTACACCCGCCTCTCTGGACACGGCCGATTATGTATACTATGAAGGTACCGAGGTCACCATGACGGCCGTCTCTGACACCACGTCTATGGAGTTTGAGAACTGGACCGGTGATGCAGAGAGTACTGACAATCCTCTGACCCTGACGGTCGACGGCGATAAAGCCATTACCGCGACCTTTGCGCCGGTGGTTCCACAGTCAAAGATCGAGGTTGACATTGTGGGCAAAGGCGATGTGATGATGGTTCCCGAACCGTATGCCGTTTACGACAGCTATGATACCGGTACCGTGGTTTCGCTGATTGCCGAACCGGTGCCCGGATTTGAATTCGACGGCTGGTCCGGCGATGTGGTCGATGCCGATGCCAATGATACCCTGACTGTCACACTGACAGAAGATCTTGCGATCATTGCCACGTTTACAGAGATCGCATTGGCCGGTGGTGTACTCGAAATCGATACCACCTGGGCCCTGGAAGATGCTGTCGAATTTGTGCGCAACAATACCCAGGTCGATACCATTGTCCTGACCACAGATGGCGGGACGTGGCCTGCGCATGATTTTATCACTGTGGATATGGATCTGGCAATCGTCGCCAAAGAGGGACTGACCACCAAACCCAAGATCGAAGGAAATCCGGATCTCAATTATTCCTCTGGCATCTTTCAGATCAAACGCAGTGTCTCTTCTCTGACGCTTAGAGGATTGGAGGTCTATGGTGCAAAATATCAGGTGCGCACCGATGACGACACCCTGACCACAAAGATCCGCATCGATGATTGCTATTTCCACGATGCCGGCGAAGTGTGGGTCAAGATCTATATTCTCGGTATGGTCGACTCGCTGATCATCACCAACAGCATGTTCAGGGAATGTCAAAAAGAGGGCATCTATCTCAAAGAGCCCAATACCGTAGGGTATGTCAAACTGGAAAACAGCACTTTTATTCGGTCCGGACGAGAAGCTCTGCGAATGCGGGATAATCCCGATGCCGTTCTGGAGATCAATCATTGTACTTTTGATTCGACCGATTGGGAATCAGATTACCGGGTGCTCTATCCTGAAGATACGCAAAACGCAACAGTCAAGAATTGCATTATTTCCAATCAATTGTTTACCAAAGAACGTCATTCCGATTTTCTCAGGATTTATGGCAACTCTCATGCTTCCAACATTGTGACATATAATGCCAGCGATCAGGTGGATCCGGAAGAAGATGCCACCGTGGATACCACCACGATCTGGTCGTTCGATCCCCTGTACGAGGCCCCGGAGAACCGTAATTACACCTTGTTGCCCGCCTCTCATGCCTATGGCCTGGCTGATGACGGTGAGGCTGCGGGTGATCTGAACTGGGCAATCCATGAACCGACACATGTTGCGCTTAGTGTGGTCGTTGAAGGGGGCGGTCGCGTAATGATGAGCCCCGAACCTGTGGGTAGAACCTATGATCCTGATACCGAGGTCACTCTGACTGCTGTTCCGGATTCCGGTTATACGTTCACCGGTTGGAGCGGAGCCGTGAGCAGCACAGAATCCAGTATCACCCTGACAGCAGACAGTGAAAAGTCGGTCACGGCAGTGTTTACCATGGAAACCGGTGTTGAAAATCTGGCCAATGTGCCACATGAATATGCGCTGAATCAGAATTATCCGAATCCGTTCAATCCGTCAACCACGATCTCTTTTAGTCTGAAAAAAGAGGGCAAGACGACACTCAAGATCTATGATACGCTGGGTCGTGAGGTCCAGACACTGGTCGATCGCAACATGAAAGCCGGCAGCTATGATGTGGTCTTTCATATCCCGAAACTGGCTACAGGGGTCTATTTCTACAAGCTTGTTTCCGGAGAATTTGTCTCGATCAAAAAGATGATTCTCGTCAAATAGTTGTGGTTGATAATTCGGATAATAATTCGTATCCTCTTCCCGGAGCCTTTAGCTCCGGGAAGAATTTTTACTCCCGCTGTCATCCGCACGGACCAGCCGAATGGTATTAAATGCAAAGGTTAACGTGAATACACACAGACGAACAGATTTGCTCATCGTGATCGTATTGCTTTTTGCTGTCAACGGGATTGCCAAAACCGTAAACGTGTCTTCCGCATCTGAAATCGAGACGGCCATGCAATCGGCACAGCCCGGGGACACCCTGCTCATGAAAACCGGATTGTGGGTCAATGAGCGCATCAAATTCGAGGGCCATGGTTCTCAGGACCATCCCATTGTCTTGCGTGCCGAGTCTCCGGGATCAGTGGTGCTCAATGGGTATTCCAACCTGCGGATCGCCGGGTCTTATCTGGTCGTGGACGGCCTGCGCTTTATCGGCGGCCGCAGTATTTCCGGCGCGGTGATCGAGTTTCGCGATGGATCCAGCGATCTGGCCTATCATTGTCGCCTGACCAACACGGCAATCATCGACTATAATCCCGAACACAAAGGCAACGGATACAAATGGGTATCCCTGTATGGTCAATATAACCGGGTAGACCACTGTTATTTCGGCGGCAAAACCAATGAAGAGACGACATTGGTCGTCTGGTTCGAGCGCACCGACAATCCGCCGGCCCATTTTCATCGCATCGACCATAACTATTTCGGCCATCGTCCCGCGCTGGGGGTCAATGGCGGTGAAACGATTCGCATCGGTACCAGCACTTATTCATTGTACAATTCCAATACCCTTGTGGAAAACAATTATTTTGAACATTGCAACGGCGAGATCGAGATTATTTCCAACAAGAGTTGTGAAAATATATACCGGGGCAATACCTTTTATGAATGTGAAGGAGCTTTGACGCTGCGACACGGCAATCGCTGTACGGTCGAGCGCAATTTTTTCATCGGCAATGGCCTGCCTCTGACCGGGGGTGTGCGCGTCATCGGGGAGGATCACAAGGTCATCAATAACTATTTCTATGGATTATATGGCAGCAGCTTCAAGTCTGCTTTACCCATTCTGAACGGTGTGCCCAATTCGCCTCTGAACCGTTACTTTCAGGTCAAAAATGCCCTGGTGGCATTCAATACCTTTGTAGATTGCCGCTATTCCATGATCATCGGAGCGGGCAGCGATAACGAACGGACATTGCCCCCGCAAAATTGTACAATTGCCAACAATGTGATTTTGACGTCGTTTACGGCGATCCGGCAAGAGCATGACCCCATCGATCTCACCTGGCAAGGAAATTTTGTACAAAGCCCCTCGTTGGGAATTTCACAGCCCGAGGGCATTACCCTTGCAGAAGTGGATTTGTCTCCGGCGGCGGATGGCCTGTGGCGGCCGTCAGCGACCAGTCCTTTGGTCGGTGCGGCACAGGGCGATTATTCTGATATTGTTCAGGATATGGACGGCCAATCCCGCACCTCGCCCAAAGATGCAGGTGCGGATCAGATTTCTCAGGAACCGGTCGTGAACCGGCCATTGACGGCACATGATGTCGGCCCTGCCTGGCTCGGCACCCCGGTACCGCTGTTGCTCAAGATCAACACGACAGAGGGAGGAAAGGTCATTCATGAGCCTGATCAGGTCATCTATGAACCGGGCACCGAGATTACAGCCATTGCCATCCCGGATTCCGGCTATAAATTTGTTGAATGGCGCGGCGATATCAGCAGTCAGGAGGACACCCTGACATTTACCCTCGATGAAATAACCGCCCTGGAAGCGGTCTTTGCTCTCGATGTGCCGCCGGTTTATGCACTCTCTGTTTTTGTCTTTTCTTCGGGGGGGCACGTGGTATTCGATCCCCAGGAGAATGAATACTCGGAAGGGACCCTGGTTACGCTGACCGCTGTGCCGGATTCTGGTTGGCAATTCGATCACTGGGAAGGGGATCTCGAGAGCACCGAGAATCCTGTTCAGGTCGTGATGGATACCACCAAGATGATCCTGGCAGTGTTTGATCGTGCCACGCATGTGGCCTATCGCACAAATCAACCGGCAGAATACCGTCTGGAACCCAATTATCCCAACCCTTTTAATAGCCGTACAGTGATTAAATTCGGACTCGCTCAGCCCGGGCACACCACTTTGATCCTCTATGACCGGCTCGGTCGCGAGGTGGCGACCCTGGTGGAGGGCATGCTCGAGGCCGGTGAGCATACATTTCGCTTCGATGCCTCGAACCTGGAATCCGGACTCTATTTTTATAAATTAAAGGCCGGATCATTTGAGGATACCGGCAAGATGACATTGATCAAATAGACAGAAACTATTCAAAACTGAAAATGACCTTTATGACTCGATGGATCCTGTTTTTTGCGCTTTTTATGACCGGTGGGTTGCTGTGTGGTATTTATCCTTCGGCCAACGCACAACCGGTTTATCCGGGACTCTATAACGACGACGGCACTCCGCATCCGGTACACACTCCCAATCCGGTGACCGGCAAGAGCCTGAATGTGCTTGACTATGGCGCCGACCCACTTGATAATGAAAATGATGATCGCGAGGCCATTGCAAAGGCCCTGCAGGATGCCGGCTATGGTGACGAGATCTATTTTCCGGCCGGAGTGTATAATATCCGCTCTACCGAATACGAGGGATCTGCCACCCATTTTACTCTGAAATCCAGAGTCAACTTGCGGGGCAGTCATAGGGATTCAACCATCCTGAAATCCGGTTTCGGAGACCTGACTGTGGATCAATTTCTCAAATGCCGTGGCGTGCATGATATTCAGATCTCACATTTATATATGACCGCTGAATTTTCCGGCAGTTTTTCCACCCATACCTCGGTCAATAATCCGCAACGGGGTGGCCCCAAGTATATGATCAGCATCGACGATGCCAGCGGGGTTCCCAATTATAATATCACCATCGACAGCGTCTACTTTGAGCATTTTTGGCGCATGGGCGTTCGTCTGAGCGACAGCCACGATATCGTGGTGAAAAATTGCGTGTTTACCAGAGCCACGGACGTGGCAGGCGGCGGAGCCGGGTATGGGATTTCCATCCAGGGAAACAGCAGTCCGGATACGGATTCCAAATTCAATCTGGTACAGGGATGTCAATTTCTGGGACCCTATATCCGGCACGGCGTGGTTCTGCAATATTCCACCCATAACAATCTGGTCGCTTTTAATGTTGCCAGAGACAACAGGCTCGATGCCTTCGATCTGCATGGCGAAGACGAGTTTCTCAATGAAATCGCTTTTAACGAGATCTATGATGTTACCAAAGGGGCCGGGGTCGGCGTAGGCAATACCGGAGCGACGCACGATGAATCAGGACCTTACAATTATATTCATGACAATACCATGGTGAACTGCCGCGAAGGCGTCAAAGTCTATCTGGGTTCTCCTCACACCCGCATTGAAAACAATACGGTCACCTCGAGCGACGTCCCTGGCGGCAAGGGCATTTACATCCTGAACGGACCTTATACTGTGGTAAAAGGCAATCATATCTATGATAACAACGGTGCCAATTTTACCGGGATCCTGTTGAATTATGATGGGGGTACCCGTGGCAAGGCAGATGGTCCGCCACGATTTGTGCAGGTGCTGGAAAATGACATCCATGACAATGATTATGGCGTGCGCATTATGGCAGGCGAGGGCATCGTTTATGAGAACAATGAGGTCTATGACAACCGGCAAGCGGATTTTGTCAGCAGCAATCATGTGACATTTCACAAGCTGATCGATACCCGGGTGTCCGGAGAAGGCATGGTGATTCTGGATCCGCCCGGCGGCAGCTATGAACCGGGCACAGAGGTACAGCTGACTGCACAGCCTTTGCCGAATAACCGCTTTTTACACTGGAGAATCCCGGGGGGTGCCCGGTTTACGCAAAATCCCTATATCATGACAGTGGATACCTCTTTGACGATCACTGCGGTATTCGAGGAAAAACCAAACAGCGATGAGGTGCTTTTGACCGTTTTGCCTTCTGACGATGGCTCGGTGCAAACCATGCCAGAGGGACCTGTTTTCGATCGGGGCACGGTCGTGCAGCTGACCGCCACACCAGATTCCGGATGGGTGTTCGATCACTGGCAAGGTGACCTGTCAGGTGCTCAGTCAGTGGATACGCTGGTTATGGATACAGACAAGACCGTACAGGCTGTGTTTAAAGAGATTCCCACATTCGAACTATCCGCCTGGATCATCGGCTCAGGAACCGTGACCCTGGATCCACCGGGAGGCATCTATATCCAGGGCACCCGTGTGATTCTTACAGCCATTCCTGAGCAAGGCTGGCAATTCAAGTCCTGGAGCGGCCCCCTGACCGGGTCGGCCAATCCGGATACCCTGATCATGGATGAGGACAAGGTCTTTATGGCCACCTTTGAATCCGCCACCGGCATCGCCTCGGACAGTCGTGTTGCAACGTCCTTTGCCCTGGAACAAAACTATCCCAATCCCTTTAATGCCACGACCCAAATAAGTTTCTCCATCAAACAAAAAGAGTTCACGACACTGGCCATTTATGACATCAGGGGCCGGCAAATACAACAACTGGTTTCCCGCACACTCGACCGGGGCCGGTATACCATCACGTTCGATGCGACGAATCTGCCGACAGGTACCTATTGGATGCGGCTGCAATCCGGACCATTTCGCGAGATGAAAAAGATGGTGCTGGTCAAATAGGAACGTATGAATGTGTTCACGTGAACGTTTAAACCGCAATATGTGCATGAGTCGCTGGTATCGCAAAGACCGTGTTTGCCATTCTGCAACCTCAACAGGTGCGTGTAGCAAGCGCAAGTAAGGTAGGTGTTATTGTCCTACCTGCCTGTGAGCGTGTGTAAAGAAACTGTTCTGCCTATGACGTCATAATTGTCGCTGAATTGTGCCCACGAGGACCAGACAATAAAGAGATAGGATCCGGGATGATTTCCCACATGAGAACCTGCACGGTCCGCGGCCGGTAGCCATCCCAGATTTTGAGACCCAGGCCTCTGGGATAAGAGATGCCATTGTGTTCGCGAATGGTACAGAGGCTGTCCTGAACGAGTTTTAAGCGCCTGACGACATTTATAGCCAGATAGCACTCATCCGTCGAATAGAGTTTTTGATTGGTAAAATTGTCAAGGGAACTGTATTTCAGATCAAACACAATATCAGGCATAAACTCTTTGACTCTGACCAACTCGTCCTCAGCGGACTGGGCAGAGACCATCATGGGCAACAGAATTGCCCATACCAGGAGTCGTTGCATTTTTCCTCCAAAGAGCCGTTTAAATGTTTTTGGGTTCGAAACCGGCGCGCTTATCCGAACCGAACTTTTCCCGCAGCTCGTGTACGGTTTTAAAAATCGCAGCAATTTTTGCATCGCTCACCTGGTCATCCATGTTGATACAGCAGAGACCTGTGAGAAAGGGATTACCAGAGTCCTCTACCAGGCTGCAGATGCACTGATGGATCTGCTCTTCGCTCTGCTCCACGATTTCCACGGGACTCTGGCGGATATTGAAAAATGTGTTTGGTAAGCTTTTACGCAATGCTTTGATATCGCTTCCCCAGCCCACATCCAGAAAATCGAGATGGGGTACCTTGCCATAGGCCCGGGCAAAGCGGTGGGCATCCGTACCGCAATGGTGGATGCCAAACGGCCGGTGTTGTTGACTCCATACCGAATCCAGGGGCAGTAAAAAGCGTTCATAGTCGGAGGCCGAGATCATGGTATTGGTACACTCGGAATGCAGAAACACAGGCTCGCGAAAATGCGCCACAGTGCGGTTGACAGAGATGCTGGTGGTGCCGGTTCGGCTCGATATGTAATCGGTAAAGCGTTCGATGATCCCTTTGATGCTGGAAAAGGTGCGCTTGACCTCATCCGGACGGTCGTACATATCCATAAACAACGTTTCACCCCGCAAATCCAGGGCAATGTTCAGGATGCCTCCCCAGTTGACGTCACCGAGAACGCTGTGGTAGGTTGTCTCCAGGGATTCGACCAGGGTTTGGAATCGTTTAAAAGCCGGACTCTTGAATGCCTCATCCGGGTCAACATCGAGTGTATCCCGGTGCGCCGGGATCACCTGGGGCGGATCAGAGTCCTTGTATTCCACCTTGCAGCCCATCATCTCCTGGATCATAAATCCGGCAGCCAGGTGCACTGCTCCGATCATGGGCAATTTCTTGTGCCGGTCAGCTCCCAGGCCATATGCTCCCCAGCGGTCATATAGCACCTGTTCCATTTTCTGTTCGGCCTCTACCCGGCGTGCAGGATGATAGAAAAAGTCCTCGTCAAAGCTCATCCCGGTATGCTGGTGCCACCACGCCGGCGCCAATACGATTTCAACCGGAAGAAAAGAGTTTAAAAATTCTATCGAAACGATCTCCTGTTATCTATTCAAACGTATAAAAATAAAAGAGATATTGAGCGTGAAAACGTTCAAACGTGCCTGACGTTTTAGAATCTCAATCTATGGATATATACGGGTCCGGTGCCGCTTCTGCGGCCGATATAGCTGATCCAGATATCGCCATTGTGCTGAATCAAGCCGGGATAGCTGCTGCCATCGCGAATGCCGGCAATCCGGGCCAGGGTCTTTTCTTTGGGATCGATCAGGAAAAAGTTGGCCCGTACTTCTCCCCGGACTCGTCCGGCACCGAGCAGCCGGCCGTCCTTGAGGGTGATGAGATTGGGGCCACCCAGATCGCGTTCCATCCCTTCGATCGTTTTGGCGGGCTGGCGTTCATCCGGACCGTTCCAATAAGCATCCAGTTCGTACCACTCCCATTCGGTAAACGGGGGATTGGCCATCCCCAGAGCCACATGGGCATCGAGGCCGGCGCGCAGGAGCACATAGAGGGTGCCGTCCGTTCCGAATGACAGTGCCGCTTCATTGCCATGTCCGCCGGGAAACAGGTCTGTTTGTACGGTTTCCCAGGTGATGCCGTCGCGGGTACGATAGAGCGTGCCATTGCCATCTTTGCCGCTATAGCCGATGCTATAGCCAAACTCGTCGTTCCAGGCCACATCCCATCGCCAGGTGTTGATGCCGGTGGGACACGCATATGCCTCGCTCCAGGTTTCACCGTCCTCTGAAAGCCAGGTCACGGACTGGCGTCGTACGGTCTGACCGTCGATGGTCTGATAGGGGGCGGCCTCTTCGATAAAGGCGATAGACGAGTTGACCACGAGGTTGCCATCCGGTGATACCGATAACCTGGGATCGCGCACATCACCGGTAGAGGATTCGAACAGGGCCACGGTTTCCCAGTTCTTTCCGTCTGCAGATCGAATGACGCGGCCGCGGCCGGAGAGATGATTGCCGTGGATCGTGCCTTCACGAAAGGAACAATAAAAGTGCCCCTTGAACCAGGCCAGATGCGGAAACTCGATACGCGTGCTGTCGCGGTCCGGAATACGAGAGACATCCCATATCCTGATGCCACTGTCAGGAGCGAGAATGGTTGGCTGGTTTGGCGATACCTCAACAGCGGGAATATCATATTCATTCGCTTTTTGATCTGTTTGCGTGCAGGAGAGAATAAAATACAGCACAAGGGCACATGCGAAAAAGAATCGTTTCATGATTGACTTTCCTGTTTGGATGGTAATGATGTCATTTGCGGGATTGTATTAAAATACCATTCTGTGAGTAAAGATGCAAGACTTACCATCGATTAAATTGAGCCCGATGAGGAAGGGAGTGCTTTGGCCTTTTGCTTGATTTTATGTGCATGATTGGCTATCTTGAAATAATCCTTTTGTATGCATACCTTGTGTTTTAAGTTCTTCTTGTCCATGCGGATAAAGGACAATAAAGATCCGGGACCATTGTGAGTAAATCCAAAAGCAAAAAGATCGACCCTCCAGACCTGGTAAACGATCCCTTGAAAGATCAACTGGAGCTCAAAGACAGGGCCTTGTCCGTCGCGGTAGAGGGGATTACTATATCTGATTTTTCCCTCGATGGCAATCCCATCATCTATGCCAACGAGGGATTCGAGAGACTGACAGGCTATGACCGTCAGGAGGTGATGGGGCGTAATTGCCGGTTCTTACAGGGTCAAGATACGGATCCGGAAACCATCCAGGAGATCAGGCAAGCAATCCGGGACCAGGTACCTGTTACCGTCGAGATATTGAATTATCGCAAAGACAGCGTGCCGTTTTGGAATCGCTTGTCGAACACTCCTGTTCGTGATCATGAGGGCAATGTCACCCACTTTATCGGACTCCAGTCAGATGTCACCGAACGCGTTCATGCAGAAAAGGCGCTGCGTGAAGCGACGCTCAAACTCGAAGCAGTGAATCGGAACATGAAAAATGATCTCGAGGCAGCCCGAGAATTGCAACTCGATATGCTTCCGGAAAGAGTGCCGGACCTGCCGTATCTGGATATTGCCGTACAAATGAAAACCGCTCAGGAAGTGGGAGGGGACTATTATGATTTCCATATCGATCGTCAGGGTCATCTCACCTTTACCATTGGCGATGCCACAGGACATGGCTTAAAGGCCGGTACGATTGTCACCGCAACCAAAGCCTTGTTCAATATGTGGGCGCATTACAAGAATCCGGTACGCTTTTTGAAGAGGGCTTCGGGGGCATTAAAGGATATGGGATTTCGCAACATGTATATGGCCCTGGTTTTTGCCAAAATCACACCGGATGAACTGGTCTATTCCTCAGCCGGCATGCCGTATGCGCTCTATTATGATGCCACAGCTTCCGTGGTTCGTGAGCTCGTTGTCAAGGGAATGCCTCTGGCTGCGTTTCCCGATTTTCCTTACCGGAAAAAACAAATCAAGTTAAGCAGGAATGATTTAATTGTTTTCTTGTCCGATGGCATTCTGGAACAACGCAATAGCCGCAATGAATTTTTCGAAGACCATGTGAACCCCCTTTTTGCCACGCTCACGGCCCATACTCCGGTTCATATTGCCAATACACTCATTGAACAGGCTGTACACTGGAATGAACAGGGTCAGGTGTTTGATGACATGACGGTCCTGGTTCTAAGAGTGAAATGAGGAACCGAGTCTCATGCCCTGCTTGCCTAGTAACCCAGAGCGGCTCTATGTTGCAGGAAAGAATGCCACCCTCATGCTCTCCCGCGATGGTGGTCTGAACTGGGAAACAGTCAAAAATTCGGCAGACAATCAATATGTCGGTCTTTATGCCAACAGCGAGGGCCACGTCATGGCAACGGGCTATACCTTTCATAGCGGATGGTGGGATGATGCCCCGGCCGGCACACAGTTTTCTCTTCACATGATGGGCACCCATTTCGGTGCCATGTGGAATGAACGAACCGGCGGCAGAACCGACAGCAGCCGGTTGACCGCTTCCGGCATGGTTTACGATTCCGGCGCAGATCTCGATGTCTATGTGCGGACCAAAAGCAACGGCATTATACAATATTCAGAGAGCGTATCGGCGGGTTTCAGGGTGTGGAAAAACGGGTTTGTCAGCGAGGACAGCCGGATCGCATTTTACGATATCGAAATGCGCCTCAATTATGGCTGGGCTGTGGGCAGTTTCCCGTTTGACGTTGGGACCGCTCCGGCTCTCTGCCCTATGTTCTTTGCCTTTTTACATATGCCGGTTTAAGACCTTTTAACATGGGGTAATGTTTGGTGTTGAGGGTGACGAGGTTGGCTTGATGGTGTTCGGCTGTGGCTGCGAGGATCGCGTCCACGAGTCCGGTGCCATGGGACTTGCCATAGGTTTGTTTGTAGAGTCCGCCTGCGATGGCGATATCTTTATCCAGGGCAAGGACCGGAAACAGAGAGATAAACTGATCCAGGGTTTGTTTTTCCTCTTTTCCTTTGACACCGGCATAAAGCTCAGCCACCACAACGCTGGCCAACAGAATGCGATCAGCATGCTTTTGAATAAAGGATACGGCTTTTATTTTTCCGCGAAAAAAGTCAACCAGAATGTCCGTATCAATTAAAAGATTATTTGCCATGATCAGCTCCTGTCCCATTCACGACGCAAAGCCTCGAAATCGGGAAGGTCTTTGCGGTTTGTCCACATTCCGGCCGCGTTTTGCAGGACTCTGGCTCGCCTGTCAGCTCCTTTTTGTTCGATCAGACAATCGATCGCTTCACGAATCAGTTCGCTCTGTTTTTTGTCTGTTGTTTTGACCAATGATGCAAGCTCATCGCGTTGCCGTTCTGTCAGATACACCTGCGTTCGAATCATAAATTCTCCTAATGTATACATTGGTAATATACATTATTTATTTTAAAAGCGCAATGTTTTTTCAGGTCGCTTACGAAGGACATGATCTCCTCTGCCTCGGTGTCATCCTGTAAGGATCTTTGTTGGAAATGCATTGGATTTTGGCTATTGCACAGAATCAAATGCGCGACCGATTTCCTGTTTGATGGGTGGAGCCGGAGTGGGTCCAGAGTCAGATGTCAGAATGGTACAAACCTGCGGGAGCTAAAGCTTAACTTCCGGGAGATTTTGCATTCAGGAATTGCAGTACAGCGGAATTAAAATCCCCGGGATTGTCTTCATGCATGATATGCGAGGCGTCCCTGATTTCGATGCGCTCACGCCTGGGCAACAACTCTTCGAGCCGGTCCATGAGGCGATGGAACAGCGGGTGGCTATTTTGTGCGGAAATCAGCAGTGTCGGAATGTTGACGCTGCTGATTTTGTCCTGATCCAGCGGCACGAATCCCGATCCCAGGAACTCTGCTTTAAAGGCATTGGCTTCAATCTGTTCAAGGCGCTGATCGGATAACCGCTCAAACGTTTTCTTTCCGAGAATCGCCTTTCCAAACAAATGCATGGCTTTCCGAAGCTCATCGCGCTTGGCAGCTGCCCGGGCAGGTGCCAGTCCGTTTACCCCAAACCGGATGATGGCGGTCGCGGTGCGCGGCCGGGTGAACAGCAGCTTGACGAGTTCACCGGGTTTGGGGGTATTGCTCACAAAAAGGGTAATCACCGGCGGTTCTGCCAGGACCAGCGTTCGCACCAGCTCTGGCTCCTGCATGGCAAGGAGCATACAGAGAAAAGCCCCGTAAGAATGCCCCACGAGATGAGTAGGCGCTACATCGAGGTCCCGGATCATGGCCTTGAGGTCCTCCACATGCTCCTGCATGGCATAGTCAGCCTTTTCCGGGATCTTTTCATTTGGCCAGTGGTAACGACGGCTATAGGAAATGACCCGATATTGCTTGTTGAAGACCTGCTCCTGGTGATGCCAGGTGCGATAGTCGCTGGCCGAACCGTGAACCAGCACCAGGGGCTCTCCTTTGCCCTGTTCATTATATTTCAATTCTTTGCCGTTAATAGGTATACTCGACATGGTCGTTCTCCTGATCCTGGTCACCAGAGTCGCCTTGAGGCATTTTGTTGAACCGGACTTTATGCAAATGGACTATATATGTATATACGCGACGTGAGCAAAGTTAATTCCCCTCGAGGCTGACAAGGCGAATCCACCGGGATTACGATCGCAATTCAGACCGCAAAAATATTGCATGAAATCTTTGTAGCAGGGAATTGAATGGTGCAGGGAACTGTTAAGGATTCCACAAAAGAGACTGACTCGACCGAGTTTGTCGGCTGAAAAAAGTCCGGCAGATCGGTAAGCAGTTTTATCGGGGACGGACCACCCTGAACCTGCCGCGCGCGGTTATCGGTTTTCGTCTCGGTTAACCCCTTTTTATCTGGAGATATGTGAATACTCGATGGCTTGTCACCGGCGATTCGATCTCTAAAGGCATCGTATTCGATGATGATCGCAACCGTTATGTCGTGTTGCACGACAATTATATTCAACTGGCTTTTGATGAACTGGACGTTTCCGTTGCCAATGTCTCCCGCTTTGGTCGTACCATTGACCGGGGATTGGAAACTCTAAAGAGGGATGTGCTCAAACACCAGCCCGATAATGTGCTCGTGGGCTATGGCGGTAATGACTGCGATTTTGACTGGGATGCCATTGCCCGTGATCCGCACCAGGACCACAAACCGAGAACAGAGCTGAACCGATTTCGGGATGTTCTGTCAGGAACGGTAAAAGACCTGCAGAACAGCGGTATCACGCCGGTGCTGATGACCTTGCCGCCTCTGGAACCAGACCGGTATTTTGGCTGGATCACCCGTAATAATCCGGAAAAGGCAGAGCGCATTTTGCTTTGGCTCAGATCAGTGACAAGGATTTATTGGTGGCAGGAGCGCTATAACTCTGTGATCACCCGAATAGCGATCAAGACCGGATCCCTGCTGGTGGATATGCGAGCGGCGTTTCTGCAGCAACCGGATCTTTTACCCTATATCTGCCAGGACGGGATTCATCCCAATCAACTGGGACATCGCCTGATGGCCGAGGCTTTTATTGCTTCGATGAACGACAAACAATCCGCTCCCCCCTTGCCTGCACCGGCTCCAAAACGGTGCCTGGGATGTACAGCCTGATCCTGCCGGTCTCTTTTTCATTGTTTACTTTATCTTGATTATCAGCTCCTGGTTGGCTAACTTTGTGGGTACCATGCCAATCGGGTGCATTATGTCTCAGAAAAAAGACATGCCTGATATCCGGTCCACTCGCGACGGCTATTCTTCTCTTGATATCTCTGCTTCTATGGCCCCGGTATGGTGCGCTATTCTTTATCCCAATCGTTGGACTCTTTCAACCCATATGCAAAGGACTATTGTGAAGAAAATCCTCCATCGCAATCATGATCTGCACCTTTTGGCAAACGATTCGATAAAAGATCAACTCATGCTCAAGGACAGAGCCTTGTCTGCAGCCGCAGAAGGGATCACTATTTCAGATTTTTCCTTGGAGGGCAACCCTCTCATCTATGCCAACGAGGGATTTGAGCGATTGACCGGTTATGACCACAAAGATGTCGTGGGTAAAAACTGCCGCTTTTTGCAGGGCAAAGATACGAATCCGGCCACCATTGAGCAAATTCGTCAAGCTATACATTCCCAGGAACCGGTTACCGTTGAAATTTTGAATTATCGAAAAGACGGTCAGCCGTTTTGGAACCGCTTGTCGATCACTCCGGTCCGTGACCGCGATGGCAATGTGACCCATTTCATCGGATTGCAATCAGATATCACCGAGCGGGTGAAGACCGAGCAGGCGCTGCTCAAAGCCACTGAAAAGCTCGAAACCACAAACAGTCGTATGAAAGGGGATCTGGAAGCTGCAAGGCAATTGCAACTCGATATGTTGCCCAACTCTGTTCCTGACCTGCCTTATCTGGATATAGCGGTGAAAATGGAAACCGCTCAGGAAGTGGGAGGGGACTATTATGATTTCCATGTCGATCGTGCCGGTCATCTGACCCTTGCTATCGGGGATGCAACCGGACATGGGCTAAAAGCGGGGACCATTGTTACGGCAACCAAAGCCTTGTTCAACATGTGGGCGCATTTGAAAAATCCGGTTCATTTTTTAAAAAAAACATCCGGTGCGCTGAAAAATATGGGCTTTCGCAATATGTATATGGCCATGATATTCGCCAAAATTACTCCGGGTCAGCTGGTTTATTCATCTGCAGGAATGCCTTTTGCTTTTTACTATGACGCTTCTGCCTCTCGAGTCGAGGAACTCGTGGTCAAGGGGATGCCTCTGGCTGCTTTTCCTGACTTTGCTTATCAAAAGAAAATAATCGATCTGAAATCGGGTGATCTTTTGGTTTTTTTTTTCCGACGGGATTCTGGAACAGCGCAATGAAAAAGGCCTCTTTTTTGAAGATCAGGTCAAACCCCTTTTTGTCAAATTGACCGGCAATACGCCGGTGCAGATCGCCGACACGCTTGTAAAAAAAGCTATACAGTGGAATGAAAAACGAAATATCCTCGATGACATGACGGTGATGGTTATCAGGGTAAGGACGTGAGATGTCAGATGTCACGCAGACGAGATCAAGTGTCTGGTTGCTTTAGAAAAATGACCATCTGCTTTGTTTCTGCTCTGTGCTCTTTGCCCATTATTTTTCTTGCATTTGATGCTGGATATTATAAGTTCAGGATATGAATAGTGTCTGGATTTATGGCAATTCATCCCGGGAGTGATCATGCAAAAACCCTGTCTTAAAAATGCCGATGAATTTCCCGATGAGATGGTTCTGCAGCGCGTGCTGGGCGAGACCAGAGCATCCTGGGATATCTTTACAGAGATGCTAAAAACCGAATATCCGTTCTTTGCCGGCGAATGGCGATATTACAGGGACGGCAATGCCTGGTTGTTCAAAGTGACCAAAAAGAAAAAAACCATTTGCTGGGTATCGGTCTATGAACAGAAATTTTCAACCACCTTTTACTTATCCGATAAAGCCGAACCCCTGATCGTCGCAAGCGACCTGTCTGCGGACTATGTCGAGCAATTTATTGCCGGCAAGCACTTTGGCAAAATCCGCGGTATCACGGTCATGATCAACGAGCCTGCAGATCTTGATGACACCCGGATATTGATCGGCATTAAAGAACAGCTGTAATAGATCCTTCACTTTTTCGAATTGGAATGACTCCGGGCACTCTCAATTTCCTCTTTCTTTTTTCAATAATAACCCTCTCTCTCTCTCTTTAACCTACTCAGGCTCTATATGGCAGGATTTTTGCTATAATTCAGTCACGTATGAGCTGTTTTTTGCAAGTATAATAAAATCAATACTAATGTGGAATCACTCAAAAGATTCCATCTCTAAATCCCCAATATTTCGGAAAAAAAGTCGATAGAACCATTCCGCGACAGACAAGGAACGAGTCATGTGGAAACAAATGATCCTCAATGTTTTCATGCAAGTACGGAATACGGCTCTGGATTGCCTTCCTGGCCATGGCTGGAGGCCCGGTCTTTTTAAAACTCTGCAAAAATTTATTCTCGCGTTCTGTGGTCTGATGGTCTTTCCCTTTGTCGTTCATGCCAACCAGGTCATCGTCAATGCCGGCCAGCCCGGTACCCCCAACCTGGTCAAAAAATTTCACATGATGCAGACCGGATATACTCCGGCGTGGCTCTATCAGCAGCTCAATGGCCGGTTGCGCGATATCGATTGTGCCAGTATTCGTATAGATCATATCTGGGATCTGCACAATATCGTCAGCGGTATCTATCCAAATTTTGTCTACGACTGGACGCAGCTCGATGCCAAGATCGAAGCCATTCTTGCAGACGATTGCACGCCGTATTTCTGTCTGAGTTATACTCCCGATGTACTGGGGGGGCAATACAATCCGCCAAACAATTACCAGGCCTGGCAGGAGATCAATCGCCAGCTGGCCTTGCATTGTGTGGCTCGGGGATATGGCATTCGATATTATGAGGTTTGGAACGAGCCGGATCTGGATATTTTTTGGACTGGTACACAGCAACAGTATCTCGATCTCTATGAATACACGGTCAATGGCGTGCTGCAGGGTGATCCCAATGCCCTTGTCGGTGGTCCTGGTTTTTCCGGCAGTATGAACAATGTCAACTGGGTCAATGCGCTTTTGGATTTTTGTGTCGCTCGTTCTCTACCCGTCGACTTTGTCTCGTTTCATAATTTTACCCCTGATGTCAATATCACCATTTGGGTCATGCAACAGTTACAAGACATGATCGATGCACACCCGTCACTGGGTCCGGTCGAGCTTCATTTGGGAGAATGGAACAACGAACTGGTGAGCGGAAACGGCTATTGGGGCGACCGCGCCGAGGGAGCCACCTGGCTGCTGGGGGCGATGAAAAGTCTCTTGCCGTACGAAAATCTGACCATCGTACAACGCGCCCAATATATCGATATCGGTGGTGGGCTCGCCATTGGCAACCTCGGCGCCCTTGAACCCAACGGTTCACATATCAAAGCGATTTATAATGCCTATAAACTCTATGCGATGACACCGGAGGAACGTGTTGCTGTAAACACGTATGGCGTCATCCAGGCCATGGCAGCTGCCAATGCCGACACGATTGGTGTTCTGATGTGGAATAACAGCGACAACACCTTGAATATAGATCTGCAAATCGATCAGATCTCTTTACCTTATGCTAAAATTGAACGATTTCTGATCGACCGCGAACATAGCAGCTATCTGGACAATCCTGCCAGCGAAGAATTGCAACTTGTCGAAACCTCCACTCGCACGCTCTCCGGCTCTTTTACCCAAACGATTACCTTTGAACCTTTTGCCAGCTGTCTTGTGCGGCTCTTACGCATTCCCCAAATGCCGGTAACACTGACCTACGGAATCAAGGCAGGCTGGAATCTGCTATCCGTCCCGGTGATGGCGGATAATATGAATGTTGCCGCGCTCTTTCCTGCGATTGCCGAGTATGCTTATATTTATAAGGACCAGTATGTTCAGGTCACCGAGGTTCACCCCGGGCAGGGTTTTTGGCTCTATTCTTCTGGCAACAATCTCTTGCAAATCACCGGCTATCCTGTTAATGTCGAGCCAATCGATCTGATCGCCGGCTGGAATCTCATCGGTACCGGTCAAATTTCGCGGATACCATGGTCTGCTTTTGCTTTCTCTCCGAAAGAGATGCTTGCCGTACCCTTTGTCTGGGATCCTTCATCGAGCGCATATACTATACCTGATACTTTTGACCCTGCTCTGGGATTTTGGCTGTTTTGCACCACCAGTGGCTCTTTGAATTTTTATCCCACCCTTGATAAAGCCTTGCCGGTGCAGGGTACAAACGGACTGGTCGGCCTCGTTCCGCCACCCCCTCCGGATCACCTGATCAGTCACGTGCAACAATCCGATGGTCCCGAACAATTTGTATTGTCGGCCAACTATCCCAATCCTTTTAATGGAATGACCACCGTCACATTCACGTTGCCCGAACCGCTGCCTGTAACGATCGAAATTTTTGATATCAGAGGGCGGTGTTTGTCAAAAACAGATAAATCAGTGCTGAACGCCGGATCCCATTCCGTGGTCTGGGATGGCCTGGATCAGCAAGGCAATCCATTGCCCAGTGGAACCTATTTCTGCAGCTTAAAAGCAGGTTCGTTCGATGGCCGCTTGAAAATGGTTTTACTCAGGTAATCTCATGGGATACGTACTAAACTATACATAGGATCAACAACGAGGAGATACGATGATGAAAGGGCTATTTTGGTGTTTAGGGCTGTTTTGTTTGTGCTCTGATTTTTCCTTTGCCCAACTGGTGGTTAAGAATTCGGAAACAGAGATTTTAGTTACTGTCGATGATCAGGGCGGGATGACCATTCGTTCGTTGCAGGGGGTTGGTTCCCGGATCGTGGTGGTGGATGAAAACGGCAAATTGTCTGCTCATTCGATGCCGGCACCTCAGGTGCAGGCGATTGAATCACAGCTGAACAAATCAGTGTCCGGGGTGCAACCGGCACCCGCTCTCCCTGCACAAGAGCGGCTCTGGGCTTGCCAGGGCGGCACAGCAGATGCAATCGTCATTCTGGCTCTCGACACACAAGCTGCCTTTATTCGTTGCCAGGCACTTGGAGGTGATCTCAATCGCGCACCAATAGAAATTGCTATAGCCGAACGCCCCGGTGCAAAGATAAAAAGCAAGAAAGATATCAGCATAGAAAATAGGGGTAGATAACTAAAAGATCAAAAGTCAGAATGTCTGACATCTGAAATTTTACGTTTGACATCTAAAGTTTGACGTTTGACATCTGACATCTGACATCTGCCGTTTGCCGTCCGACGTTTGGCTCCCTCTTTGTCATGTGACCCCGGGCCGGTAATGATGTCGCCTTGACGAAACAAAGATGACAAGGGTAAGGGCATTATCGATGTGTTGAATTGTCTTCCCTCCAGAGGCATGGACAATCACTATCCCCACGTTGGCACCATTGCATGTGCATATCTTTTCATTTTTCTTGCAACATTGTGTTTATCCTTCCAGGCGAATAAATAAATCACAAATTCTGTTACAGCTCTATATGTATCACAGGCGATGAAAAGAAATGACGAGATTATACCTGGAAAATCTGGACTGTGCTTCGTGCGCCGCAAAGATCGAGGATGGATTGGCAAAACTGCCCAAAGTGCGATTCGTGTCGGTGAATTTTGTCCATTCCACGTTGCAGATCGATACACCGGATCTGGAACAAGCCAGGCGGAAAATCAAAGAGATCGAACCGGATGTCAATGTCCTGGAGCCTGAGGAGACCACCCGGGCATCGTTCGACCGGCCCTCTAAACTCGTTTCGTTCAAACAGGCCTTGACAGAAAACAAAACCGAGTTTTTAAAAATCGGCATCACAGCTTTGCTCTTGCTGGCCGGACTGATTTTTCACGAGACCCTCGAAAACACACCGTTTCAGATTGCAAAATATGTGGTCTTTATCCCTGCCTATGTGCTCAGCGGCTGGCGCGTCCTCAGCGGTGCGGTAAAAAGCATTGCCCGGGCCAGGGTGTTCAACGAACACTTTTTGATGACCATTGCCACACTGGGTGCAATCGCCATCGGCGAACTGGCCGAAGCCGTGACGGTCATGCTGTTTTACATCATCGGAGAGCTCTTTCAGGATATCGCAGTCAACCGCTCGAGACGGTCGGTCAAGGCCTTGCTGCAGGTCAGGCCTGATACTGCCCATCTCGTGGTTTCAGCCGGACAACCGGATGAGCATCTCGAGCGGGTCTCGCCCGAGCAGGTTCATCCGGGTCAACGCATCGTTGTCAAACCGGGTGAGAAAATTCCACTGGATGGGGTGGTCCGGAAAGGAGACTCTTTTGTAGATACCTATGCACTGACCGGCGAGTCTGTTCCGAGAGCGGTCAAAACCGATGAACGGGTTCTGGCCGGCATGATCAATAAAAGCAGCTTGTTGACCGTCGAGGTGACCAAAGAGTTTTCCGAGTCGTCCATTGCCAAAATCCTGGAGCTGGTGGAAAATGCCAGCAGTAAGAAAGCCGAGACAGAAAAATTTATCACCACCTTTGCCCGTTATTATACACCGGTGATCGTTCTGGGGGCCCTCTTGCTGGCACTGATTCCTCCCCTGATCATTCAGGGCGCGACGTTTTCAGAATGGATCTACAGAGCCCTGGTCGTGCTGGTTATCTCTTGTCCCTGTGCACTGGTCATCAGCGTCCCGCTTGCCTATTTTGGCGGCATCGGCAAGGCTTCACGCAGCGGTATCCTGGTCAAGGGCTCGAATTTTTTGGATGCCTTGACAAACCTGAAAACCGTGGTCTTTGATAAAACCGGCACCCTGACCAAAGGGGAATTCAAGGTCACCGGGATTCATCCGGTGAAGGGATATAATGAAAAAGAGGTTTTGCGATATGCTGCCTATGCTCAGGCCAACTCGAATCACCCGATCGCCCAATCTGTTTTGCAAGCGTACAGGTCCCATTTTCCCGACGAACCCATTCAACGCAGCACTCTTCATGATGTGACCGAAATCGCGGGCCATGGGGTTCGAGTGCGTATCGATGGCGAAGAGATCGTCGCGGGAAATGCCAGGCTTTTATCAAGGGAAAAGATCCAGCACGAAAAGATCGACATTCCGGGAACCGTGGTTTATGTGGCTGTGAACAAAACATTGGCCGGACACCTCGTCATATCCGACTCGCTAAAAAAGCATGCTGCGGAGACGATTCAGGCATTACAACAGCTGAATATCAAAACCTCTCTGCTGACCGGCGACAATCAAACCATTGCACGGGAAATCGCCCGGGAACTGGGCATAGAGAATTTCCATGCCGAGCTTTTACCGGAAGACAAGGTGCATCATATCGAAAAACTGATCGACTCGACGCGAGAGGGCAGGGTGGCGTTTGTCGGGGATGGCATCAACGATGCCCCGGTCATTGCCCGTGCTGACGTAGGGTTTGCCATGGGCGCCCTGGGATCGGACGCTGCCGTGGAAACAGCAGATGTGGTTCTGATGACCGACTCGCCCAACCAGGTGGTCAAGGCCATTCAGATCGCCAGGCACACGCGCAAGATCGTCTGGCAAAACATCGCGTTAGCACTCGGAATCAAAGCCTTTTTCATCGTACTCGGCACCCTGGGCATTGCCACCATGTGGGAAGCCGTGTTTGGTGACATGGGAGTGGCTCTGATTGCAATTCTCAATTCGGTGAGGGGGGCAAAAGATAGACGTGAGACGTGAGATGTCAGACATCAGACGTCAAACGTGATGCATAGAGCATAGGGCATGGGGCAGAGGGCAGAAGACAAGGGGCCGAAGGGAAGAGTAAAAACGTCGAGTATGGAGGATCGAGCAGCAATTATGAATCTATCCTTGATCACGGGTTCAAATCTTATGGTTACAGATTCCAAGTTTTTCTACCAGACCCTCGATCACATTCTTTTACCTGTCCTTGTTTTTGAGATCGAAAAGCAGAGTTGCCGCACTCGTGTGCAACAACTCTGCTTTCACGATTTGACGTTTTCACGTTTTCACGTTTTCACGTTCACACGTTCACACGTTTTCACGTGGTTTGCTATGCAATAAATTGCCTCAGGTACGCCACGCTCTGTACCAGCGAGGCCTGGCGGCGTTCAAGGGATCCTTCAAAGCTGCGGTCTTCGACTTCGACGCAGACGGGACCGTCATAGCCCGTGTCTCCCAGTACCGAAATGAATTTTCCCCAGTCGACCTCACCCAGTCCGGGCAGTTTGGGGGTATGATACTGCAGGGGATGGGCCATGATGCCGACCTGATCGAGGCGGTGTTTATCCAGGCGCACATCCTTGGCATGGGCATGAAAGATCTTGTCTGCAAAATCGCGCACTGCCTTAAACACATCGATGTGCTGCCAGATCAGGTGGGAGGGATCGAAATTGAGTCCAAAATAATCGCTGGGAATCTCGTCGAACATCCGTTGCCAGATTTCCGGGGTAGCTGCCAGGTTCTTGCCTCCGGGCCATTCGTCTTTGGTAAAATGCATGGGACAATTTTCGATACCGACCTTGATACCATGATCCTCGGCGAATTTGATCAGATCCGGCCACACCTTTTTAAATTGCGGCCAGTTGTCATCGACTGACTTTGACCAGTCCTTGCCGATAAAGGTGTTCATGTTTTGCAGTCCCAGGAGCTCTGCGGCTTTGATGACCTCTTTGATATGGTCGATGGCGACGTTGGCTTCGCTGGCATCCGGGGCCAGGGGATTGGGATAGTATCCGAGACCGCTGAGGGTGATGTCGTCCTGAGCCAGCTTTTCGTTGACGGCGTCGGCATCGGATTTTGTAAATCCTACCACATCGATATGGGTCACGCCGGCATAGCGTCTTTCGGCCTTGCCTTTGGGCCAGCACATGATTTCCACACAATCGTAACCGGTTTCGGAAGCGAATCGAATCACCTCATCGAATTCCAGATCCGGTAAAATGGCACTGACAAATCCCAGTTTCATAGGTTCCTCCGCAAATGATGGTATCGTTGAATGTGTTCAGGAGGGTTCGACCTCGACCCACCCGCCTTGTGTGTGGCTTTGGTAAATTGCATCGCACAGCAGTATTTCATGATGACCGTCCGCGAATGAGGCGAACGATCTGGGAGCCTCGAGATCTCCTGCGGCGATATAGTCATAAAAAGCTTTGAAACACTGTTTAAAGCTGTCCGGATAGCCTTCATTGTGACCACCGGGATAGTTCGCTGCACTGCGGCCGGTATCCGAAAGCAGTCCCGGATCCTTGAGCAGCAGATCATTGGCTTTTTCACGGGATCCGATCCACATTTCATTGGGTGTCTCGCTGTTCCAGTACAGGGCCTGTTTGGCGCCGGAAATTTCAAACCGCAGACAGTTCTTGCGTCCGGCGGTCACCTGAGAGACCCAGAGATGTCCTTTGGCGCCATTGTCAAAGCGCAGCAACACCGTGCCACAATCTTCAGTGGTGATCTCCACGTTTTCTGTGGCCTGAACTTCCTGAACCTTGCCGGAAAACGTCTCGACCTCTCCTTTGGGACGCTTGCGCACCGGATGGACGATTTTGAGATCCGCACATACGGCAGTGACTTTGCATGCGGTGATATATTGCACCATATCCAGCCAGTGCGTGCCGATATCCGAGATCGCCCGGGTGGCGCCGCCTTCCTGAGCCAGAACCCGCCAGTTGTAATCCGTGGGAAACAGCAGCCAGTCCTGCACATAACTGCCGACAATCGCATGGATCTCGCCGGTTTGTCCCGAGGAAACTTTATGTCTGGCCTCCATGACAAGAGGATAGAACCGCATGTTGTAATTGAGTCCGGTCACCAATCCGGATTTTTGTGCCAGCTCCACCAGTTCTCCCGATTCCCGGGCATTCATGGCCAGGGGCTTTTCACACAGGATATGCTTGCCGGCCTGGAGCCCTTGTTTTGCCATTTGATAATGCAACCTGTTTGGCGTGGTGATGTGGATGACCTGCACATCAGGATCATCAAGAACCTCTTGCCAATCCTGATAGGCTTGAGGAATCGCGAGGGTTGCTGCCGCTTTTTTCGATTCTGTCGGATCAACGCCCAGGATACCACGGACATGGACCCCGATACGCCTCAAGGCTTCGGTGTGAGTGGGACCCATAAATCCGGCCCCGATAATGGCTGCATTCATGGTATTCATCGGTCAGGCTCCTTTTGCTCGTTTGCCGGTTTCTGTTGTGCGAGAATGAATCTGATGGGAAATTAGGCTTATGGGGATTTAAAAACAAGGAAAAAAGAAGAGGCATAGGGAATAGGGCATGGGGCAGAGAGCAGAAGGGGTGGATTTAACCGTTTCTTAACTTGCCC
>WJME01000170.1 GCA_014728115.1 Candidatus Zhuqueibacterota bacterium | reverse complement strand
GTTTATGGTATGTATTGAATAGATTGTCTCTCGCATCGGGTTCCCGGGGCAGGATGCCCCGGACGAGCAGGAGCACCAGGGAAGAGTCCCTGGTGCATCAGTTCGGGCAACAGTGCGGCGCTTTTTACTCAGACCTGAAAGGTTTGAAAAACCTTTCAGGTCGGCTGGGGGATAAAGCTAGGGGCCCTTTTGAGACGAATGGGACGAGTCGACGGTTTATGGTATGTATTGAATAGATTGTCTCTCGCATCGGGTTCCCGGGGCAGGATGCCCCGGACGAGCAGGAGCACCAGGGAAGAGTCCCTGGTGCATCAGATCGGGCAACAGTGCGGCGCTTTGTACTCAGACCTGAAAGGTTTGAAAAACCTTTCAGGTCGGCTCTGAAAAAACTGTTCAATGTTGTTTTGAATCATGTGTGCATCGAGTCCGGACAATGGAGGGTATAAAATCTTTTTCAAATCTCATCACCCCACCCTCCCGACAAAGGATATTCCTGATCACGCATACCCGACACGGACGAATCAAACACCGTATTCCATAAAGCAACCATACTCAAATTGATACCCCGTTCCGGCTGCAGTGACTGTTTTGACCTGGCAGGTGTCTTTTTCACCTGCCAGGTCTAGGTAGAGAGCATAGGGCATGGGGCATAGGAAACAGGTGAAAAGGGGCGTGGGGACACAGCAGCTTGCGAATGGCAAAAAAAAAGTTGAAATATACAGAATTGTTTAACATGTTTAAAAAAAGTTATACAAATCCATCGATTTATGCCATTCAACAGAGACACTATTTAAACAGAGATCTATCTCTTGCTCAAGCGCAAGGGATTCTTATTGACTGTGTTTACCAATGCGACCCTGATCGGACCAGATCACATCGAACTCTTCAAAGCATATCCGCCCCGGGAAATCGAGGTGAGTGTTTATGGTGCCACAGCAAAGACCTATGAACATGTTACACGCCGGACCGGGGCATTTGCTCGATTTCAAAAGGCATTATATCTTTTACGAAAAAATAACATTCCTGTACGCCTCAAGGCCATGGCTCTGCGTTCAAATCTGCACGAACAGGCACAGATCGCAGACTTTGGCCGGACATATACCAAAGACTATTACCGGTTCGATCCCATTCTGCATCTGCGTATGGATGGCAATCCGGAACGCAACAAAGAAATCGTGTCGGAACGGCTCACCCCCCAAGAAATCGTGGCACTGGAAAAAGCAGATTCAGCCCGATTCGCTCAAATAGAAGGCAGATGCCGCTCGACAGAGTCTACACACCATCACCACCTAAAATGCGATCACTTGTTCCAATGCGGTCTGGGACTCGTTGAATTCGACATTCGCCATGATGGTCATTTTCGTCTCTGCAGCAGTCTTGATGCGCCGGGCATGACCCTGAATCTCAAAACCCATAGCCTGCGCAAAGCCATCGATCAATTTGTTGCCACAATCAGGGACAAGCGGTCGCAAAATCCGGAACTTTTCGAATGCAAAGCCTGCTCCATCCAGCATCTTTGCTCATGGTGTCCGGCACTCGCTTATTTTGAAACCGGCGAGTTTGATCGACGAGTGGACTGTTTTTGTGAAATCGCCCATGCCAGGGCAGAAATGATGACAAACCGCTCAGAGATTCTAAACGACTAGGTGAACATATCAATAATTCTTGTAATCATGCCTCGTATTGGGTTTAAGACAATATCACTGACGCTTTTTTGTATCATAGCAAAAGCTTTTGCTTTGCGAAAGTTCTTTCCTTAGCGCCTCCGCGAGAGTGATTTCTCCGTGCGTCCGCAAGAGCTTTTTCCGCCGACCTATCATGTCAAGTCCTCTGATTCTTTTGATTGCTTTTTATGCGATCAGATATTACCTTGAAAAAACAAATGGGCAGTTGACCTAAAGGACTCGTTATGCTTGATCAAGAGACAATAGAAAAAATATCAAACCTGGATGATCTCGAAAAAATCCAATTGATCGAATGGTTAATGGATAATCTGGACCAACCGGATCCGCAAGTAGAAAAAGAGTGGATAAAAGAATCCGAAAAAAGATATCAGGCATTTAAAAAGGGACAGGTAAAAAAGATATCGTTGGAAGAAATTAATTTAAAATTTAAATCATGAATGTTTACCTACTCTCTCCAGCCGATCGAGAGCTTGAAGATGCGATAAACCTGTATAATGAACATTTTCAAGGCCTTGGAGACAAATTTTTCGACGAATTTATAAAGACAATCAATCTTTTGAAACAGACACCGTTTGGATGGAGAAAAGTCGGGAAAAACACACGAAGAATCAACCTGAAGCGATTTCCATATTTAATATTATATATCGTGACGGATGAACAGATTCTGATTACTTGTATTGCTCATCAACATAGGAATCCGCGTTATTATATTGAACGCTATCAATAGTACCTGAGGAATGGGTTGTACATAAAACTAATAATCAAAACGTTTCCCTGTTCATAGGGACAGTTTAATACTCGTTCTTTCTTGTTGCAAGGGGAAAATAACGTAACGCTTGCCGAGGCACTGAAAAGGAATGCTCACGCTGTGCCGCGGAGGCGCTGAGAAAATGGATCTTGGAGTTGCGTTTTTTTTAATTGTCTCAACTCTAACATTATTTAATCTCGTACGCTTTTTGCGTCACAGCAACAGCTCTCCTTGCAGCCTGGCGGCTAGGCCCTTTGCGAGAGTTATTCCTCCGCGCCTCAAGACCTCGCGAAAAGTTATCATACTTGGTGACTGCTTAAGCATAGCCAAGTCAAAAGGTTAGACAATGTACAGAGAATTTTGCTGACCTTTAATCATATCCTGAGCCATGCGCCTCATATCTGTAAAAAAGCTCTTTGCATCAGTACCGGGACACCATTTAATGAGACTCGGGGCATCTGAAGGGATGGATTCAAGCAATTCGTAAATCATGACAGGATCCAGGCCTGCGTCCTTTGTTTTGGCCTGCCCGAACACCTCAGGCCAATCAAAAGACCGCTTTTTTGCAATCATCCACAGATCCACAAAATCCTTGATCTCAAGCCTGCCCAAGGCCGTGAGCTTGTTAGAGAGGATATTCAGCCAACTGTCGACTTTGCCCAGGATCTTGTTTTCTTCAAAATCCCCGAAATGCTGTGCGACATCATTAATCAATTCGACTTTTAAAGATAATCCGTTCCTGGTCAATATAAATAGGGTATATTGGTCACCACGGATGGTTTTATTGTGATCTATAAAAAAATGCTTTGACCTGCCGGCAGATTCAAACCGGGAATAAATTTTTTGTATCCATTCACCATAGTGATTGTTTTGATTTACAAACAAATCGAGATCGTCGGAGTAGCGATGATTAAAATAGTGCCGGCTCAGTGCAGTACCACCGGTCAGATAGAACGGTGTTGCGAGCTCGTGCACGAGTTTCAGCACTCCATCCTGGAAAGGATACAGGCTCTCGGTGTAAAATTTTGCGAATGATTTCATATTTCCGTTTCTGTTCGGGAAAACGAAGCTTGTCGATGAGTTCGGAGGTCAAGTGCTCTTTAATAAACCCCAATCCCAAAAGATCTAAAATCTCATACCATGCCAGGCGCTCAAGGACACGCACAAGGGCTCGCTCCTGGTCGAGAAACCCGATTCCCTGCCGTTCACCACGTGCGATACGATAAAATTCGTATGCATCGAGATCATAGTCCCAGAGTATGGGTTGCAAAAGGGATTTGATTTCAGTTTGGGTCATGATAAAAATGTTAAATGATT
>WJME01000169.1 GCA_014728115.1 Candidatus Zhuqueibacterota bacterium | reverse complement strand
TATCGACAATCGTCGTCCATGCACCAAAGTACCCCAACCCACCCTGGATATTATCATTCTGGCCCTCGACGAGATTGAGCTCTGATTGTAGTCGGGCTGCCAGTTCGATATCCGATTCTATCAATCCCCAGCGTTTGGTGGGCAAAAAGGTCGAATCATAGGCTGTAATAGAAATCGCACATCTTTTAATCAGAGAAGAGATCGTTTCCGAACTGAAAATACTTTCTACAGGAATCAGCGGCAAAGAATTGATTGTCTGAAATGAATAGCAGGAATAGTGGAATAACGTGAATCGATAGGCAAGCGTATGATCACTTTTCGACCAGCTTGCAGACTCTGGTTGTGCCTCGTATATTATCTGGTAGGGATTGTAGATTCTTTGAAAAAGATACAACAAGGTGTCATCGGGTGTTTCGAATAATTGAAATGCCGATGGGATAAAGGTTTTTGCGGTCATCACATGCCCGTCAGGCAGGGTAACCTTTAAATTGTGTTCTTTACCGGGAATAATCTTCAAGGCATTATCCCGGTCCATATAAAACCCCGGTTTCAGCTCTGAAAGCATGACCGAGTGATCAGAATTTGAAATCACCACCTGTGCGCCACTGATATCTATCGAAATATCTTGAGGACGAGTTTTGCCGACCAGCGCTCCAACTTTACACCCGGGCCAAATTTTGCATTTTACAAAATAATCACCAGCCAGATCGGGGTTTACCAGGATCGGATCTGTGGTACAGGCCAGGGACAACACACACGACATAAACAAAATTCTGCAAGACGTCATATCGTTGAACCAAATAGTGTGAAAAGATGAGTAAAAAGCTAATTGATGGCAGGCATTTTTTTATTAAATTTGGTTATAATAAATTTCTATGCGCGACAAATTAAATATTTTGCACAAAAAAAATATCATTACACCATCTTACGTCCAAAACAACATATTGTTCCGGCCATGCGGATAAATTACATTCAACCGCCAAGTCAGCATATTACACTAGCCTCGGGGAGGTTTGCGCCACCGAACACCTTTCATTGAGAGGCCGTGCTCGACGCGAGCCTCCCGGTGGTTCAGGGTAGTTACACCAGCCTCCAGGAGGTCTTTGCACAAAGAATCTGCTTAATGAATGATGAACGATAATTCTGGAAAAGAGGATGATATTGCTTGTTTTTATTTTATTTTCATCTTACCTTAGTCTAGCAAGTTGACTAAATTTTTGCAGGATGACTGAACCATGATACAGGTCAATATACACGAAGCCAAAACAAATTTTTCACGCCTGATTGCCAAAGTGGCTGAGGGGGAAGAAATAATCATAGCCAAAAGTAACAAGCCGGTTGCCAAACTCGTGCAGATCTCACCCCCGACACAGTCCCGAAAATTAGGATCTGCAAAAGGAAAAATCCGGATGGCAGAGGATTTTGATGAGCCGTTAAATGACTTGGCGGAATATACGTCATGAGATATTTATTGGATACGCATTCATTGCTTTGGATTGTGGATGATAATCCTGATCTCGGCGATCACGTGAAAAATATTTATCTCAATGAAGAAATGGAAATATTTGTGAGTATTGCCAGTATTTGGGAAATAGCCATAAAAACAAGTTTAAATAAATTGGAAATTCCAGGCACACTTGCAGAATTTGTAAACGAACATATACGAGGAAATAAAATCGATATCATGTCGATTGAATTGAAACATTTATATCATCTGGAAACCCTGCCGTATTATCATCACGATCCATTTGACAGGATATTAATTTCTCAGGCACTTGCTGAAAATATTCCTGTTTTAACCCGGGATCTGGCCTTTGACAAGTATCCTGTTCAACAAATTTGGTAAGAACAATGCCCCGATAAAAGATTCATTTTTGCTATGCCCGCCTCCGGGAGGCATCGGACCTCTACCATCAATGACCCCGCCCTTTCAGGGCTTGGAAATGTCCGCTCGTCATTTTCCCAGGGCTGTCGCCCTGGGCTGGCATACGCCGCCCCGTTGGGGCTCTGGAGTTATCCCGAATTGAATAGATCAGATTCGTTTTCTTTTTGGTTCTTTTAAATCAGACAGCGCCCCCTGTGGTCCGACCTCAGAGGATGCCTATTTCTTTTGGGTTTACGAAAAACAAGGGGATATAGCGAGGTCATAACACTTTAAACATTAGCCTAAATATTTAAGATGCTTGTTTTTCGGGGTTTAAATTCAGGGCATTGTATCGATTAAAAAAGGCCATATCGAGGGGTAAAAACAGCCCATTAAACCGGTTCAAATGGACTGTTGCATCGCCCAACGTATTGTTTTTATGAAACCGCTGAGGTCCGACCCCGAATGTGCCTCACTCAGTCTCACCCATCCGCCACACACCGAAACCCCAGATTCCCCGTAGCGCTGTCAGGCGTATTGCTGCTGCGGGCGGCGACGCGGTAGCGGTTGCAGTAGGAATCGTGACACAAAAAAGAGCCGCCACGCATGACTTTGTTGCTGCCCTCGGGCGGTCCTGTGGGATTCTTGCGCGTGGCCATGATATGATAGGTGGGATGAAACCAGTCCGCACACCACTCCCAGACATTGCCGCTCATATTGTACAGACCATAGCCGTTGGGTTTGAACGATTTGGCCGGGGCTGTGCCCACATAGCCGTCCTCGGCCGCGTTATAGGTGGGAAAGGTGCCCTGCCAGATATTGCAGCGATGCTCGCCCTCCGGCAAGAGCTCGTCACCCCAGACATAGCGTTTTTGCTCCAGTCCGCCACGCGCCGCAAATTCCCATTCCGTTTCCGTGGGCAGCCGCTTGCCTGCCCACTGACAATAGGCCATGGCATCGTTCCATGACACCTGGATCACGGGATGATCAAAACGATCCGCGATGGTCGAATCCGGACCCTCGGGATGGCGCCAGTCTGCCCCGCGGACGCCATACCACCAGGGCGTCTCAGGCACCGGCTGCAGGATATATTCTGCATTCTTGTCCTCGAGGAACAGATGAAACACGAACGACCAGCCAAAGCGCTCCGATTCCGTGACATAGCCGGTCTCGTCGACGAATCGTTTGAACTGGGTATTGGTGACTGCGGTTTCGTCCATCAGAAAAGGCCTGACCTCGACTTGGCGCACCGGACCTTCGCCGTCAGCCGGAAACCCGATCTTGTCATCGGTGCCCATCATAAAACGGCCGCCTTCCAAAGCGATCATGCCCTGATCGGATTGCAATGTCGAGTTTACAGAAATGTCAATGGTCTGGTTTGTTTTGTCTCCCCCGCGTTTGGCTGCACAACAAGCGCCCATGATTTTCTCCCTGAATGTTTCAAGTCTGCACCACTACAAAACCAAACCGAAAAAAAATATTCCCCCGGGCATCAAAAAATCCGGGAGAATAACGCTACCGGTTTTTAGTCCTGTATCGGGCTGGATCCAAAAAGAGAGCTCTCAGAGGTTCGCAGAGAAAATTCGTGACGTCAAGATCTGCACACAAAAAAATATTTACCGGCATGCATACCCCAGCGGGTCCTGTTAGGGATCCGATATTTCTAGCCATCAATAGTCCCGCATCATCCTGTGCCCCTTTTGGGATGTAATGTTTTTTTTGGGGATTGAGGGTCGTTTAAATCGGCAAAAAGAATATTTCACCCCTACGGGGTGAACACCATTTTTTGGGTGTCAATGCTATAAATATTCTGCCCCTACCGGGGCAGGTTGACCGGCTGATCCATGAACTGTTTTGTGGATTTGACAAGGGTTTTGCAAGTGTTAAATGAGATTGGAAAATTTTCGAGAGGTTTGGTTTTTTAGTTCGTCAAGACCTGAAAGGTGCAAAACACCTTTCAGGTCCTCTTGATTCCTGCCCTTTCACATCACCAGGCCAAAAAGTGAAAATGACTCTCTCCTTCACCCAGTCCCTCAAGTCTCTTTGTCTTCTCTTCTCTAAGTCTCCTGGTCTCCTCTTCCCTCAGTCTCTTTTTCACTCTGTCTCTCCGTCACTCAGTCACTCTACCAACCCACCGGGAGACAAAAATCTTGCACCTACAGCCGCGCCCCTACTCCAGTTCCCGGTCATAAACCGACGGATACCCGCCGCCCATATTGCGCGCCAGCCACAGCCGGTATTCACGATCGTTTCGGGCATGCACATATTTTTTATCCACCGCCTCCGCGGCCACCACCACAGCCACACCTCTGGAGCCGTCCTCGTACCGGGTAATGAGCACCAGCTCGTCGCGAAAATCGCCCACCAGGTCGGCACTCATGCGATATGAGCCATTTTCAAGCGGATTGGGTGACACCCCGATCACCGGCACCGGCTCTTTGCCGTTATAATTGGCCAGGGTACGGCCACTGTTGGTGATGAGCTCACGGGTGAGGTCGCCATCCCATTCGATGGGCACATAGCCGTCAGGAAACAGCTCCTGCAAAAGCGTACCGGACGCAGAAAAAAGCAACATATGGTGATCATTATGCCCCTGCCGGTTCGAGATACATTCGATGCCGGGCGAGCCTTCCCAGATATCGGCGGTCCAGCCGCGATGGCCGTGCGTCCAGGCCGGATCGTCTTCGCGATTCAGCTTCCAGATGATCTCGCCGTCATCGGCATCCACCATATAGACACCGGCATGAATACTGGACTCGACAATGTAAAACACCTCCAAGCCGGACCGGTCCGGCAAATAATCGTGAACAGAGACGATATCCGGATGCTGTTTATAGATCGACCAGCGCAGAGTGCCGTCGCTATTGATGCAGGTGGTGCCGTTAAACACCTCTTGTTTGCCATCGCCATCCACATCAGCCACCTCGATCTTGTGTCCGCCACTGCCATTGGTGGCCCCCAGACTTTCGAATCGCCACAGCTCGTTCAACTCGTGATCGAACGCCACAAACACCTCGTTTTCATACAATCCGGTCTGCGTGACTATGGCCGGATGCTGACCATCCAGATAGGCAACAGACATGTGAATGCGGGTGGACGATTTTTGAAAATCCGAAATCATGTCCGGCCAGGGGGCTTTATATTTGAGCTCACCGGTCAGGCCGTCCAGAATCGTCACAAACACCTGATCCCCGATCTGCATGCGGGTAATGATCTCGTCCCGGCCGTCACCATCCATATCCCAGACATTGAACGGCACATTATTGGCGCTGCCATAACAGTGATCGTGCCGGCAGATATCCTTTCTCCACAGGGATCGTCCCCAGGAGGAAAACGCTTCCAGCTGCACCGGCAGACCGGGATCCTGGGACATTTCCGTGTTCCCGTTATCCATACGAATCACGCAATCCATGGCGCCGTCGCCATCAAGATCGCCGAAAATGGGCACGAGGTTGCCTTGCTTGTACAGGGGCCTGAATTCCACCAACACGCGGGATCCGGTTTCCTCAACGGTAACGCCCTTCCACTCGGATCGCCGTCCTTCCTGGCCTGCTGCATTCACCGGACGAACATAATAGTGATAGCGTTCGCCGATATCGAGATTAGTGTCCACAAACATGGTCGAGGTGCGCACCGGTTCGTGGTTGACCTTGAAACCGGCATGAGTGCGCTCGGTGGCGCGATAGACATTGAAGGCCAGCGATTTTTCCGAGTCATCCAGCAGGGCCCATGACAGCACCACACTGCCGGGCTCGGGCGAGACCGCACTCAGCGAGCGATTTTCGATGCGCCAATCCGCGCCATCTGGTTCGCGAACCGGACGAAATCCCAGATCAGGATGAAAAATGCCCGGTTGATTGCCCATCCGGCGTCCGCACAAAAGATAGCTGGCATCGCGGGCCCATGACCCGCCCATGACACTGCCTTCCAGGAGATCCGTATCTTCGATGCGGTATTTCCAGCGCATGGTAGCCGGGTCGTGATTGCTGATGGTCATATTCCAGACATTACCGGACATGTTGTACAATCCGAACCCATTGGGCTCGCCCCATTTGGCGGGTTGTAGATAATCCTGCCAGCGGCTGAAATCGCGGTTCTGTTCGGGATCGTAATTGGCACGTCCATCCGGGTCATTGTTTCCCCACGGGTAAGACTGCTCAGCAAGTCCTCCCCGCTGAGCATACTCGTATTCGAGGGTGGTAGGCAGGCGATAGAGTCGTTCGTTGTCAATTTCGCTCAACCACTCGTGATAAGCTCTGACATCCTCACGGTTGATAAAGATCACGGGATAATCGTCAAATCCTTCTGGAATCTTGCCGTTTTCCCAGTGCAAGGGTGCTCGCCAGCCGGTGGCCTGAACAAAGGCCTTGTATTCGGCATTGGTGACCGAATGATCGAGAATCTCAAAAGCCAACAAATGCACATTGGGCATACTGCTCAAAGAAGGCGTACCCCGGTAATAACTGACTTCATCGATCCGCAAAAACTGATCGGGAATCTGTGAAAAAGACTGAATAGCAAGTACGAAAATCAGCAAGAGCATTTTTTTTACCATGGCAGTGATCTCCAATGGGTTCACAAGGCAGAAACGGACTATTCAATGGTATTATTTTGCAGCGAAAATATCAAGTCAAATACCAGGCCTAATAGAAAAAAAATCTTGCGTCTGAATACAAGAATGGTGATATTTAAACGAGGCCATGACTTTTCTGGGATGCATAGGGACAAAAATTTTCATATGCTCATGCGGTAACACGCATGCAGCATTCCTGATATAATTGCAGTCAATCTTTCCTGTAATCTGTCCACCATTGAGGAGCTATATGCGATTCGTCGTTCTCATTCTGTTGCAGAGCTCGATAGTCCTGTCGCAGAATTGGTCTATGGTTTGGCAGGACGAGTTTGAAGGTCCTGAAATAGATACCACGATATGGTCATTTGAAAACGGTTTTATACGCAATCATGAGCTGCAATATTATACCCAGAACCGTCCCAAAAATTCACGTATCGAAGGTGGTGTTTTGATCATAGAAGCACATAAAGAGATCTTTGCCAATCCGGACTTTGATCCCGAGGGTAACCATTGGAAAACAAGCCGCAAACATGCAGGCTATACGTCTGCCAGTTTGACCACCCGTGGCAACAAAGAATGGCAATACGGCCGTATCGAGGTGCGGGCACAATTGCCCACGGGCACGGGAACCTGGCCGGCGATATGGATGTTGGGCCAAAACTTGAAAAGGGTTGGCTGGCCCGAATGCGGCGAGATCGACATTATGGAAAATGTGGGATATGAGCCGCATATAATACATGGTACGGTTCACACACAGGCGTATAATCATATAAAGGGAACGCAGCGAGGCGGTAAAATAACTGTAGAAAAACCCTTTGATCGATTTTATGTGTATGCCATTGAATGGACTCCCGAAAAAATCGATTTTTTTGTTGGGGATACTTGCTATTTCACTTTTACAAACGAACAAAAAACCGAGGCCGAATGGCCATTCGATCAGCCCTTTCATCTCAAACTAAACCTGGCCATCGGTGGAGACTGGGGTGGAAACCAAGGCATCGATGAAACGATCTTTCCACAGCAATTTTTGATCGACTATGTACGGGTCTACCAAAAAGGAGGGGGAAATGAAAATTCTGGCCATTGAACGTGAACGTCCGGGAGTAGCAGCTGAACAAATTTTGCCATTTCTCAAGGAAGAAGCAGAAACGGTCTGGGAGTGGGTTCAGGCCGGTATTATGCGCGAAGTCTATTTTCACGAGGAACAGTCCTCGGCAGTGTTGATCATGGAGTGTGACAGCAGATATCACGCAGAGAAAATTCTCAATACATTGCCCTTGGTGAGAGAACAGCTTATCGAGTTTGATATATTGCCTCTGGTTCCATACCCGGGCTTTGCGAGACTGTTTGAAAAGAACCTGATTTCACAACAAGGATAATCTAAAGTATCCCATACCTACAGTCCGTGACCCTACCCTGAATCCAGAAATAATACTCACAACAGGAGACCTGCATGTCATTCGATTCGTTTTCCCGCAGAGATTTTTTTAAAACATGTGGTTTGAGCACTCTGGTCATGTTACATCCTGCCTCGTCTGCCAAAGGCAGAGCGTTGAGCGCCAATTCTTCCGGGCAAGATATACAGCAACAGGCACTCGATCTTTCTCCGGCGAGATGGATCTGGTATCCCTCTCATCGATGTCTGGCCAACAGCGTGGTTTTATTCAGAAAGACCTTTCAGAACTCCTCAGCCAAAGCACATCTCAAGGGGTGGGTATTGGCAGACAGTCGATACATTTTGTATTGCAATGGCCGGCGCATTCAGGCCGGTCCAGCCCCCAGCGACCCTCGCTGGATGGAGGCGGATCCGGTAGACCTGGATGCCTGCCTCAAACCGGGTGATAACACCCTCGGCATTTTGGTATGTTTTTTTGGGCTGGGCGATGGTACAGCTCCGATCGGCAAGCCCGGACTCATCGCCAATCTGACAATTGAGGATGACCATAAAAAAATCGAACTGCATACCGACAAGAGCTGGTCTGCTCATCTCGCCCGTTCCTGGCCGCCCGGACAATATAAACGCTGGTATTTGCGCAGCCTGCAAGAGCAATTCACCAGCCGGTATTACCCCCATGGGTGGTCGCTTTCAGACTTTGAACCCGACAGCTCCTGGCTACCGGCCATGGAACTCGGCGGCGACAGCGACAAACCCTCCGTTTGCAATGGTTATCCCGAATACATGTGGGAGACAGGCTGCAGCCGTGACAATCCCCAGATCCGCAGCCGTTCGATCCCCCTTTTGACCGAAAGCCATGTGCCGGTGCATTCGCTGGCCGAATCCATGTGGATCGAATGGCAACAGCCTGCAGAAGACTATTTTGATTGTGTCGTACCGGATGGATTCAAAGCGATTCGGTCCTCGCCAGTCATAAAAAGCGACGATCACTCCTGGACCGTGACAATGGACGGCAAGCGCGCGGCAGCCCTGACCTTTGAATTCAAAGAACAAATCGTGGGCTATCCACAGTTCACTGTAGACGCTCCAGAGGGCACAATCATCGAGATGATGGTACATGAAGGCCACAAAGTCGGCGGTCCGGCATTGTTGAACAGCCATTTCAATTCCTGGTGCCGGTTTATTTGCAAAGGCGGCAAAGAGACATTTGAACCTATCGATTACGAAAGTTTTCGCTGGTTGCAGTTACATATCCGCAGCGCTACAGGGAACGTCACTGTCAGTGATATCGGCTGCCGGCGTCGTCTGTATCCCTGGCCCCATGATGTACAGGCCAGCGTGTCCGATCCCATTCTGCAGAAACTCATAGATGCGTCTGTCAATACGCTTTACAATTCAGCTCAGGACATCATTGTCGATGGCATGGGACGGGAACGCCAGCAATATTCAGGGGACTGTGGACACCAATTACACGCGATTTTTCACGGATTTGGTGAATACCGGTTGCCTGCCCGATATCTCAACACCTTTAGCCAGGGATTGACCAAAGACGGCTATTTTTTGGATTGCTGGCCTGCTTTTGACCGCCTGGCCCGGCTTATGGAACGGCAGATGGGACTCACAAAGTGGGGCCCCTTGCTCGATCACGGCGTGGGATTCAATTTCGACGCCTATTACTATTACCTCTATAGCGGTCAAACACAGGCACTGGAAGAGGTTTTTCCCAGGCTGGTTTTCTTTTTCGAATATCTGCAATCTATTGTCAAAGAGGATCTCTTGCCCGTAGAAGACATTGGCATTCCCGCGGTCTGGATCGACCATATCGCATATAAACAGCAACGCCATAAACAGTGTGCATTCAATCTCTATGCCTCTGCCATGGCCCGTCATGCGCTTGCCCCCCTGGCCGAGGTGTTTGGCAGAAAAGATGTGGCAAAAGAGGCCCGGCGTTTCTCTGATCGGATTCTGAAAACAACACAGCAAGTATTCTGGAGTTCAAAACATAGTCTCTTTATCAACAACCTGCCCTGGCTCGCTGAAGAAAAAGAGATCCGCATGTGCGACCGTTCTTTGGCAACCGCAGTACTCTTTGATCAGTGTCCGGACAATCAGACGGCCGCCAGTGTCGATGTTCTTATAAAGACTTCACCCGAGATGGGACTCTCTTATCCGGCCAATGCGGGATGGCGGCTCTGGGCATTGGCCAAAGCCGGAAAAGCCCAGGCTGTCATAGATGACCTGCGGACGCGGTGGGGCAAGATGGATTCCGTCCATCTCAACAACACGCTGCAGGAGAATTGGGAGGTCCAGCCCGATTCCGGAAGCCAGTGGAGTCATTGTCCGATTGCTCCCTTGTATGTGCTTTATATGAGCTTGGCCGGTCTCATGCCGCTGGAACCGGGATTCCGGCGCTTTCGGCTCCGCCCGCAACCCGGTGATCTCGAGTCCTTGGATCTGGTTTCTCACACGCCGGCCGGTCCGATCCATTTTAGCAGCAGGGGAAAACAGGGCAATCGCCAAATCCAGCTGCAAATCCCGCCGGGTATCAGCGGAGAACTGATGGTACCGGAGCAGGAAAAGCTCTCCATGAAACGATTGAGCAGGGAAAACGGCTTTTCCCTTTATGAAATACCTTCTTTACAGGAGGTCGCTTTTACTCTGCGGGAAATTTGAAAGATTTTCGTCTGGAAAATCATTTATAAAGATAAACAGAAAAAGTTTTGGAGAACCCATGATTTCGAAAAGGCTGCTGTTTACCTTTCTGACCGTACCGGTGATCGCCATCATCCTTTATTGCGCAGTCAATCCTGTGACCGGCGAAAAGGAATTGATGCTTTATAGCGAAGAAGATGAGATTCAACTCGGAATTCAAACAGACAAACAGATTCAAGCGACATACGGAATCTATGATGACCCTCAGTTGACAGAGTATATCTCTGAACTGGGACATGAACTTGCAGCCAAAACACATCGTCCTGAACTCGATTATCATTTTAGGATTCTGGATACACCTGTTGTGAATGCTTTTGCTGTTCCGGGCGGATATATCTATTTTACGAGGGGTATCCTGGCCTATTTTAACAATGAAGCAGAAATGGCCGGGGTATTGGCGCATGAGCTGGGACACGTGGCTGCCCGGCATTCTATGAGCCAATACAGCAAGGCCACGCTGGCCCAGCTCGGATTGGGATTGGGCACTATCTTGTCCGAAGATTTTCGGGAAATCGCAGGACTGGCCCAGTTTGGCGTTTCATTACTGTTTCTGAAATTCAGCCGGGATGACGAACGCCAATCCGATGCGCTGGGGGTTGAATACAGTGTCAAGGCAGGTTATGATGCCAGAGAGATGGCCACATTTTTCAACACCCTGCAACGCCTTCACTCCGGAGGAAATGGCAATACCCTGCCTGAATGGGCTTCAACTCACCCCAATCCGGCGGATCGCAGCGAATCCATCCTGGCAGATTATCAGGAATGGCAAGAAAAAGTTTCCGGGCCTGCAGAAAAGATTAACCGTGAAATTTATCTAAATCATATCAATAATCTGGCTTTTGGAAATGACCCAAAACAGGGATATGTGAAAGAAAACGCTTTTTATCATCCTGAATTGCGCTTTGTCTTTCCCATACCGGCAAACTGGCAGGTCAACAATCTTCCCTCACAGGTCCAGATGATCCCCAAAGAACAGGATGCCACCATTCTCATGATGCTGGCAGAAGGCAATTCCCTCGATGAGGCAGCAGACAAATTTATCGCCGATACAAAAGCAGATGTCAAACAAATCGATGCCATCCGTGTACATAGCCTCGAGGGACGTCGGATACTGTCCATCGTTGGTACTGGCGAGGATGCTCTGAATCTCATGTCCCACTTTATCGCCAAAGATAACAGGATTTATGCGTTACACGGGGTTGCAAAGCCAGAAAGCTATGCTGCATATGTGGACGAGTTCCGCAGGGTTTTGAACAATTTCCGGGACCTTGACGATCAATCAAAAATCAATGTTCAGGTAGACAGACTGGTTCTCAGGACGGTATCGTCCGCTAGCTCTTTGCAGCAGGTGTTACAAGCCTGGGGGATACCTCAGAACGATCGGGAAAGCACGGCCATACTGAATGGTATGGATCTGTCTGAACAGGTAAAAAGGGGACAAAAAATAAAGGTCATCAACAGAAATTTCCCCTGAACGAAAAATGATCGGAGGGGTATCAAAAAACAATAGCCTGCCACACTTGACGGCGGCAGGCTATGCTCTCTCTTCTCTCTCCCCCTGCAATATTCGAAATGCACTCTATTTATACTCATTTTCAAATTAAAATACAACACTTTTTTGGGTCTATAACGTTTTGTGTGGGTAATCAAATTCGAGATCACCCGCAATGAAATAAATCATATTGATAAAGTTTTCAATATTTCTATAGCCACGAGCTCGAGCTTTTGCGAGTTGAATTTTAGAGTTGATGCCTTCAAG
>WJME01000168.1 GCA_014728115.1 Candidatus Zhuqueibacterota bacterium | reverse complement strand
TTGTTCCGGCAATTTAAGATCCACGAGATCAACTGCTGATTTTTTTATTTGCGCTAAATTAGAGCCTACACTCATACTATTATCCAACATCAATACTGTCTTTAAAATATAGGGTATTTCCTGACGTTTTTTTATATGCAATGCTGATTCTGTTGGTGAAATAGATTTACCATCCTCATACAAATCAAAATTCTCCTTTTTTAAATTTTGAATTCCCACTCCGGAAAGGTCTGTAACCTGAAACATAATATGTACAAATGACGGTATTTCTGATTTTATATAATGACGGGTCATTATGAAAGAGTTGGTCGTCATTTCTTGATGGTTGTATTCATGATCTTCAGCTCTTAATTCAGGTGGAATCAAAGATAAAATAGAAATTGAAAAACAAAATAGTATAATAAATAATATATAGCTTTTCTTGAACCAACTTGATTTATTTAAATTAGAAATCATTTTTTGCCTCTTGTTTTTTATGAAAAATCAAAATTTATTCTGTAGTGACTTTTATTTCCCGCTCATGGTTAATGAACCGCCACTCTCGCAACCGCTTGGAATATTCTCTCTCAATCAAATTATCAATCTCTTTATTTTTCAACCTCGCTTTTCGGTTATGTTCTTCCACTTTTTTCTTTAGCTTTTGGTTATATGAAATATTGTATGGAATCCTGATCCGTTTTGGTGTTTTTTCAATCTTTTTCATTTTATCGTCGAGGCTATTTGCAATTTCAAAGCAAGTACCTCCAAGAAGGAAAAACAATCCCGTGTTTATCGTTTCTTTTTTTGCATTTTTTTTCTCGTCAATTTTTTTTAACATCTTGACTTCCCAATAGAGCATAATGGCAGCGCATCCTAATCCACTTACAAATGCTGTTTCAGATATAATTTTCATTGAAGTCGGTGCTTTACGATAAACTTTTTTATATTCATTTTTTTTCTCATCGCTAAAATCCAACTCTTTCCAATATGCTCTTCCCAACTCCTTCGCAGTGGGTTTTTGCGGACGCTCCTTTTTGAGCCCTGCATCCACCCGTGTTGTTTTATATTTTTCAACAGAAATCTGTACTGTTTCATTTTGCCAGTCACTTTTGACGAGTTTTAAAGGGTAGTTACCAACTGCCAGCAAATGCTTTTTTAAAGGTGTTTTTCCCAGATAAGAACCATCGAGATAAATCCTTGCACCAGGCGGGTTTGAATGAACCACAAGTGTGCCCATTTTCGGGATTTTCTCAAGTTTTGTCCGGATTCGATGGGATGATTCTCCGCTTTCCAGAATTTGTTGATAAATATTCTCCGCTTCCTGGTATTCACCTTTTTGGAATAACAGATCCGCTCTTTGCTCCATTCCATAAAGCCACCAGACTTTTTCTTTAGAATCGCCGATAATTACCGTATCGTTTTCTTTAACAGTATCATTTTTTTCAACCAATTCAGCAATTGCAGTGCTGGACTGTATATTTTTAATCTTCAGCAGAGCAATATAGCGATCATCTCTAACGACAAGAGCGGTATGGCGTTGTGTCACACCCTGTTGCCGGCCTTTGTCCAATCGAATCATATCTCCCCTGATAACGGCAATTTTTGCCTGAACATCCTTTGCCTGAGCGGTATTCACCATTCGAATATTTGCTAAATTAATAAGCAAGGCAATACCGAATATGACCAAACCGGTTCTACCAATATTTTTCAACATATGATCTCTCCACTCCTGCTTTTAACCTTTTCGCACCTGCCGGATTTCTTCTTCGATCTTGCTCAATTGATCTTTATAGCGAGTGGCCGGAAAATCGCTTTGCAATTTTTCCAGGTAGAATAGGGCTTTATCGTAATTGAGATGATAGGCATGATATTGCACTACCTGAAATAAGACATCCTCAATATAATTGCTGTTAGGAAAGGTCAGCATAAAATCTTCTGCTTGTTTTATTTTCAATTCTTTCGGTTCTTTGGTTTTTAGATGGTAATAAAAATAAAATTGATCATTTTCTTCAATAGATTTATCGGTTTCTTCAATAATGGCCTGTAAAATCTCACTCCCCAGTTCATAATCTTTTTGTACATCCATCGCATGACAACCGAGATTGAGAAGATGAGATGTGACCTCCTCTTTTTTTAACGGATTAAATTGAAAAGCCATAAATGCGAGCATTGCCGACGATTTGATAAATTCTTTTTCTTTTCTCTCCATTGATTTTTTCATTAGCCGTTCAGATAATTTTTCTTTTTGATTTGTTGTTTTCTCAGGCGGGCAAAATCCGATTGCCAATTGCAAATATTTAAAAGCGGTCTCCGGAATCTCCGGCGAAATATCCATTCGCGAAAACCAACGCTCGATTAACTGATCACTGATTTTGCTTCCAAAAGGAGGGTTTTTTTCAACCGCCTTTTGAAACATATCTTCTGCTTTGGAAAAATTATGATCAATTCTTCCAAGTCCATAATGATAATAGATATTCGCCACTTTCTCCTTCATCCTGGTTTCCAGTAAAATGGCAATATCAAACTCATTCTCAGCTTTTACCGTTTCTCCATTAAGCAGATAAGCCTTACCCTTGATAAAATGAGCTCGTTCATTTTTGGGATCCTGCATAATGACCACTTCAGCCTGCTCAACAGCATTTTCATAACGCTTAATTTCAATAAATGCCTCAGCTTTATCAAGGGGATCACCATGAGGTGAACAATTCAGCAATACAATAATCGCGAGTAGCAGTAAAAATACATTTTTCATTAGCTTATCCCTCCAAAAATAATAATAATCAGATATACGCTTCCTTAACAAATATTTATGGCCGCCCATAAGGTTTTTTACCATGTTTTTCCTCACTCGTCGTCAATACACGCCCATCGCGGCCATAAACAAATCCCTGATATTCAAATGTCTTCGCCATAGTAGGAATGCGGTCCTCTCTGCCGACAAATTCAACGGTTATCGTTGATTGCGCTTGAGGCTGCAAAATGGCGGTTTCCTTTTTTTCACGCCAGGTCACCGTACCGCAATTTACCGTTGCCGCTGCCGTGACCCTGCCGGCAAAATCATTGTTGTTCCGTATCGTCAATTTAACCAAAACTCTGTCTTTTGCCGGTGCAGATGCGTTTACAGAGATCAGATCAACATTGTTTTCGAGAAAAGGCGTAGATTGACAGGCTAATAGGAATAGAATCAAAAATAAACTATTCAATTTAAGCATATCCATTTCCTTTCTATACTTGGTGTAATAAGCGAATCATAATCTGGATATATTTTCATGCTATCAATTCATTCAATTCTTTCTGAATATATCCAAAAGCAACAGGATAAAGTATAAAACAATAAAAGTATTCATACCAAGCTGAGGATTTTTCCGTTTCCCTGGTTTTATACAATACTGACCATAATGAAATTAAAAATAGTGGTAATAAAAAAGGTACAAATAATCCAAGCAGGACTGATGTCACAGGTGTAACAATTTGATGGGATCTACTCAAATGGGCAACCTGACCATGCATTCTGAAAAGAATGTAGAGATTGTAAAAGGGAACCAGACCCAGCAAGCCCGTTAATACCGGACTCTTTATTTCTGGCTGAATAGTTTTTTTTCGCTCTGGAACATCATCACGAAAAAAAAGAGGGTTAACTGGAGTTATAACAATAATAGCCAATAAAATTGGTATTAAAAGTTGGATTAAAAGCGACGATAGATTAGAAAAACCAAAATCAAATTTTAATATTATATCATAAAAAACGTAACGCCCCTGCAAAACAGCAAATCGATTTAATAGAACTATTATACCAAAGCAAATAATGAAATTCTGAGTTGTACCCTTTCTGCCAACGATAAGAGAGATAAGAAGAATGTAGATATATCCTACTATTCCCTGATATATAAGCTCATTCAACATAACAAGTAAATATGATTCCGAATATATGAATAGACTCTGAGTAACTATTAAGATGCCGGCAGCAATAATCAGTGAAATTTTAGCTTTTGTATGGGTAAACCAAGCTAGATAAATGCCGCCAAAAATCGCAAGAGCAGAAGAGGAGAATATGAATGTAATTTGAGATTCTGAAAAGTCTTTATGATCTAGTAAGGAATAAAAACTCAAATTTTTCTGAGAAAAACTCAACTCAATAAAAAGATAAAATAAAACCAACCCCCAAAACCGATAACTACTAAGCTGATCTGCCCAGGTCCATGAGGGTTTTAGAATACCGGAAAAGTTTTTTTGGTCATTCATAGAATTAATCTCTTAATATTACTTGGTTTCATCTTCAAGATATTTAAAGGTCCAGATAATAGAAAGAACTCCCAAAGCAATTGAACCAACGATAATGAGCCAGTTACCCACGAACATAAAGCTATACAAACGGCCGATCATATCGAAAATACTGTCAATGGACTCACCAGCTGTCGAAAAATCAAGGCGATTCAGACGAAGATGATCGAGTAACTGATCGAGATCACGGTCCAGGAATCTCATTTGGCGTACGGCAAACAGAGAAGCGGCTATATCCCGGGCAATACCCCCTGAAACCAAACCTACAAACAAGCCTTTGGCAAAGGGAAAAATAATCCCGTAAACCATAAAAAACATGAAAACGGTAATAACAAGAAAAATAATAATCCCCAGAGCCCCGGAGATGAAATTATCCCCAAGCAACGAATTGACGCCATTACCGACAAGAAATCCGGGTCCCAGTAAAACCGAAAAAATACCCGCTGCAACGGCTAGCAGAAGAGCAAGCAAGGTCACAGAAATTGCACCAGCAACGATTGCAGTATCTGAATTATCACTAAAACCACTAGCGATGGCGATCAAACCAGACCCGACCATCAATCCGATATAAAGTTTATAAAGCCATTCCAGGCCTAAAAACATTAAAATGGCAAGGCCGAACCAAAAACAAAAAAAGAAAAAATAATAAAAAATATTGCTGGTATTATCCGGACGGAAAATGCTGCTAATGATTAATAGCAAGGCCAGTCCCGCAATCACAATAATACGATTTTTGGCAAATTGTCTTTTAAGCGATAAAAGGGGTTGAGAGGAAATAGTGGTATCACTCATAGTTGTTTGTGAGGAAAATTTTGCTGTGACAGGTTTAGCCGTTTTTACTCCGGGCTGACGAAAATATTTCCGGTGTATGTTCCCCCGCGTTTTAATCTGTTCCTCAATCATCACAAGGGCATTGTTGGAAAATTCATCTTGTTGTTCATAGTATATCGTCAACAATTCTTCATCCGATAACGATTCAAGATACTGCTCAAACTGCCTGTCCGCATCAAACTTTTCGTCCTGCATAACCGCCCCTGAATTCGGTTCACTTTATAGCGATTCTATACAAGAATCAGACCAAATCCAGACCAATTCAGCCCAATTTTATAAATTTCCTGTAAATACTAATTTAAAATATTGAAAAATAGACAATTAGACAGGTTAATCAAACCCGGTCCAGGGGGGGTAATGTTGGGGAGAAGAAAAGTGTAAAACAGCGGCTTTGTTGTAAATATGACACGCCTTTTGTGTCACATTTACTACTTGATACCCAATTGCTTCATCTTTCGATAGAGATTTGCCCGGTCCATTTGCAGCAGGTCGGCGGCGCGGCTGATGCTGCCCCGGGTTTCTCCTAAAATTTGCGAGATGTGACGACGCTCGAACTGCTGCCGCGCTTCCTTGAAGGGCAGTATAAATGCTTCATCCACGGATTCGCTATCGTGGAAAAAGGGCTGGATATCCTCAATGTCGATCAGCTCCTTGTGCACCATGATCAAGAGGCGTTCGATGAAATGCTTCAACTGGCGCACATTACCCGGCCACGGATAGGCCGTCAGCTGACGCATGGCAGCCTGCGACATTGCCGGTTTGATCAATCCGTGCTCTTTAGCATATTGCCGAATAAAATGCTCCGCCAAT
>WJME01000167.1 GCA_014728115.1 Candidatus Zhuqueibacterota bacterium | reverse complement strand
CAAATCGACATACGGATCTACAGCAACGACCTCCTTGAACAGAGCACAGGCTTTATTCGCCAAGGTGCTTCCGATACGTCCCAGGCCAACGATTCCCAAAGTTTTATTATGCAGCTCAAAAATATCCTTGCGTTGGGGTTTGCCAAAATCTTTGGATAAACGTCTTTCATGGGGTTTTAACGTTCTCAGACAAGAGAACATGAGTGCCAGCGCGTGATCCGAAACACTGTGATTCGCGTACCCCTGAACATTTGCAACAGAAATGCTATGATGCGTTGCCGCGTCAAGGTCTATATTGTCATATCCAACCCCATATCTGACAATCGCCTTGAGGTGATCCAGACCATGGAGAAAATCTCTATCAATAGAGGTCCAGCGCACAAACACGCCTACGGCATCGTTGATGAACGATTTTTTTGAACCACGATCATGCCGTTCACCCTGAAAGATATCGAGTTCATATCCTGCATCCTGCAAAAGTCGCTTTTCCTGCTCATACGATTCATAGCCCCCATCGATAACGACGATACGATTTTTCATCAGACTCCTTGCTTAACCCATTTTTGCCGACAGCGAAATAATGATGACCATTATGAATAACAGCAAAAACATCCACCCGTACGTTTTAATGGAAAAAAGTTTTTGACGCACGCTGGGCAGAAACTGGAAAAAGAAAAGTATGGCCACAGGAATCAACGACAAATAATGATGCCATGATGATACCCAGCGCCCCAGATTCATACTCATCACAAGGCCTGTCAGATAAAGTGCCAACAACATAAAGCGTGCCGACTGGATCAATACGGTATCAATAGCCGCCAATTCTTCCAGTTCCCGAAAAAGAAAGCGATAAATCAACACGGCATAGAACAAGAGCAGCAATACCGTCAGTATAGGATGCAGATCAATAGCCCAGTGTAACATAAATCCTCACAGCTTTAATTTAGATTTATATGAAAGAATCGCATCAACTAACAGAGAGGGGCCAAAGCGCACCACATCGGTCACGGGTAAACCCGTCTGAATATAGATTTTATCGAGAGCCCGTTTTGCCTGGTCATCATCAAGGCCAAATGTATTCACAGCAATTCCGACAACAGTTGTCGGAAAAACAGGCGCAGCGAGTCGCTCATACAGATCAATTGCAGTAACAATATGGGGCACCAGAGTAGAAGGGGTACCGCGCATGATGGTTCTATCATGCTGGTGACATAAAATACAGACATGCGGTGCAAATCCATGCAGCATGGATAATGTCACACCCGAATAGAGAGGATGGGTGATGGCTCCCTGCCCTTCCAAAAAAAGAAACTCGTGATCTTTATTATCCAGAACGAGTTTCTCGGCAGCTCCGGAAACAAAATCAGAGATCACATGATCCATTGCCATTCCCTTGCCACTTATGGCAATCCCGCTCTGTCCGGTTGCAACGAAAACCGAATCATATCCTTTAGCACGAAATGCTGTATCGAGCTCCAACGCGGTAACCTTTTTCCCACAATTACAGTCCGTGCCCACAGTATGCACGCGAAAACAGGATTGTAAAGGGGCCTGGCATTTATTTACGGAAAGATCGTCAGGTACTTTACGCAGGTCTATTATGGTCGCTTTATTTTTTTCAGCCAGTTGTTTCCATTCAGGCTCTGTACTCAAAAAGAAATGCATACCGCTTATAATATCGAGGCCTTGTGAAAGGGCTTCATACAAAATCGGTCGCCATTTTTCAGGAATCTGTCCGCCCGGAGGCGTTATCCCAAGAACAAGTGTATTGGCAGAGAGCTCAACCGCTTTGGACAAGTTTGCGACGATAGGAATTCCCTTCCCCACCCCCATGAGTGAACCCGCATCCTGACCAGCGGTTTGCGAGTCCAACAGAGCGACAACGCTTTCAGGGCGATATCGCAATAATCCTGCTGCAAGCTTTGCAGGGTTCGGGTGGGTATTGCCTTCTGTTAGAATGACAAAACGCTGATCTCTCATCGTAACTCCAATATCGCAAAAGTAAGGTTTATTGTAAAAAAAATTGATCTAATAAGCAATAAAAAAGCCCGTCAGATACGTGGTCTGAACCCTTCTCCCAATACTTCGTGCACATTGTTAACAATAATAAAGGCATTTTTGTCGATCTCTTTGACTTTACGCGTCAGCACTCCAATTTCTTTGCGGCTCAAGACGGTATATAGAATTTCCCTGGGTTCCTGAGTGTAAAGTCCATGGCCTTGCAATATCGTTGCTCCTCGATTCATATCATAGGTGATAATTCGGCTCACTTTTTCGATTTCCCTGGTGACAATCAATGCAGATTTTGCATAATCGAATCCATCGAGGATAACATCTATTAGCCGGGCCGAGACAAACAAGAGAAAAAATGCATACAAGGTTAGATTCAAGGCAGGTCTTTCTGTTGCCAGCCCTTTAAAGTGAATAATGATTCCGGCCAGGGTAATCACACAAAAATCGACCACCATGATAGCCATTCCGGGTTTTATACCCCACCTTTTTTGCGCAACAGCGGCCACGATATCGGAACCAGCGGTCGTTCCACGGAATTTGAAAATAATACCCAATCCAATTCCCAAAAGCACGGCTCCGATCAATATCAGAAATAAAAAATCGGTCTCTCTCATCTGAACAATGGCCGGATGATTTTGTAGGGCAAAAGATTTAAAGCCAGGAAACTCACCGCGGCAAAAATCAATAAAAAATGAGCTCAGAGAAAAGCCTATAAACGTTCGTGCCCCGAATTGTTTACCCAATTCCATCACACCCCATATGAAAAGAGGGATATTCAAAATCCAAATCATCAGTCCAACCGGAATGGTATTTCCCGATAAATAGTGAATTGCCATCGCCAATCCGCTCACCCCGCCGGGCACAACTTTGGCATCAACCAGAAAGACACCAATGCCGATAGCCATGACAATGGCCCCAAACGTAATCACCAAATAATCGACCCACACTCCCTTATCAAAACAACCCATTTGTTTTAGGATATCTTTTATACGAGACATTCGCCACCACCTTTCAATGAGACTTTGTCAGTATTTTATACCTTCCGTCATTCTGTATGATTAATTCATCGAATGATGTTGCAAATTACCAGCCCTTTTTGTGCAGGATGGGATTTGAACTGAAGGAAAAGCGATATGGCCGGAATAATACGAAATTAAAGCTCCATTTGCAAGAGTTTAAACTAATTTTGAGGGTGCAGTCTTTGGGGGTATGGGAAAAGCCTTTCTAGACACAAGGAGGGGGGAGGCAGATGTCGTGGGGTGGAAAGGGTACAAAAATGACCTACGCCTCTCATGAGCAAGCCGACAATGACAGTTGGTGTTTCCCTGTCCCTCTCTGTAAAGTAAACGTCACGAGTCTATGTGGTGGGTCTCATATCATACCCCATAGGTCGAACATATCCCTGGCCACAAGCGTCAAACAGGACCAGGTTCTGAATCCTGAAAACGGGTAAGGCAGGTCTAAACTATTTTTCCATTTCCGGGGGTGAAATCCGCATCCAGGTTTCATCCAAGCTCAGCTCTGCGGTTTTCAGACTGATTTTCCACTCTTTGTTTTTTAATTTCGAGTGAAAGTGTAACCTCGTACCAATTTTACTGGGTACATTCGATGCTTCATAAAATTCTGTATATCCTGTATCACTCATTTCATAGTGTCCAAACGCCGCAAAAAAGAGTGAATCCGGATTGCTTGGATAGAGTTCGATCACGGCGAAACTGTTCTCCGATAAAATTTTATAACACATCCGTGTGGCATCATTTTCCCGTATCTCGAAATCCGGACCAGCATATTTACCGCTGATCATTCTCCATGTTCCACACAATCTTCGGTCTGCCTGACCTCCACATGTTGCCAGGATAGTAAAGACCAACACCAAGAAAACGATGGGTAGAGATCTCATAAAGCCCTCCTGTTTTGCACAAACCTTTGTTAACTCTAATCAAAGGCACTCTGACGGAAAAGGGTTTCGTAATCTCTCGAGTTTGCCAGGGGCAAGAAAATGAAATCCCAAAAAACAGTGCAGTATATCCTATTTCCTCATCAAAAGTCACTGGCCGTTTATAACGGCTATTGCCAGGAGCCTTGTCCGTGATGCCTATAATTTCTTGAAGCACAAAATCAATAAACGGAAACCGGCAGAATCGATGAAAGAAGCAGCAATCGTACCGTACTTATAGAGTCGTAAAGCAGTATGGAGGTAAGCGTGTAAGAGCGATGGAGTCTTGGGTCATAATTGCTTCTCTACTTAAGCCTAGTAATATTTAAGCAGAAAATCAAGAAATTATTACAATAAAATTTCTTTTCAATTCTTGCTCGATAACCCCCTTTACCTGTTGAGGCACAAGCGGATAACCAGCCTTTTCGAGTGACGTGAGAAATTGCTCATGTGACCGGCCTTTTCGATAGTCAGGCTCTTTGGAAGGGTGCTTGAGATATTTATAAATATTTGGCAAATCAGGATTGACCAAAAGAGATCCCTGATAAAGAAAATTTTGTCTTGATTTGAACATGGAACACCCCAAAATTTTTTGCTCGCCGATGGCGATATCACTGATCCCTGCTACATTCAATCCTTCTATCAGAAAATGACGTTCGAGGGTATCGATAATAAACGCATTGATCTTTTTAAAGTAATAATAAGGAGAAATACTCGTGGTACTGTGAAAGGCCAGTGTAATGCAAAGCACACCGGCCGTCAGTACGACAGCCCCTCCCCCGCCTCGTCGTTTGACAACCGTCACTCCGTCATGGTTGCAAAGGTGGAGATGGACTTCATTCTCGGGTTTTTGAGAACTTCCCAGCACCACGACAGGAACGGGTGATTCCCAAAGTTCAAAAACAAAGGGATGTTTAGGTTCAATTGTTTGCAAAAGCGAATCGCGGATATCTATCTTGATCAAAATGTCACTTTCCTGTCAATTGAGTCCAGATCGAATATAATAAAGAAAATAGTGTCCTGCAAAGAAAAGGTTTGACTTGAATTCACCGCAAAATGCATGTATATTAAAGTTACAAAAACTTGTCAAACAAAATGATCGATTACGGTATGAAAACGGCCTCTCAGGAAATGTATGCCCACATTCCGATGCAGTTCATAGGCCCTATTCACATTATTGCACAGGATGAAGAGTATACATCGACAGTTCCTCTGGCGACATACGAGTCACCGCTTTGGCCTTCGACGCATCGAGGGGCAAGAATCGCCCTGAAATCCGGAGGATTACGAATAACCGTCATAGATGAACGCATGACTCGTTCCGTCGCAGTACAAGCCCCGAATGCAGCGAGAGCACTGCAAATCAAAAACGAACTTTTGCAAAGAATAGATGATCTTCAATCCATCACTCGGGAATCGAGCCGGTTTGCAACTCTATTGACGATCAACAGCCAGTTCGTAGGTGATCTGCTCTTCTTAAGGCTGGAATTCGATACCGGGGATGCCGCAGGTCATAATATGGTAACCAAAGCAAGTGAATACATTTTGAACTGGATTCTGGATCAATTCCCGGATCTAACGTATGTCTCGATCAGTGGAAATTTCTGTACGGATAAAAAGAATTCAAGTGTAAATGGTATTCTGGGAAGAGGCAAAAATGTTATTGCCGAAGCCCTAATCCCGGTAAAAGTTTGTAAACGTTATCTAAAACAAACACCAGAAAAAATTATAGACCTGAACATTAAAAAAAATCTTATCGGCAGTATTATCGCCGGTAGTGTTCGTTCGGCCAACGCTCATTTTGCCAATATGCTATTGGCGTTTTTTCTCGCCACCGGCCAGGATGCAGCCAACATCGTCGAAGGCTCTCAAGGATTCGTACATGCAGAAAAACGGGGGCCGGACTTGTATTTTTCGGTTACATGCCCTAACCTCATCGTGGGAAGCGTGGGGAGCGGCAAAAATCTGGAATTCGTGAAAAAGAATCTCGAGCATTTGGGGTGCACTCTGAATCGGTCGCCGGGTGAAAATGCACGCCGGTTGGCCACATTTGCAGCGGCAGTTGTCTGGTGCGGAGAACTGTCTTTGTTGGCCGCTCAAACCAATCCCGGCGAGCTAATGCGCGCGCATGAATCCATGGAGCGATTATGAAAGATCCCACAAATGAACGCAAGGTCGAGCATATAAACATTATCAACAAAGATCAAAATGTGGATCGGAAAAAATTTTATTTTGACAACCTGTCCCTTGTTCACCGTGCTTTACCTGAAATCGATTACACTGCCATTGATACATCTGTAGAACTATTCAATAAACGCCTTTCCTTCCCCTTGCTCATCTCTTCCATGACCGGAGGGGATCATGAACTGGTTCGCACGATCAATCGCAACCTGGCAATTGCCGCACAAGAAACCCAGGTTGCACTGGGTGTGGGGTCACAAAGAGTGGCATTCACCCACCCTGGTGCCCGCAGCAGTTTTGAATTGCGAAAATATGCTCCCAACGCCCTGTTGTTTGCCAATTTAGGTGCGGTACAGCTCAATTATGGCTTTACCATTGAACATTGCCGTAAAGCTGTAGATATGCTTCAAGCCGATGCCCTGATTTTCCATCTAAACCCATTGCAAGAAGCTGTTCAGCCAGAAGGGGATACAAATTTCGCAAATTTGACTGTAAAAATTGCCGCTATTGCAGAACAGCTCGAGGTTCCGGTCATTCTCAAGGAGGTTGGTGCCGGGATCTCGGCAAAAGATGTCAGCCTTTTGATCGACAAAGGGGTTCATTATATCGATGTGGCAGGTTCCGGAGGAACATCCTGGAGCCGTATAGAACATTATCGTCACTCTGAAGGAAAGAATGAAGAAATAGGAATAACCTTCCAGGATTGGGGTTTACCGACTCCGATGGCCATCAAAGCATTGCAAAAATACCGGGATCAGATGACTGTGATTGCCTCCGGAGGATTGAGAAATGGCATCGACATGGTCAAGGCGATTATATTAGGTGCTCGATTATGCGGACTGGCATCGCCTTTTCTCCAACCCGCTATGGAATCACAAGACCAAGTCATAGAAAGGATTATACGATTAAAAAGGGAATTTCAAACAGCCATGTTTTTGTTGGGAGTAGCAAAGTTTGATGATTTGCACTTTAATCCTGATCTTCTGATCGAACCCTGAACACAACAGGGAGAGGAAATAGATATGAATATCGGAATAGAGTCCATTAGTTTTTTTACTTCACGATACGTTCTTGATCTAAGAACAATGGCAAAAGCCCGTGGAGTTGATGCCGAAAAGTATGTCAATGGCATTGGACAAGAAAAAATGTCGGTCCCCCCTCCTGGCGAAGACGTTATTACTCTGGCTGCGAATGCAGGACATCAGGCCCTGGAATCAATTGACACTGATTCGATCGAAATGGTCATGTTTGCGACAGAGTCGGCTACAGATCAATCCAAAGCCGGAGGCATATATGTTCACAACCTCTTAAAGTTGAAACCCCATTGCCGGGTCTTTGAATTAAAACAAGCGTGTTATAGCGGCACTGCCGGTTTGCTGTTGGCCCGGGATATGATTCATCAGTACCCTGATCGTAAAGTCCTTATTCTCATGTCAGATATCGCGCGTTATGGTCTCAATTCCGCCGGTGAAATCACACAGGGCGCAGGGGCAATCGCAATGGTCATTTCCAGCCAACCCAAAATCATGACCATAGAACCTGAAAGTGGATATTATACCGAAGATGTGATGGATTTTTGGCGCCCCAACTATCGGGATGAGGCACTGGTAGACGGAAAATATTCGGTTCGCGTATATCTCAAAGCGCTCACAGAAAGCTGGAATCTGTATCATCAAAGAACCCATATCGGATTCGAGCAATTTTCACGTTTTTGCTACCATTTGCCGTTCAGTCGCATGGCAGAAAAAGCCCACAAACACCTCGCCAAAATCAATCATATAGATCTTTCAGAACATGAACTCGCGACCCATATCAATGATGGTCTGGTATATAATCGAAACATCGGCAATATATACACAGGTTCTCTCTATCTCAGCCTGATCTCTATGCTGGAGAATAATCCGCAGGATATGAGCAACCATAAAGTTTCACTCTTTAGTTATGGCTCAGGGTGCGTGGGGGAACTATTCGCAGGTCAGGTCTTGCCCGGTTATCGTAATCATCTCAGTTCAGATCTGCATCAGTCACTGCTCGAAAGCAGAAAAGAACTCACATACCCTGAATATACCGATTTTTATAATTTTGCTTATGTACAGGATGGCACAACACAATCCATGCCCACATTTGACACCGGCTGTTACCGCCTGAGTCAAATAAAAAACCATAAGCGCATTTATGAAACTCTTTAATGCATAGCATCGCGCCCGGCAAAATCATTCTTTGCGGCGAACATGCAGTCGTATATGCAAGTCCTGCACTCGTCATGGCAGTGAATCGTCATGCACATTGCCGTATACAATCGAATGATGATAACATTCATCTCAGCCTTAAAGATCTTGACGTTCATTTTTCAGTGCAGGTGAAAGACCTGGCTAAAGTGACCTCGCATATCAGGCAGCGTTTTGATTCTTTTCTCAAAAACAAAGTACCCATCCGGAATGTTTTGCAAAATCCGCAAGATCTGTATTTACTGGCGCTAGACACTTTTCATCAGCATCATGGATTAAAATCCGGTCTTGACCTCGAAATCTATTCAGACTTGATGATTGGAAGCGGTATGGGATCCTCGGCAGCGACTCTGGCCAGCCTCTACCATGCACTGTATACCACCTTTGATTTGTCTGTCGAGTTGGATGATATTTACGCGTTGACCCTGGAAACAGAACATTTTCAACACGGCAATCCCAGTGGAATTGACCCCTATATCGCTACCTTTGGGGGATTTATTCGATTTGAGGATCGAAAACCTGTCGATCTCGATATCCTGCCGCCCAAGTTCCATCTCATCTATACCGGTTCTCCATCTTCAACGACCGGTGAGTGCGTAATGGCCGTGAAAAAATTTTCCAATAGTGATATATGGCAATCATTCACAGATACGACAAATCTTTTTGAGCACGCCATAAAATCCAGGCAGTATCGGTTGTTGATCAAGGCGGTAAAGGATAATCATCGTCTCCTGGATGAAATCGGCGTGGTACCGGCAAGAATAAATAAATTTATCAGTAACATCGAGCATAAAGGAGGAGCAGCCAAAATCAGCGGTGCCGGATGTATCAAAGGCCCGCACGCAGGCCTGGTCATCGCATTTATGGACACTGACCCACAAGAATTATGTCACGAGTTCGGATATCAATTTATAACGATAACAGGAGAACCCCATGGCGTCCGTACGGCTTGTCGCAACTGCACCGGGTAAACTGATGCTCCTGGGAGAACATGCTGTACTCTATGGACATCATGCAATGGTGTGTGCAGTTGATCAGGTTCTGACAGTCGAATTACGCACCAGATCAGATAACAAAATCATAATTGACTCTGAACTCGGTCATTATGAATCCACTGTGCAAGAATTGTCCGCGGACATATCTTTTCGTTTTGTTTTGGCCTGCATCGAACAGTATCGCAACAAGATTCTCAGCGGATTCAATCTCTCGATAACCAGCCAGTTCAGCTCACTCATAGGACTCGGTTCTTCCGCAGCGGTTACAGCGGCAACGTGTGCCGTAATTTCTGCCTGGCTCGGCTTCTCTCAACAACAGGAATCCCTTTTCCATACCGGTTTAGCTGCCATCCGAAAGGTACAATCAAAAGGATCAGGTGCAGATCTTGCAGCAAGTATCTATGGCGGCGTCCTGAGTTACCGGGCAGACCCTCTATCTATCGTCAAGGTGCCCAATCTTGCACCATTGACCGCCGTGTATGCAGGCTATAAAACACCCACCGTTCATGTCATTGCCCGCGTCGATGCACTGACAGCAGAGTTCCCAGAGGTGATTTCGGAAATATATCGATCTATCGATCGAATCAGTTTGAAAGCAGCCGCAGCATGGAAACAGCAGGACTGGAATCAGGTCGGTAAATTGATGGATATCAATCAAGGGCTCATGGAGGCTCTCAGTGTCAGCGATCCTACCTGTTCGCAAATCGTGTACCGGTTGCGTGAGATCGAATCCATTTATGGAGCAAAAATTTCCGGCTCTGGCCTTGGAGATTGTATTGTAGGCTTGGGAGAGATCAAAGACCACTCTTTGGATTGGCCGGTGATTCCCGTAAAAATCACCAAGAGAGGCGTATATGTGGAATAAACACCAGGTGGTTGAACATATCATTGGCAAACAGCGAGAGCAAGCAAAAGCAAAGGGGAAGGCATTTGCTCCTTCCAATATCGCCCTGTGTAAGTATTGGGGCAAACGCGATGCAGAACTCAACCTGCCTGTCACCTCCAGTCTTTCGGTCTCGCTGCACCATCTCGGTACCGTTACCGAAATCATGAGAGCGACTGAAAAGGATCACATTGTGCTCAATGGAATCGAACTGGATGAACACGAGCCCTTTGCAAAACGTCTTATCACTTTTCTGGATCTCTATAGACCTCATCCCGAGTTTAAATTCAAAGTCAATACCTCTAACAACATTCCTACTGCAGCAGGACTGGCTTCTTCAGCTTCGGGATTTGCAGCCATGGTGCTGGCACTGGATGATTTTTTTGCATGGAACCTCTCATTGCAAGACCTATCGATTTTGGCCCGTATGGGTAGCGGAAGTGCTGCACGCTCTTTGATGAATGGTTTTGTTTTGTGGCAAGCAGGATCCCGATCAGATGGAATGGACAGTTTTGCCAAATCCCTTGACATAGAGTGGCCTGAATTCCGTATCGGTGTATTGACACTTTCAGACTTGGAAAAATCCAAAAGCTCGCGGCAAGCCATGACAGAAACTATAAATACGAGTATTCTGTACAAAAGTTGGCCGGCACAAGTCAGCAGAGATCTGGACCGATTGCTCACCGCCATACAGAACAAAGATATACAATTATGCGGAGAAACAGCTGAACAAAATGCCCTGAGTATGCACGCGACCATGATCGCCTCCTGGCCTCCAACCTTGTATTGGTTGGCTGAGACTGTATCCACACTAAACAGAGTCTGGGAAATGCGCAAACAAGGCATACCAGTATATATCACGATGGATGCAGGTCCCAATGTCAAATTGATTTTTGAAAAGAATATCAGCACTAAAATTCAAAATGTTTTTAAATGTGAAATCATTGCCCCATTTGCATCGTTTTCCAACTTGAACTTTCACAAAAGAGAAAGATAGATATGAATCCTCATGCATTACCAAAAACATTTGATGCCCTGATTACAGAATCTGCTTTGCCGGTTCTGGTGGATTTTTGGGCGGAATGGTGTGGCCCCTGCAAGATGGTTTCACCTGCTATCGAAAGACTCGCTTCTGAATATAAAGGCCGGATCATAGCCGTCAAAGTCAATATAGATGACAAGCCGCATATCGCAGCACGTTATCAAATTTCAGGCATCCCTACTATTATGATGTTTTTTAAAGGCCAAATCCTCATGCGGCAAACCGGAGCTTTGTCCTATGAACACCTAAAAAGCCTTGTTGATCAAAACCTCGAGTCCAAATAATCCTCCTTGATTATTTAGAGGAGATTTTCTATTATGCGTTCGATGCTTATAAAAACATGGACGATTATTTTTTTCATGACCGTAAACTCTAGTTCCGAACCCAGACTTTTTGCATCAGGATTCGAATTCCCGGAAGGCCCGGTCTGGGATTGCGAAAAAAACCTGCTCTATTGCTCAAACTGTTATGGAGACTGGCTTGCACTCGTCTTAGAACAAAAGGTAAATATATTTCTCAAAGCGAGTGAAAAGCCATTTATCTTTGACCGAACCAATGGACTTGCGCTGGATACACAAGGCAACCTGTATGCTTGTGATTTTGGCAAAGGGGCGATATTGAAAATCTCCCCATTGGGAGAATCTTTTGTTCTGGCAGCAGGTTATCAGGGAAATCCATTTCATCGTCCCAATGATCTCGCATTTTCACCTGGGGGTGATCTTTACTTTACTGATCCACATTCATATTCGACAGAAAATGCCGATGGAACGGTCTATAAAATCGATATGAAAAGCCATACAACAAAGCCGGTGGCCATTGATCTGGCATTTCCCAATGGGATTGCTTTTTCACCGGAGGGTCAATCCGCGTTCATCTGTGAATCAGCTGCACATCAAGTTACACGTTTTAGATTAAATGAAAATAGCACATTGTCTGATCCGCGACGCTTTGTTCATATGCCTGGCGGGGATCCGGATGGTATAGCTTTCGATAAACAAGGAAATCTCTACGTCGCCCATTTTGGTGGCGGAGCGGTTTACCAGTTTAATCCGCAGGGTCATTTGCTCCGAAAAATTCCGATGCCAGGTGCAAAACCTACCAATCTCGCGTTTGGCGGGAAGCATTTAAAAACACTTTACATCACCGAAGTCGAAACACAATCCATCTATGCTCTAGATGTCGATGTGCCAGGACTCCCTCTATACCATTCACCTGCATACAAAAAAGAAAGAGATGAATGATACAGATCGAACAGATTATTATTTTGTTTAGTGTCGGAGTCATAGCGGGTTTTATCAATGTCATGGCAGGAGGGGGATCGGCACTCACGCTTCCTATGCTCATCTTTATGGGACTGGAAGGGTCATTGGCAAATGGAACCAACCGCGTAGCTATTTTCATCCAAAATGTGTTTGCTGTCAGTTCATTTCATCAAAAAAAATTCCATGCCTTAAAACAGAGTTTCCTGTATGCCGCCATGACCCTTCCCGGTGCAATATTGGGGGCTTTGGTGGCTGTTCGAATCAGCGACGAGCTGTTCGAAAATATCCTCGCTGTCATCATTGTCGGAATCATTATCACCTTGTTTTTGCCCGGACAAAAACACAAAGATCATGACAGAATCAAAGCAAGCAAATGGCTTTTCCCTGCTTTGTTTGCTGTAGGTTTTTATGGTGGATTTATCCAGATGGGTGTGGGGTTTATTCTCATGGCAGCTCTCTATCACCTGGCCCATTATAACCTCGTGCATGTGAATATGCATAAAGTTGCCATAGTCCTGATTTATACGATTCCTGCATTGCTTATCTTTATCCTCTCTGGCAATGTCAACTGGCCATTGGGAATCGCCCTGGCTGCGGGAAATGCCACCGGAGGGTGGTGGGGTGCCCATGTAACCATTCGGGGTGGAGAAAAATGGATAAAAATCGCATTGGCGGTTGCGATGATCTTGATGGCAAGCAAACTCGTTGGTATTTATTAGCCGCTTAAAGGAGGTCACATGCGTCTTTACACTATCATGTTCATAGGCTTACTGATCATATCAAATGCGCTTTTTGCGGATGAAGAAACCCTGCTCAGCGGAGATTTCGACCACGGAGGGTTCGGGGGTCCCTCTGTCATGCTGACTCAAATCAATGGTGAAGGACATGTACTTGTTGGAGGAAGAGGTGGCTGGATTATAAATCATACCATCACAATCGGAGGAGGAGGCTATGGTCTCAGCACAGAATTCAGCGCAGAGATCGAGACCCAGTCAGCCGGACTCGTGAATGCTCTGTTGAACTTTGGTTATGGTGGCTTTGAAATGGGTTATATCCACAGGTCAGAGCGAATCACCCACTTTGAATTTCATATACTCATCGGTTCAGGAGCTGTTTCATGGCGGGAAAATGGCAGCGGAGGAATAGATACCGCTGATGAATACTATCAGGATGGCTTTTTTGTCCTCGAGCCGTCTGCCATGCTGGAAATCAATATCGTAAAATGGATGAGAGCCAATCTGGGGGTCAGCTATCGATATATCAATAATGCCGCGATACCTCAGATAAAAGAGTCAAATCTTACAGGACCTTCCTTGCTTCTCGGTCTTAAATTTGGTTCCTTTTGAGGAGAGCGATCTCGTGATTCAGGGGCAGGGCAGAGCACAAACACAAGAGCCATGCAGCTCATTCTTTGCAGCTCTGCACTGCATTGAATCTCCAGGGATCATTGAACCGGATTCCAATTAATAGCAGATAACAAGATATCTTCTGGTGTATGGCATGCTGTTTTAAAAAATTTTGGTGACCTCCTGCAAATCGGAAAAATCATCGAAAAGATAATCCGGCTCATAGACTAACAACTCGTGACGGCTATAATGAGCAGCAGCCACCGCAACGGATACCACATCATAGGGTTTGGCGCAATTGATATCTGCCGGAGTATCCCCAATGATGTAGGTATGTCGTTTATCTGGCACATAACCATACCGTTCCTGAAATCTCTTGATTGCAAAAGGTAATAAATCATTACGAATTCCAGAATCATCGGCAAATGCACCAAACTCAAAATATCGATCCAGGCCAAAATGAGCCAGTTTTATTCGACCGCTTTTTTCCCAATTGCCTGTCAACAAAGCTAAAACAATATCCTGACGTTTTTCGAGCGTTTCCAAAAGTTCCTGGATGCCATTCATGATCATTTTTTCAGGATGATCGACTTGGATCTCCTCAGCGATATAGCGATAATATTGTTCTTTATACTGTTGAAAGATCGGCTCGCTATAGTGAATACCGTATTTTTTCATCGCATCCTGAATAATAGAGGTATCTGTTCGTCCGGCCATGTTCACGCCCTGCAGGGCCTTTTCGACGTTAAAAAGGTCTTTAAAGGCTCGATCCATGGCGCGCATACCAGCTCCTCCAGTCATTATCAGAGTGCCATCGATGTCCCACAATAATAATTTCAAATCAAACTCCTACCAGATCAGATCCCGTTAAAATTCGCCAACCACACCCATGCCAGGACGATCAGGCAAAATCAACCATCCGTCTTTAACTTGAACTCCCTGAAACGGATCATTGGAAATGAGTAAATGACCGTCAAGATCGGGAAAATCCACCAAAGGTGACAATTGTGCGGCAGCAGTAATTGAAAGAGAACTTGAAACCATACAACCCAACATAATCTTTAATCCCAAAGAACGAGCCATCCAGATCATGCGTAAAGCTTCCTGAACACCACCGGATTTATCGATTTTGATGTTGATGCCATCATATGCCTGGGCAAGCGTAGGGATATCGCTAGCCTGTTTTACGGCTTCATCCGCAATCACCGGAATGGGAGACCTCTCGCGCACCCAGGCAGTTTCTTCGAGCATCTCCGAAGGCATGGGCTGTTCAATGAGATCAACTCCATTATCTGCGAGCCACTCTATCTTGCGAAGGGCTTGTTGCTTGTCTTTCCATCCTTCATTGGCATCTACACGCAATGTTTTATCCGTAACACTGCGAACTGCTTGCAAAATTTCTTTATCGTTATCTTTTCCCATTTTTATTTTGAGCAAGGGGTAAGGTTCTGCTTCTTTGACCTTTTGTTTGATCACCTCTGGCGTATCTATGCCAATCGAAAATGTCGTCTGGGGAGCCTCATTCGGGTTAAGGCCCAATAACTGGTAATAGGCCAGACCATACCGTTTTCCGAGCCAATCGATCAAAGCGATATCCAGGGCAGCTTTGGCAGCGGTTTGTCCTTTTCCCACATTCAGAATGGCGTAACCGACCTCTGTAAAATGCAGGGGATTGCACGACTGCAAAAGAGGAGTCGCCTGCTCGATGGTCGCGATAGTGGATTCCAGCGTTTCGCCATAGCGAACATTGTGTGCCGCCTCGCCCAAACCGATAATGCCGTCTTTTTCCAATTTCACAAAGACATTTTCTTTAAACGAGCTGGTATTGCGTGCAATAGTCCAGGCATGGGCGAGTTCCAAACGCTTTGATTTGTACTCTATGGTAAAACCACTATCAGACTCGACAGGGGCTTTGGTACGTGCATTTGCTGCACCCGGTCCTGCAGACAGCGCAGTGGCAGCCAATACGCCTTTACTTGTTTTATGCAAAAACTCTTTTCGGGACATAGACATTTCTTATCCTCCGCTGACTGAGTTGTGAGTAAAAATCCATTCCAAAACATTAAAACCGAAAAGCAATTGCAATCCGGTAATAAGAACCAATATATAAATAATGCGTGTAAAGACATTTTGATCCAAACGTCGATTAAGCCAGGCTCCTGCAAGTGTGCCTATGGGAATGAAAGGCACAAGAATCAAACCGGATTTCAATGTTTGCCAATCGATGAGTCCAATTGCGAGGTAAGGAGGTACTTTGAGTAAATTAACGATGGCAAAAAACAGCACCATGGTAGAAACGAATACTCGCTTGTCGAGTCTTTGAGGTAACAAGTATATTGCAACTATAGCTCCCGCCGAGTGAGCAATCGCAGAGACAAAGCCTGCCGAGATTCCTGCAGTTCCACCTTGCCACCAGACAGGTCTGTAAAGGGCTTCCCTTTGCAAATGGTTGCGAATCATTTGTACGGCTGTAAAAGCGATGACCACGCCGCCAATGATTCGTTTTAATTCCTGATCCGATACAATATCGATCAAAAGTACTCCAAGAATAATCCCGATTAATGCAGAGGGAACCAGCATTTTCAAGTTGGGTTTATCCCAGTGTCCACGGTGGTGAAATAGCGTAAAACCATCGGCAATGATGAGCAAGGGAAGCAAGAATCCCACCGTGATTTTCGCTGGCATGATCAGGCTCATTAATGGAGTGGTTAAAAGTCCTACTCCTCCACCAAATCCGGCCTTGGCTATGCCGATCAACAAGACGGCAATCACAGCGACTGTAAAGGCGACAGCAAAAGGAAGCTCGGTTGTCAATTCCATGATCTATTCCAGAATAGTCCAAATCCATTTTAAAAGAGGCCACGCAAACAAAATCAGCAACAACAAAGCCACCGGTTTCAAATAAGAACGCTGGCCGGGAAACTCGTACCCACAAATCGGACAAACAGTCTCCCTCGAATCGATATCAACAGCGCAAGAAGGGCATTCTCTGGTCTTCATAATAGCATCCGATTAATGAATCCTTAACGTATCAAAAATTAGACTAAATATCAAGTACCCAGTTGACTCATAATAGAATGTAACCATAATTTTATTTTTTATTTTTTCATTTTTAAATTGTCTTTTTAAATATACCGACAAAAGACTTACTTTTCAAT
>WJME01000166.1 GCA_014728115.1 Candidatus Zhuqueibacterota bacterium | reverse complement strand
TGAGCGAGGGGGAGCATTCAATCACGAGTGGTCCACCCGCAATATGCGTTTTTTCGTGCAGCAGGGACTCGAAAGGGCCAATGCTCAGCAAGAGTCTGTCCGGATCATCACCACCTTGTATGGTCCGCCTGCTTTTATGACCCAACACCACAGTCCCTCCAGCTCTGTCTTAAAGCCGGGGTATAAAAAAGATCTGGCCCTGTATATGATCGACTGGGTGACCTATTTAAAGGAGCACGGATATCCTGTACAGTATCTGTCGATTCACAACGAGGGCACAGATTGGCTGCGGTGGCCGCATTATGAAAACCATCGCAATGACGTTATGCTGGATCGCGATTATAATTTGCTCTGGCGACCCCGCGACATTGCCGAATTTATGGCCTATATGAAACCCATTATGATCCGGCAAGGATTGAGCGATGTGGGCCTGACCCCGGGCGAACCCATCAACCTGTTTCGGTTCGACCATTTTGGCATTGCCTATGAAATCGCCCGCAACGCAGAGGCTCTGAACAGTATCGACCTCATCACCTCGCACGGCTTTGGTATCGGCAATCCTTTAGGACGCGGTTATGCCGATGCGCATAATCACGGTGCCACCCTCTTGCATAAAGACCGGCCCGATCTAAAGACCTGGATCACCTCCATGTCCTGGGGCCAAACCGGAACGATCTTTTGTGCAGAGATGTATGAACATCTGTATGGTAACCGGGCGAGCGCTATTATTCCCTGGGCAGGCATTCAGCGGTACTCTGAATGGGGAGAAAAAAACAAGCATGCCGCTTGTGCCATCACCGTACTCGAAGACAGTACCTTTCAAATCAATAAGGAATACTATTTTTATAAACAGTATAGCCGTGCCGGCCGCCCCGGGATGCGCGTCGTTAAAACCTATGTGAATCGTCCGGATGTGTTGATCGCTGCATTCGCTCAGGATAAATCAGACCATGCAGATGCCTTTGTGGTTATCAATCTGGGTGAATCTCTAAAGTACGCGTCGGATATGATCGAATTCAGTTTTAATGTGCAGGACAAGAATTTGTATTATTCGTTTCCTTACAAGGACCCTTTTCTGGCGTTTGACCAGCAAACAAAATCCCAGATGACCGGTGTGCAATTCGCAGCCCAACCTACAGAAACGGGCTATATCATGGAATTCGCCTTTCCGTGGCAGACATTGGGCGGAAAGCCGGATTCTCTGTTTTCCTTTGACGCTTTTGCCAGGGATGGGCGTGATATGCCGCATGGACATATCGGCTGGTTGGGAGAGAAAAATTCATTTACCGGAAAGATCAAAACCGGTAGCGTCGACCAGAATGATGGTCGGGTAGTGACGATTTCAAGGGTGGCACAACCGCTTCAGATCGATGGCAAGAAAGAAAATGGTTGGATGCCAGCCAGCGATTATCAACTTAACCATGATCTGATGCCCGGAACCCCTCCGTTGATTTCAGGAATCTGGAACATGAGATACGATGATGCGCATTTGTATGTACTCGTCCAGATGCAGGATCCGAGCAATGAAATGGGCAGGTTGTTAGAGATATCTTTAAAAGGCAGCCGGTATGAATCGTTCAGGGTTGTTCGTACCGATGAACTCTCGGAGAATGATCACGACCTCGGGGTGATCACGGCCCGGGACGGCAAGATCAATTATCTTTCGCCAAATCATTCGGTGACGACCTTTATCGGCGTAAAGTAAATATGATCTGCGGTCGAACCTGTCAAAAAGATTTTGAATGTGTTAAACAAGACCAGATCCCTCTTGTGTGTTTGCAAGCGGGTAACTCGTTTACTGGCCTCCGTGTCAGATTTTTGATTTATTTAATCCGGTGGTTCGCGATACAATGAAACAGTCTACGGTGTTTTTGATTTTTATCTTTGTGTTTTTATGGAATTCCGGATTTATCGGAGGTGAGTATGGTTTGCCCTATGCCGGTCCTTTTACCCTGCTTTTTTGGCGATATGGTGTACTCGCGGGTGTCCTTGGTTTATATCTTGTTCTGCGCCGCAGATTGAATTGGCCTGGCTGGTCAACCGTCGCTCCGACTTTACTGGTCGGATGTCTCGCACATGGTGTCTGGCTGAGTTGTGTTCTCATATCGCTGCAATATGGAGTTCCGGCTGGCATCATAGCACTGATTGTCGCTCTCCAGCCCCTGGCCACAGGTGCTTTGTCCGGTAAAGTGGTCGGGGAATACACGCCTCTGCGCCGGTGGATAGGATTAACGGTGGGATTTTTAGGGGTGATCATAACGGTGGGTGCCAGAATAGAGTTTAAAGATACAGAATCCGTTTTTGCGTATCTCATTCCGTTCGGCTCTGCCATGGCAATGACCGCAGCGAGTTTGATCCAAAGAAAGTTAGAGGTCAGCAACCGTTTACGCCGGTTACCCATGAATAATACGCTGTTCTATCAGGCTCTGGCCACGTTTGCGGTGCTGCTCATTCCCGCAGTTTGGTTCGAGAATTTATCAACCCGCTGGGAACCCGAATTTATCTGGACCATGATCTGGCTGATTTTCGCCGTCTCTCTCGGTGCATACGTTGCCATGTGGCATCTTGTCGCCAGAATGACGGCCACGCGCGTGGCGAGTCTGTTTTATTTGGGACCTCCGGTGACCATGCTCATGGCCTGGGTCACTTTTGGTGACACGGTGCGGATCTGGGATCTTGCTGGTCTGATTGTTGTTGCTGTGGGTGTTTTTCTTGGTCAGTCGGGGGTTAAAAGAGAGCCAGGAAATCAGGCTGATGGATTGAGATCTTGATCCATTGAAAAAGCAAGCCTGTTGCAGGCTTTTCACACTAACCTCATTGCCCGCAACTCGTTTTTGAAAAAATCAACGCTTGTTTGATCAGCAGGTCAACCTGCCCCGCTAAGGGCAAAATATTTATAGCACTCTTCCAAAATTCTGTTCACCCTGTTAGGGGTAAAATATTCTTTTTGCGAAATCGAGCGTCCGTTCATTCCCCAAAAAGAGGCTCAACCTCCGGGAGG
>WJME01000165.1 GCA_014728115.1 Candidatus Zhuqueibacterota bacterium | reverse complement strand
GTTGTATCCAGGTGATGAGATCAGACACCCATTGGCCTCCTTTAAGAGACTCGATCCATTCAGTCATTTTCATCATCCGATGCAGCCGGAAGGGCACCCGCTGTTTTGGGCTCTTTTTCCGGCTCCCCGCCCAGGAACCGCTTCAACGTAGAAAGGACTGCCCGCATCATTTCATCCCCCAGTCCTACCATATTGATATCGATAAGGGCTTTTTCCTCAGGTAATCGCTGATCGAATTTATGCATTTCTTCACGAAAGATTTCCAGCAATTCATTTTCGTGCTGTTGGATAAATTGCAATAAATCATGTCGTGCAAAACGAAAAGCTGCATTGCGAATAAATTTCCGCATCGTATAATCCTCTTTGGTGATAAAGTGTCCCTAAAAAAAATCACGCAAAGCTGCCGAGCCGCCAAGGAGTGATTTTAGGATCCCTTTTATCCCTTTGAGCTTAACCCTCTTTGCGTGAAATATTCGGGCACTAAACCCTTAACGTTGGACGCGGGCATTTCCTGCCCAGATACTCCATACCTGTTCTTCATCCGCAGGCTGGCCATAATCCGTGAGCTGGGTGGTTGCCAAAGCGCCGGTAGCCCAGCCAAACTGGATCCATTTTTCAGGATCCCAACCCTGCAAAATCGCATAGAGCATGCCGCCGACAAATCCATCGCCACCACCGATACGGTCCAGCACCACGATCTCGCGGGGTTGCACGATATGCCAGTTGTCACCTTCTGACATGATCGCACCCCACATATGCAAATTGGTACTCACTACCTCACGAAGAGTCGTTGCAAAAACAGAAGCATTGGGATAGGCTTTTTTGACATTGTTGATCATGCCCTTAAAGCTATCGATTTTGTCCCCCAATCCCTTGCCACCGGCTTCAGGACCTTCGATACCCAGGCAGAGCTGAAAATCTTCTTCATTACCCACGAGGATGTCAGAGACACCGGCGATTTCCGCAAAAATATTATCCAGTTCGTTTTTACGATCCTTCCAAAACGAAGCCCGGTAATTGAGATCGAACGAGATACGGGTGCCATATTTTTTGGCTGCGCGTGCGAGTTCGAGACAAAACTGTCCGGTATCAGGAGACAGCGCAGCGATGAGTCCCGAGACATGCATGACCTGGACGCCTTCCTGGTCAAAAATGCGATCCAGATCGAAATCCTTGACATTCAGGGTACGGCCCACTTCGCCGGCGCGGTCATTCCAGACACGGGGTCCGCGCGTACCATAACCACTGTCCGCAATGTTGATCTGATGTCGATATCCCCAGGGTCCGCCCTGATCGACTTCAGGACCTTCGAAATCCATATGGCGACTGCGAAGATTATCTTTGATCAGTCGGGCAACCGGACTGCCTTTGACAAAAGCGGTAAGAACCTTGACCGGTAATCCCAGAAATGAAGACACACTGGCGACATTTGTTTCGGCACTGGTCGCATGTACGTAAAAATTACTGCTGCTATGCACAGGTTGACCATTGGAAGGAGTCATGCGCAACCCCATACTGGTAGGTACAAGTAATGCATACCTGCAATCTTTTTTGAATTCAATGTTCATACAAGCATCCTTTCTATGCTGTTTATTCTATCAGAAAACAATGATTCGATTTTTGGTCCGGAAGCAATGAAATACAGACAGTCTGACAGGAATCAAAGAAATCCTCTGAATTAATATACCATTTTGATAGTGAAAAGAAAACAGATTTTCTATTTTATCTGTAATCATTTAATGTAAAGCCCTTTGATCATCCTGACATTGTTACCGGCAGTCATCCGAATCAAATAGGTTCCGCTGACAAACTCTCTTGCATCCCAGGTAATCTCGTGCCTACCTGCAACCGTTTCTGCATCATACAGAGTCGTGACCCTTTGTCCGTTGATGGTATAGACTGTGATGTTGACATGTTGCGCTTTTTGCAATTCAAAGGGTATGCGAGTGGAATGATTAAAGGGATTGGGATAGTTTTGATGTAAGATAAAGCTATCCGGACGATGTTTTTCCGGTCGGGACGATATATCGACACGAGTCTGTTGCTGTGACGGATAAAATGTATAGGCGATCCCCCCCTTGGCGAACCAGGAGCGGGACAAGTCAGACTTGTTATATACCAGGGCATACCCCCTCGACTTGGCAGGATCATGAACAATAGGGTTGCCTTCGGCAGTGAATCCGGCCAGCATCATGAGATGGCCGGTATAGAGTGGCTTGCCCACAGACATGGCGATACCGCCGCCATTCGCAAGCACCTCTCTTGCCTGGCTCCAGGATCGATACCGTGTTACGGCACCATCCAACCCATGACCATAGGCAGCCTGCACATTGCGAGGCCAGACCCCAAAAATTCGATAATACGGATCATATGCTTTTTGGCTAAACGCTACAGGATCGACATCCAGCCCAAAGGACGACAGGATCATCGAGACGGTGGTGGGCGAACAGATGCGATGGCCGATGTTGGGATCCAGATCGTATTGGTAATAAAAATCCGCATCGATAAAAATCTCTTCCGGTTTATCGCGCAGAATCGCCTGATAGTCGGTGTTGGCTGTCGTCCTCGAGTCGCTGATGAAAAAGCTCAGCTTGTGCAGAGACGGTGAGGGATCCGACGCAGACCGCCGTTTCAAAAGAATTCGAAACTGCCAACGTTGCTGGTAGGTTTTCAACTTTACATAGTCATAATCGATTTCACCCCCGCTATACTCGGTAGATCCATATGAACTCCAGATGTGATCCATCCAAAAGCCCGCTGTCAGCCAGGGCGACCAACCAGTGGAGGTAGGGAACCGCATCTGGACTTTGAATCCGCTTCCGCTCTTCAAGACCTGCCCGTTCCATGATGGCAGTCCCCGGTTATAGGGAAACTCGCTGCTGTCGGGATGAAAAACAACAGTACCCTGCACCTCCCCATCTGCGAGACAAATGGATTTTCCATCTGCGTTTTGCGTTGCGCCGGAAAACGACTCGATGCGCTCAAAAAGCTGTTCTCCCTCGAGCACATGATGCTGGTCAGGATATATCCCGGCATATAACGGAATGTAAACAGTGACAATTAAAACGATTAAAATTTTTTTCATTGTAGTTGCTCGAAATAAATACAAGGATGCACTTTTTCGTCGAATCAGAACATACGAATTTTACTCGACCGAATAAAGGAAAAAAACAATGCAACAGCGCAAAATGAAAACCTGCTTCTTTTCAAGTGCCCTGTGAAATCCCTGGCACCACAAAGATAAACTATTCGCTTTTTGTGAAATAACCAGCTTGGCCGGTATATCACATCCTTTAATTACAGAGCCTGTAAAAGACTTGCACAAACTATTAAAAAACAGCAACAAAAGATCTACATCACATGGCATGGAATATGCAATAACTCATAACGATCCCGGCAAAAATGGTGAGTCACCCTTTTAAACATTCAATCGACTTTTAAACAGAAAAACACACTGTCATTCAGGAGGAATCATTTGTCCCCTTTTACTCACCTCGCATCCTCTGAGGAGCTCTGGAACAGCTATTGTACCTTTTTAGACCTGAACCTCGCTGATTTTATGGACATCCAACTCGGTTTGTTTAAGGAAAATCTTCCCCTTTTGACAGGCAGCAAAATCGGCAAAAAAATCATAGGCCAGTCTTTACCCCGATCACTGGAAGAATTCCGTCAAAGTGTTCCGACAACAACCTATAGCGATTATGCTGCCTTGTTGACACAAAAAGATGAATCTTGCCTGCCGGCGCCAGTGCATTGTTGGGCCCATACTTCAGGCCGATCAGGAACGTTTAAATGGATTCCTATCACCCGGAAAGCCTATGAAACGATGGGAAAACGAGCACTCGCTAGTCTGTTTTTGTCAACCATAGAAAAAGATCGACAAATAACGCTCAGACCTCATGATGTGGCGGTATATAATACACCTCCCCCGCCCTATCTGAGCGGAATTATTGGTCAAGCAGTATCAGACGAGTTTCCATTACGAGTCATTCCCCCATTTGAGGTATCAAAAACGCTTTCTTTTCACGAACGCATCGAACAGGGATTTAAAACAGCTCTGATCTCCCGGCTTGATATTCTCGGATCTATCGCTGTTGTGCTGGCGAAAATGGGAGAACATTTTGCAAAAGGAACCCAAAAAAAAGCGTTTTCATGGATCTATTTTCATCCTGTTGCCATGGCCCGTATCCTGCGCGCGATGATACGATGCAGACGCGAACAACGCCCGATGCTGCCCAAAGATCTCTGGACGGTAAAAGGAATCCCTACCGGAGGAACAGATACAGCCATTTATCGCGATAAACTCAAAGAGGCTTGGGGGGTCGATCCTCTGGAGATCTATGGTTCCACCGAAGGGGGCACTGTCGCAACGCAGACCTGGAACCGTAATGGCATGATTTTTTTCCCGGATATGGTGTTTTTGGAATTCGTCCCGGAATCAGAGTGGCAACGATGGAATGAGGATTCCGGTTATATCCCCAAAACTCATCTGCTGAATGAGGTCGAATTGGGGACCCGCTATGAAATCCTCTATACCAGCTTGCATGGGCAACCCCTGATGCGTTACCGTATAAATGATGTGATCAGGTTTACGCGATTTCAGGACGAGGAGGCCAATGTCGCACTGCCTCATTTTGAGTTTATCTCGCGTACGCATGATTTTATCGATCTTGCAGGATTTACAGGTCTGATCGATGAAAAAACGGTTTGGAAGGCAATCGAAAACTCCCAAATACCCTACATCGACTGGACCATCCGTAAAGAGAGTCATCGAGGGGATGCTGTTTTGCATCTTTATATCGAACCCACCCGGGACATAAAATCCGGGGAGATAGAGCGGGCGGTCCATAAAGAACTGGCTCTGTTAAATCCGTTTTATGCCGATTATGCTGCCATGATATGTAGCGACTCGTTACGAGTAACAGTATTGAAAAAAGGCGCCTTTATGAATTACATCCGTGAAAAGCAAGCCCAGGGTGCCGATTTGGCGCATCTCAAACCGGCACATATGAATCCCACTGATTCAGAGCTAAACGTATTGCTTGATCACCCGCCAGTTGATTGAATCAGGCCACCAGGAACATTGCTGATTCCAGATCCGGGTGTCAGATTCATGATCGAAGTTCAGGAACATATTCATTGATTTGGCTACGCTATTTACGCCAAACCGGGAACCATTTTAAAAGCTCATCGCTAATCAATTCGTGCCCTTTTCTGTTGGGATGGTTGACCTGACTCATGAATGCGCTCAGATCCTCGCCCCTTGTCACGGTGCCCTTGAACAACCGATCAGAGTCTACAAGTCCCGTATGGTAGGTTTCAGCCAATAATCGAATTTGGTCACTATGCTGATTTATCGGATCATCGGGATTGAGCCAATCCGAACGAAAATCAGGTGAACAGGTCAAAAGGATAATTTTTATACCCCGTGACTGTGCCTGTTCGATCATCGACGTCCACGCAGCATGAGCACGATCGAGGCCGATGTTCCGGTCATTCAAGCCATAGTCGATTGTGATGACATCTGGATTCAGCGATAGCACGTCATGTTCAAAACGAGCTGCTCCCTGCTCGGAATTTTCGCCGCCGATGGCTGTGACAATCACATTGATGACGGCAAACGGAAACCGCTCGGATAGTGCCCGATGCAAGAGATGGGGATAGGCGTCAAAGGTCCTGACGATGGGTGTCTTGAAATATCCTGCAGGTACGCTGTGTCCATGACATACGATATCAACCGTCCGGTTTTTCGGCCATTCGCGTTGTAAAACATCACCAATTTCAGCGAGATAGGTTTTCGGAGCCACCTCCTTTTGCTGCGCCAAGACCGAAAAAGGTAACAAGAGCAAAAGAAAACAGATTTTTCCCATATCTCTCCCTTACCTCTTTGGCGTTGCGGATTGCATGGGAGTCAGGGTGACCGGCCCCAGCAAGCCGGATGGCCTGGGCTGCCAATGCGATGCATCAAACAATCCCTTTTCATTGCGATTTTCGCTTCGACGTGCCGGGAAATTCACATTATAAAAGATCTTCCATTCGATATCATTTTTATCGAGATATGCGATACGATTGGCCTGGAGATTGGATACCTCGATATGCAGTTCATTTACCTCCTGCAATTGCCCGGGAGCTATATTTATTCTGAATGGCGGCTGAAACAGGGTATCCAGAGCGACTCCGTTCAACCACACGCGTGCACTATTATGTACCGCGCCCAGATCCAACTGCCAGGCATCTGCCCGGGAATCTGGCCGGTCGAAAGAATGCGAGTAACGAACCGTCCCGGAAAACCATTGACTCTCATTTGACCAGGAGGTCCAGGATGCTAAATCATCGAGCATTTGATCCTTGGGAGTATTCGGGCCTCCTTTGATAAATTCTGCCTTCCAGGTCCCTTCCAGCGCAACGGCTCGTCCTGAGGGATTGAAATAAGCATACGTTGTGGCCGTGATCGGTCGATCATACAACCGCACGATCACTGCCTCACCCGCTTGCAAATGCAGCAAAACCCGTCCCTTACTGTCCATTTGTGCTTTTCCGGCGTTACCCTTCATGGGATCAAAGAGCGCAGCCGATTTTGCCGGACGCGAAAAGGCAAGCCACTCTTGCACCTCGTGATCGCTCCAGTTGACGATAAAATAAACACTTCCATCATCGACTTTTCGGCGGACGAATCGCAACCCCGTATTGACCAGATTTTCCTGTGGGATTTTGATTCGGTCCAGCGCAGAAAGAATATCTTGATGAACCAGAATCGATCCATCTCCCACCGTTGCAATCGAACCAGAAGCTTGCTTTCTAAACGCTAGAGCATTCAAAAGACCGGTCATTCTTTGCTGTCTGGATTCCAAATTACCAAAACCGGGCACCTTGCCAGCAATTTGCTGAGAAAAGACCACGTTCGCGCCTTGATTGGCAAGAGAGATCAGCTTTTGCATCCCCTCGACCGGCATAAACTCGCATCTGGGGATAAGGATGGTTTTGTAACGAGATTGACCTGCCCGCAATTCACCATTTTTATATTCAACAGTGGCGAGTTGACGATCAGAAATAAAGTCAAAGGCATACCCATGTTCGAGCAGGATATGACTGATTTCGAGAAAATCCGTATTCTGATACTCTTGTTCACCACCTCTGAAATGCCGCAAGAGGGATCTGCCTTTGGCAGACCAAAAGTCATATACAGGAAAATATACAAGGATATCATTGTCCGGTTTACCGGACTGTAAAAACGACTGAGAGCGTGCGATATAGCGATTCAAGGCGGGAAAATCATCCCAGAATGAATTTGAAGGAGCAAAATTTACGGACGCATAAAACATCCACCCCGGCCACTTGGCATCGGGGGGTGAATAGGTCGTGCCATGATAAACAATATGATTGACCCCACCCAGAAAAAACCGGTCTGTTGCGCGTTTGACATCGGCCAAAGAAGCGAGAAAATGTTCATCGAGCCAGGTCGCTGCCTCACACGCGACCAATGGTTTGTCGCTTACATGAGCGGCAGAAGAAGCAAATTTAAAGCGCATGATCTCTGTGCCCTCGGTTTCAGGGATATCGCTGGCCGCATAAAGATCGAGAATATTCGCCGGAGAGCCATGGGCCTGATTGCGTATCAAGGTGCCTCTCTGGTTGGCCCATTGACGCCAGGCCTGGGTAAATTCCCGCAATAACAGGTCTGAAATGGTCTCCCGAAAATCACACAGCACCCGCCTGCCTCGGTCATCCGGGTTCTCGTCCAAAAGAGCATCCAGATGTAAACGCACATCATACCCCCGACGAGTTTCAAACTGTTCAAATAGATCCATGGTATAATCGGACTGACCCGAGGCATCATCCACTTCATATGAATCATTGAAATAGGCTCTCAATCCCCTGTCCCCCTGGCGACCCAGAGATTCATCAAACCGGTGCAAATATTTGGATAAAACAGGTCCTGAAAAGTGGTCGATGACCCATCCTTCTCCACCGGGAGCAGCGCGTTCGACCATTTTGCCGTGCCATCCCTGAAACAGGGCATACAGGGTCCAGTTTCCTTGTGGGGCTGTCCAGTCCAGGTGGCCCTGTTCATCGACCCGAGAGGTGAGTTCGATCGTTTCTTGCTGGTCGGAACAGGCCACCAATGCCAAAAGGGGCAGTTCGAGTCGAAATTTGACCTGTTCCAGAGCCAATGCCTGAAGATTTTCATTGGACCGAACAGGCCGTTTAATCTCGGAGATATCCACACGTTTTCCTATTGCCCGAACCATAGGCTCCTGAATGAAAGCCACAGGAACATCCAATTGCTCGCCACCCTTTAGGGTATATTTTTGATGCACCATCTGTTTTGTGGACTGGCTATGATCGATCCACGGACCGCCAAAAGGCCAGCCTGTTCCTGTGGCCATATCGATTCCCAGATCCAGTCTCTCCCCTTCTGCAAGGGTATGTCCGAGCAACTCGACCCAACGGGGTGAGAGATAATCCACAAATTGATTTTCAAATCCCCTGACCCCATAAATCGGGGTGATCTCGAGTCCGCCCAGTCCTGCTTGCTTGTATTCCTGCATCAATGTGGTCAGATCGGCTTCATTGACGGCACTTCCCATCCACCACCAGCGGGACCAGGGTTTATGTTGATGGCTGATGTCAGGCCATTCTACAGATTGAGCGTAAACAGCAAAGGCACAAAAAACCATCAGCATATAAAAAAAAGCGTTTATCTTTTTCATAATTGACCTACTCGATTTAAGGGTAAACAGCAATCATTCATTCGTCAAAGTAACCCAGGGTTGCACAGAAATCGTCACCGGCCCATAAAGTCCTGACTTTTTTTGACCAGGGAATACATATCGCGTGGGCACCTCATATTCCAGATGATTGGCGACGGTATTTGCGACCTCGATTCTCAATCTGTTTTGACCGGGTTGGGCTGCTTGCGATATATCCAGTTTAAAGGGTTGATTGGCCAGGCACCGCACTGGTTCTCCATTGACAAACACTTTGGCTGAAACAGCCACCTGTCCCAAATCAAGAATCACTTTGTCTTTTGGGTCGAATTCCGGCAAGTCGATGGACCGGCTGTAAACACCAAGTCCGGAATACGCTTGATAACCCAGATCACGCCAATCCCCGAGCCCAACAGCTACGGTTTCGGTACTGATTTGAACGGGATCGGTCAGCATGGCGCCCCCATACACGCCCGGTAGCATCTCGACTCGTACAGCCACTTGTCGGGGGTGAGCACCGTCCTCGCCAAGCATTACCCTATCACCGGAGGGTTGCACAGATTTGCCATCAACCCAAATCTGTGTCTTGCCTGCCACAGGCAAAGTAAAGGCACGCGTGCCAGCCGGGATGTAGAACCGCATCCATCCCACCCGTTTGGTATCCCATGGGAAAAAGTCAAATTCGTAATTCGTGGCCTCATAAAACCAGCGGACACGAGGTACATAGGTCATATCCAGATCGAGCAGATTTTTATCTGACTGTTGTAAAGCAAAAAATGTCTTTATTCCGGGTTCAACAGCCAACATTAAACGAGTCGTTCCTTTGTCTAGCTGCAGCGACAAGGTCAGGGTATCGGCCAAGGCAGGAGCTGAAAGAACCGCTTTTTCTTCTATCCATAATTGTCTTATATGCGGACCCACCAGAGCTTCAAAAGAGGATTTTTTATCGACTCGCACAGCCGTCCAAAAATAACAGAGTCCGGTTCCAGGGGGTGTGAGCAAGTAATCATCAGAAACGATAGAATCGAAACCGTGATCATCCGGATGGGTACCGGGTTTACCCTCGGCTCTGGAAAAGACATACGGCTGCCAACGGCGGTTGGGATACCTGTCAGGAGGAGCAGGAGGATTGATCTGCAGGGAACGGCTTTGATACATCCAAAAATAGGGCCCATATCCCTTGCGCATGACAGTCCATTCCTGGTCATCATGATCACCGGTCATCCATCCCTGAACAATGCCATCCTCTTCGGGTCCTTCCTGATGATAACGAAATTCCCGGATTTCCGGTTGCATGAGCACATCTTTGGCAGGATAACGAAAGTCTCCCCAACGGTTATTCAAAACGGGTTTGATATGAAAATCCCATTTCCCGGTCATCATAAGGGTCTCAGGCACCCTGACCGGTGCAGATGACAGCCGGATCGATTCCGGAATATTAGCCTCGAGGGTTTGCACGCCAGGAGTCACTGTCCATCCGCTGGCCGATACAGATCCATTCTTCTTTTCCAATGTCGCGATCTCTGACAGGGATGTTTCTGTTAGGTGAATATCCTGTTTCTGTTCAGAGAACACAATAATTTTGGCTTCATAAGGTGAAAAATCCAGTTCCAATCGGGTATAGGGTTCTTTACTGTCAAGAGGATACAGAGGCTTTGAGGTTGCTGTAAACGCATCCCATTGGCGAGGCTGCCCGGTGGCACGCAATCGCACGTGCACGGTTCGGGCAGTATTGTGTACGTTTTGCAATAGATAGAACTCTCCGTCCTGTACCTGGCGATGAGTGTGATAAATACCCGGTTCTGTGATCACATCTCGTTCAACATGGCGATCCAGGAGTGTTGCCCAGTCTGCATGCAGATCTTGAACATAGAGTCCGGTGCCGCCATGACTATTTTGGTTTAAGGTATACCCCTGTTCGGCCAATGTGGCTTTGTCGATCCGTCCAAAGATATGCAACAGGTGATTCTCGAGGTCGGGATCATTTCTCCCTCTTTCTGCTGTAGAATGTGCCAGCTGTTGCACGGCAATGACGACTCCGCCCTGATCATAAAAAGAGCGGGCTTTGGCCAGAGTAGACCGGCTAAGGGTCGTATTGGGACCCAACATGAGTATCGGCAATTCCAGTCCGGACACCACGAGCTTGTTGTTTCTGATCTCTGCATTTTGAATGGATTGATCATCGATAAACACCATATCCGTGCCACTGAGCCAAACATTTTTTGCCAGGGTGCGTGTATGATCACTCATCGCTTTGGCTGGCTCAATGATCCCCTGGTCTGCCAGCCAGTTGGCGTGCATGGTTTTGATGGGATACAAGAGTGCCACATCTGCGACAGCTGTGCCCTGGCTGAACAGGTAGCTCAGACGTGTGACAGAATCATAGAAATCCCGGCTGTGCAGCCAATAAGGCTGCAAAAAGTGAACATCCGGCGGAGCCTGTTCATACCATCCACCCAATATGGAATAATAGAATCCGTGTTTGTCATAGAGATTGGCTCCATAGCACATATTTTCCAGAATCGCACCATACTGGAGTTCCGGCGAAACACCCCACCCGGAGGTATGAAACGCTTCATTCCACACTCGGGGACGTTTGTATAGAGCGGCAATAGAAGCTGCCAGTTTGGCATCGAAAAAATTACCGCTTCCCACTGTGGTCAATCTGGAATCGTCATACCCCGGAACCTGATACCAGCGCATGGTGCGATAATAGTCGCCGTATTGCACGGTCTGCCCGGCAATGTCATTACGGCCAAAGTTGTCATGGCTGAACAGCATATTGTGCTGTTCGTGCCACTCGTACAAAGGTTTGAACCAGTTCGCTTCCAATTGGTCCACAAGAATATCATAATAGTCGCAGCGAAACTTTTCCGTTTGCGGTCCTATATCTTCATAGAGCCCGATCAGCCATTCGGCAGGATCATATCCTTTATCATTTTCAAAAGCCTGAATAAACCGGTTATCACACGGAACCCGTCCTCTCAGAATCTGAAGTTCATCCTGAAAAGTCCCGACGAGTACGTCACCCACCATGTTTCCTAATCGCCGTTTGTATTCATTATGATGCAAATGCATAAAGCGATCGACTGCAGCCCGGCTGGTTCGGCTGAGGCTGTGGGGTGTTGTGCCGATGGCAGCAATGTGCCACTCTCCCTCCGGAGCCTGCCAGGTGAGACTCGTCTGCTCGATCTCTGTCATGAGATCGATGCGTTTTTCCAGATCCAAAGAACCATTTGGCAGACGGGGAAAAGCTGCTACAGTCACCACAGTCCACTCGTGAGGCCAATCCAGATGTACCTGTTTTGCATAGCGGGTGTCCATGCTGACCCGCTCCAGGACATAGCCCTGGAGTTCAGACCGTTCGTCCAATTCTGCTTCCATGACGTTTTGCCAATAGCGTTTATATGGCTGGCTGTGATGATAGGTCTCATCATGCACCCAAAGTTGCATACCGAGCCTCTGGCATTCATTGGCAGCGTGAAGCATATAATCCCACCAGCCTTCGGAAAAATAGGGAACCTGGGGACCTTTAGGCGGGCCAGCCGGAAACTTTTGAATAAAACAGACCGAAGGCACGCCTGTGGATTTCAGCTCTTCGAGCTGCCAGGTCATGCGTTCCTTATCCAGGGCTTCGCCATCCCACCACCAGAGAGGGACATTCCCATAAGAAGGATCGAGGAGTGCAAACTTGCTCTCCAGCTCTTCAAGTGTTGTGGAAAATGCCCACACTCCGGGTATCAAACAACAAAGCAATATCCATTGTATCATCTTCATAATGACCTCGATATTATAGAGTCAGTTGAATGCCACGCTGATGCAAATTGGTCACTAATCGTTCTCGCAGTTCTGTCTGAATATCTGCGAGTTCTTTACGGCCAGCCAGGTTGATCATTTCCCCGGGGTCATTGACAAGATCGACAAGCATTTCCCGCTGGTCGCCCTTTTCATCGAGCCAGTATTTGAACCGGCCATTGGTGATCATGAATCCGACCTGATTCTCCAGGACAAGTGTTTCCCGCCACTGCTTTGGAGACTGTTGTCTGAGCAGAGGGTAAAGAGACAGACCGGGGCGGTCTGCCTGATCTTCTATACCGGCAGTATCGCACAGTGTGGGCAGCAGATCGAGTCCGTTACACACAAGGTGATCTCTGTCCACTGCGCCGGGTTTGGTCACACCGGGGTAACGAATGATCAGGGGAATACGAATCGATTCCTGATAAAACACGGTTTTATGTTCCAGCTGGTGAGCGCCGTCCATATCACCGTGATCTGAAGTAAAGACGACGACGGTATTTTTTTCGAGTCCGGATCTGTCCAAAGCGTGCAGAACGCTATCGATCTGGCGATCAACCCTTTCGGTCAGCCGATGATAAGCCCAGCGATGCAATCGCCAATCTTCTTCAGTCCAGTTTGATCTGATCCATTGGCGAAAAGGGCGCATGTGCAACAATTGTTCGATGCCACTGGTCTCATTTTGCGTGGGTTGATGATTGGTAGGCAATGGAGGGCACACGTCTTGAAAAAACTCTTGTTCAGACATCTTGTCCGGGCGTTGCAGAGCCCAATCCAGAGGTTCAGGTTCGACGCGTTGGCGCCCGCCATGCGGTTCAAAATCTCTCAAGGCATGATAGCAGATATCATGCGGATTGATAAAGGAGACAAACAGGAAAAACGGGCTGTCCTGACCTTGCTGCTGTTCCAGAAAATGTGCACACTCGGTGGCCAGTTCATCGCGTTCATTTTCGATCAAATAATCATATCCCCAGGATGCGGGAGATCCGCCTGATTCAGGCAAATGTACCTTGCCCCCATAAATCGTGCGATACCCGGCATTGCGAAAGAGGTGGCCCAGACTTGAGGAATAAAGTTCACCCAGTCTCTCAGAATCGACCTTGCTGCCGTTATGGCGCATTCTAATGTCAGAAGGATACAATCCGGTCTGCAAAGAAAACCGTGAAGGCACGCAGACTGGGTTCGTTGCATAGGCATTCTCGAATCGCATCCCCTGTGAGGCCAGCCTATCCATTGCCGGTGTTTGTAACCAGGGATTACCTGCGCAACTCATCATGGTGGCAGACTGTTGGTCGGTCATGATGAACAAAATATTCGGGCGTCTCTTTTTTTTCTGACATCTGCTCAAAAAGGATGCAGCAGAAACAGTACCGAGAGACAGCATGCTTTTCGTTAAAAAAGTCCTTCGGTTCATAAACAGCTCGGCTTTTGATTCAATATTTTCCGTGTTTTAAACAGAGATCGACAAATGTTTCCACCCGTTGCGGAGAAACATCGGATTGAAGGATATGCGCCGGAGAGATCAAATAGCCCCGATCTTTACCGAGGATTTCGATCTTGCTTTCAATGTCCTTTTCCAGCTCTTCATCCGACCCGAATGGCAGCAGATTTTGTTGATCGATGGCGCCCCAGAAAGCAAAACGATCGCCGAATTCATCCTTGAGTTCCTGCGGAGAATGACCGGCCACACCGGGTTGCACGGGGTTGAATACCCTGAATCCCACCTCCCAGATGGCATCCAAAAGTTTGCGGACAGCACCGTCGCAATGCAGAATAGGAATGACCTCAGGGTTCACTGCCTTGAGCTCATTCACCAGACGGGCATAATGGGGTTTCAGCAACTGGTCGAACATCGGAACAGAAATGAGCAATCCGGTTTGCGAGCCAAAGTCATCACCCACCCAAAAGGCATCGCACCCCCGTTTGATCAACTCTTTGCCGATGGCGATTTGAAAATCTGTACATGCAGCAAACAGGGGCTCGACATATTCGGCTCCCAGGGCCATATCCATGAGAAGCTTTTCCATGCCGACGAGCTGATGTGCCAGACTGAAAATCGTCACTTCGATATCGCCGATAATCCAATAGTCCTGTTTGTATTTGGCGACGAGCTGCTCTGCATCACGATACCGTCCTGATGCAAACGGATCGGGAAAGGAATAATTCTCGATATCCTCTGCAGTCTGGGCATGAGCCAGAGGATATTCTGCGACCTCGACATAGACATCGCCCTGTTTCATGCGCATCTGATACTCATTGAGCCAGGTGCCATCATCAAAGGTTTGCGGAGTAAAAGAGTCTGCTGTACCTGCTCCGGTCACCACCACATCGCAGCCCATGGCTGTGCGGATTTCATTGCCGCTGATGCGAAAAGAGACATCCTCATACAGGTTATCATTGAAATTCAGGGGGATATCGAGCTTTTTGCTAAAGTGCTCCAGTAACGGTTTACATAACTCGAATTGTATAGGCACTCTGTCTGGCATTCCTTGTTTAAGACGTAAAGCCCGCAATACACGTTCTCGGGGAGTCATGATTCCTCCTTGAATAGAGTGATTAAAATAGCCATTGATTCATCTAGTCCAGATGAAAGACCTGCGGCAAAGGCACGACCACCGGCGAATGATCGGGATTCACCTCCATGATATCGGACATATAGTCCCACCATTTGCGCACCACCGGACTCTGGGGCAACTGATCGGCCTTTTGGGTGTCCTCTACCTTTTGCACGGCAAATAAAATCCGGGTTTCAGGATCGAGATAGATGGAATAATCGGACACGCCGGCCTTTTTCAGTTCGGCAGCCAGTTCAGGCCAAATCTCATCATGCCGTTTTTCATATTCGGCTTCAAAGCCGGGTTTGAGCTTCATTTTAAAGGCTACTTTGGGCATAGATTCCTCAATTTTTTAATAATCATGAGTGTTAATCCCTTGGCACTTTATTCAAATTTGACCAAATAGTTACCGGCTCCGATGACAAACGTGGAAAAGACCAGAACCAGCAAACCGATGATAATGACCTTGATGGTTTTATGGCTCGAGCCTTTCCACTCGCGTAAAATCAATCCCCACATATTACTAAAGGTAATGATAAAGGCCATATGGATGCTCCAGCTGGCAAAATCGTATTTCCCCATTTGTGTGGTCCCCATGCCATAGAACATAAACTGGCAGTACCAGATAAGTCCGGCCAAAGCGGAAAAGAAATAATTCGCCATCATAGGCGTTTCTTTTCCTCGTTTGACAAAATCGCCAAACGTGCGGTTCTTTTTGCTCAGATACATACACCAGATAAAATTGGTGGTAAAGCCGCCACCCATGATAAATATATAGGAAGGGCTGTTGCTAAAGAGTACCGGAGCCCCTGCTTGAATGGCCATATCTGCGATCGGCTTGCCCGCGGAAATACCAAAGGCAAAACAGGCACTCATCACACCGGAAAGAATAGCGACCCACACGCCTTTTTTAAAATCAAATTCCTTTATGCTGGCGCGTTTTTCTTCTTCAGAAAGCTCGCGGTCTTTCATCATTCCGGCCTTGCCCGTGATGGCAATACCGGTCAAGGTAATGCCAACGCCGACAAGAGTGACGATTCCTGAAAGATGAGTCAAGAGAACATTGAATGTGCCGAAATAAAGCGGGGGGACCAATGTACCAAAGGTGGCCGTGAATCCCAAAGCCATAGCCATCCCCAGAGACATGCCCAGGTAGCGCATGGTCAGTCCAAAAGTCAGTCCTCCAATCCCCCACAGGACGCCAAAGATATAAGGCCAGATCATATATTCAAAGGGAATGTCTCTTAACAATTGACCGAGATCCGGAACAGCTAAAGAAGAGACGAACCAGGGTGCCAAAAGCCAGGCAAAGACCCCACTGATCAGCCAATACACTTCCCATGCCCAGTTTTTTACCTTTTTAAATGGAATGTAAAAACTTCCTGCAGCAAATCCGCCGACAGCGTGGTAGAAAATTCCCAACAGAGGATTCATCATTCATCTCCAGAGTGGTTAAAATGATAAAAACCGTTGCCGGCGCGACGAGCCGGCAACGGAGGAGAGAGAATCAGAGCAGCATATTTTCAAAACCACCCTTCTTCCCCGAGAGAGAGTTATGTGTTTGGTTTATCGTTCATGATGGCAACTAACCTTTGCTCAGTCCGAACGGATGGTCGCCGGAATGAGCTTCACAGGTCCCAATAGCCCAGAAGGCGCCGGGTCCCATACAGACGCATCAAAAGGCTGATAATGAATATTGACAAAATTGATATTGTGAAACTTTTTCCAAGGTACGCCCATTGTATCGAGATAACGAATGCGATTTGCAGCGAGGTTTGTGACCTGGATGACCAACTCGTTTTCTCCGGGCTTGAGCTTTTCAATCAAAGGTATTTGAAACGGAATGCTCCACAAGGTTGCAATCGAATCTCCGTTAACAAATACGCGTGCGCTTTCGCGAACACTCCCCAAATCCAAAATCCAGTGATTGCTGTTGACCTCTGGTTTTCGAAACATGATTTTATATTCTGCAGTGCCTGAAAACCAGTTGGTAGTATCATTAAAGGAGGTCCAGGACTCTAGTTTACGAATTTTTAACAAGGAGGGTAATGTAGGTCCCCCCTTGAGAAAGCGAACTGACCATTCTCCATCGATAATATAGGCGTCAGCTTGGGGGTTGAGATAGGTCCATGGATTTGTTGCAACTTTATGGTTCAACGCTTTAAGAACAAGGGATTTTCCCGGTTCAAGATCGAGATAGACCGAACAAGAGTTTTTTCCAGTTTTGAGTTTGGCCTGACCGTATTTTCCGGTAAGCGGATCCATAATCAAGACAGATTTTGCAGGAAAAGACAATTCAACCCAGTCGTGTAGCGGAATCGATTGCTGATTGGCGATGAAATAGGTCCGGCCGTCATTGATTTTACGTCTGATAAAATCTATACCATGATCGGTGATCTTTTCTCTTTGGATCCCTCTATTATCGAGTGCCTTAGACAGATCGACTGCTAGTTTCATTTTATCTGTCTCATTGTCAGCAAGAGATTTGACGAGTTGATCCATTTTCGCCTGTCTCTCTGCGTGTTGCAGATAACCCGGAACTTTTTTCTCGAGAGTATCGACAAAGAGAACTTGCGCTCCTTTTTCGATCTGGCCGGCGATATTTTGCATCGTTGTTTCGGGAATAAATCGGCAATCCGGCACGACCAAAAGCTTGTAACGGTTGCCCTCTGTCTTCCATTCTCCCTGCTCTACCGCAGATCGCGCAATCTGGTCATCAGAGATATAATCAAATGTAAAGCCGTTCGTGACGAGTTCTGTGACATTCTCGTAAAATGGAGTCTCTAAAAGCCAGTTTTCGATATTATGTACCTGTAAGCCGAGCGGTTTATGGCTGTTATGATGCCAGATGTCCCATACAGGAAAGTAGACAAGAATATCGTTATCGGGTTTACCTGCCTGCAAAACAGATTGACACCGGGCGACATAGGCATTGAGCGACTGGATATCGTACCAGATGGTATTGGTCGGTGCAAAGCTCGTAGAGGCATAGAACTGCCATCCCGGCCATATCGCATCCCTGGGAGAATATGCGACACCATGGTAAACAATATGATTGATACCATTCAAAAACAAGAGATCGACTTGTGGTTTGACCTGGGAAAGCGAGACGCGAAAATGGTCAGAAAGCCAGGTACACGTTTCACAAGCCACGAGATTACGTCCTGCAACATGCGCGGCCGAAGAAGAAAAGCGCAACATGGCCGGGTCGGTCAGGTCTTCGCGGATGAATCCTTCCTCGCGTCGCAGTCCGGGAATATCCAGGTCCGGTGCCCCGAAAATTTCGATTTCAGGGATATCGGCAGCCGCATAGGTATCCAAAAGGTTAGTGGGTGAACCATGTGCCTGATTCCGCAGGAGCGATCCTTTTGTGTGACTCCATTCGGCAATCCTGAGAATATATTCGGCATGCAATTCTGCAATCGTCTGTTTATAATCCGAGCGTATTCGTTTTGCATTCTCTGACTCGCTTTCCCCGGCAAACTCTAACAAGTGATCGTTTAGATCATACCCTCGCCGTTGTTTGAATTGCTCGAGAAAATCATCGGTCCACTCTGCCCCGTAATATTCATAGGAATCGTGATAAAACGAACGAACTGTGCCGCCATCGGACGAGGCAAAGGCCTGATCAAACCGGTCAAGATAGGATTGCAGATGATCGACAGAAAACGGATCGAGAACATTGCCTTCTGCACCCGGGGCAGCCCGTTTTACCTGCTGGACCGGGGTCTCGGTCACCAATGCAACCAGGGTCCATGACCCGGGCTCTGGTTTCCAGACCAGAGAATGATCGTTTTCGATCAAAGAGAACAGATCGACTTGCTTTTCATGGTCGGCATAGGCCCGGATCGCAGCGATCTGCCATAGCTGCTCATCAGAATGACGCCGGTTTAAGGTTGACCTGACAGAATCGATGACATTGAGGGTCAATTCGGAAGGTCCCTGCAGGGTCGTAACAAACGTGTGTACTCTTTCCGAGGCCATCTCTGCGGTGACCTGAGGTCCGCCAAAAGGCCAACCAGTACCGATAGTCATATCGACACCCAGCCCGAGTCTTGTCGCCTCATCCAGCGTATAGTCCAACATATCCATCCATTCGCTGGAAAGATAGGGAATGAAATTTTCTTCCTCCCCTTTTACGCCATAGATTGGAATAATATGGACGCCACCAAATCCGCCTGTCTGTAATTGTGTGAGGTTATAGGTTAAATTGCTTTTATCGACCGCGCTTCCCATCCACCACCAGTATGTCCATGGCTTGCTCTCTTTGGTGATGGCCGGCCAGGGCTCACCCTTTTCTGTTCCCGGCTCTTGACAGCCCCAAAGGGCCAGCATTGTCATTATCAAAACGAGTATTCGTTTCAAACAGTATCTCCCTTAACCTATCTTGATACTCTCGATTTTTAACAGCGCTGCCAGCTTTTGCAATGTACTGGCAACATGACCGGTTCCAATGGCACAATGATGAGCCGGCCCGGCCAAAGACCATTGATTGATAAAATCTCTCACGTCCAAATTAAAACGATACCGGCTGTTGGTGTTACCGATTTGCAGGGTGGGCCCGGGCACAGACTCGCCTTCGGCCATGAGCAGCTTGATTCCATCAGGGGTATGAATCACAGATAACAGGGTCACCGGACCATCTTTGACTTTCATTTGAATGGAAAGTCCTTTTCCCGGTTTGCCGTGATAAACCGGTACCGGCACCAGGCCTACCTTGCCTTCCGAAATGCTAAAATGAGCGGGACCATCGTGGCCAAGGAGAACGACATTGTCATTGAAATCCATGGCATAGAATTCAGAAAAAGAACCGCCTGCCTTAAACAAATCCAAAATCTTCATGGCCAAAGCATTTTTCACCTCACACTCTCCGGCAGTGGGCACGTGGTGGCCCGTGAGCAATGTGAATCCCGGAATGACCGAGGTAATGATATCCTGATTCACGGGATCACCGATGCCTTCATAATAATAGGCCAGAGCCCCCAACTGGTACTCGGTGACAAATTGATCGAGTGCCACAGAAGTCTTGGCTGCACGCTCTAACTCGTATTGTGAGCAATCATCAGAGACGGCGAATTCATGGTTGAATTGTTCAATTTTTTGCGCGATTTGCTCCTTTGAGACTCGATCTAAAAAGCCTTTTAATACGCCAAATTCGACCAACTCGAAATGATTGCCAAAGGTACTGGCCAGCAAGGTGAGATCGCTGTACACATCGAGCATACCATTGTAATAGTGGCCCAGGATACCAATCCGATTCCGGGCCAATGTCTTTTTGACATTCAACGCCATTAACCAGCCATCGATCTCCTGCCAGACATAGGGTTCTTCCAAATACCCGGTAACGAGATGATAATCGATATGGGCTCTGTTGAACACAGAGACCAGTTCAGGCAGATTACATGCCTGGCAATGTGCCAGCCACTCTCCGGTCATTTTGCCGCGATCGCCCATGCTGTTCAGGTGATCATAGTCGATGGCAGGAACGGGTTGCAGATTGAGCACAATGACAGGGACGCGGCATTGTTGCACAACGGGCAGTACATTATGGGATAAGGCATAAGTGGAAACGAACAGAAACAGCGCATCCACATTTTCCTCACCGAATTTTTCTGCTGCCTCCCGGGCCTTGAAAGGCGTATCGATCATCCCTGAATCGATAACCTCTGCATTCAGGTCTTGCAGTTTTTCTTTGATGCGATCCTTGTAACCCAATAAACGCGGTAACAACCCTTCAAATTGAGGCCAGTAGGTATCCAGTCCAATACAAAATAAACCAACTTTCATTGCGTTGCCTCTTTTTTTAGTGATAGAAAACGATTCCTCATTTCACTTAAAATATCATGAAATTCCGTCTGAAAAACCAGATTTTTTGTTTCATGAGGATCATTTTTCAGATCGAACAGTTGCTCAAAAACCGGATCTTTGCCCACATATCGAATATATTTCCAGCGTTCGGTACGGATACCTTCGCTCTGGGGAATATACACTCTGGCATCCGGGTCCCCTCCGTAAGCATAATGCTGATAGAACCAGGCATCCCGCCAGTGGGTTTTCTGGTTTTGTACCAGGGGAACAACACTCTTTCCCTTAATGTGATCAGGAATATCGACACCGGCCAGATGCATGATCGTCGGGGCGATATCGATATTCAGCGTCATTTCATCCCGAACCTGTCCCTTTTGATCAGAGTTTAACCTGGGATCATACACGATCAAGGGGGTTCGTATGGATTCTTCATACATCAGCCATTTGCCTGCAAGCCCGTGTTCTCCGAGAAAAAAGCCATTGTCGCTGGTAAAGATGATAAGGGTATTTTGATCCAGCCCTTTGCGTTTCAAATGTTCGGTTATTTTTCCGACTGAATGGTCAATGCCGGTAATCAGACGATAATATCCCTTGACCATTTGCTGATAAAGCTCGGGCGTGGCAAACCGCTGATGCCAGCGCACACGGCCTTCGCTGTTTTGAATGAAATCGGGTTGATTCTCAAAATCATCTACTGCCGGAGGTGGGATCGTGACATTCTCATAAAGCGATTCAAGTTCAGGATCATAATCAAACGCTTTTTCTGCTCCCTGATCAACATGAGGCGCCTTGTAACTGATCGACAGGCAGAACGGTTGGTCCCCTGCTGTGTCGATGCATTCCAGAGCCTTGTCAGTCATGGTCTTGGTGAGGTGTCTGTCATCGCCGGGCACCATCCCAAAAAAGCTTCCTTGCCCGCTAAACATCCAGGAATAATCGAATGCCTCCTCTTTGGTGTCGCCCATGTGCCATTTTCCGATAAATCCTGTATAGTAACCCGCCTCCCGTAACAAGACGGGATAAGTTTTTGCAAACAATTCGGATTTCCACTCGCGTTTACGGGCGATCCCGTGTTGATCATAATATAGCCCTGAAAGAGTAGAGGCACGGCTGGGAGCACAATAGGAATAGGTCACAAAATGATTTTTAAACAAGACACCGTCATTGGCCAGTTGATCGAGTTGGGGTGTCTGAATGATATCATTGCCCATGCACCCCAGGGTATCCCAGCGCTGGTCATCGGCAAGCATGAAAATAATATTGGGCCTGGTTTTTTTTCGAGACCCGGAACAAGACAGCAATGGGCCGCAAACCAATAACGTCGTCAAACCTGTTTTCTTTATAAACTCTCTTCTCTTCATCATCTCTCTCGTTAGGGTCAGGGTTGTTGCAATTTTGTACAGGGTATGAGCCGGACGGGCCCCAGCAGACCCGAGTCTCTGGGCTTCCACTCTGAAGCATCAAAGGGTTGATAATGTTGATCTACAAAGTTGATATTGTGAAATTTTTTCCATTCAATTCCTTGCCGATCCATATAGGCGATACGATTGGCCATGAGATTGGATACTTTGATCTGCAGTTTATTTTGACCTGGTTGCAAATAATCACCGAGCCGAATGTGATATGGTGGCGCAAAGAGAGTACCGACAGACTGCTCATTACAAATGATCTCTGCACTATTGGCCACATCACCCAAATCGAAAAGCCACTCATCGGTTTCCCATCCGGGATGAGTAAATTTTATTTCATACAGCGCAGTGCCTGAAAAGTTGGCATATTCCTCACCCAATTCGGTCCATGAACCCAGACGGTCGACACGGGTGTTGGCAGGAAGAACAGGTCCACCATGCAAGTATTCCAGATTCCACCCATCAGACAGGTCGAATGAGCGGCCTGATTTCCTTAAATAGGTCCATGCAGGAGGAGTGGCATCGGCATCGTCAAATAACCGCACGAGTATCGATTCTCCGGGTTCGAGTTGCAGATAAACCTGAGAATCTTTCTTATGCCGGGCAGCACCGCTTTTGCCGGTCTGTGGATCAAAAAACATAGCAGATGATGAGGGGACGCCAAAGGGACACCATTCATCAAAAGATTCGTTACTATGATTTGTCACAAAATAGAGATAACCATCATCAAGCTGTCGACGTTCAAATTTCAGTCCAGCATCGGCCATCTTTTCTCGACGCACACCCAATCTCGACATGATGGAAGGCAAATCCTCTGCTACCCAGAGTTTTCTGTTGGGAAATGATAAAATTTGCCCGCCCTCCTCGTCAACCGGAACGCCAAGGCTTGCCAGCATTTTTTGGTAAACTCTACGTCTGGAATTCAAATCAGCATAACCGGGTACATCCACCGGCAAATGATTTGAAAAAACCACGGGTATTCCCTGTTGAGCGAGTTCGTTTAACTTTTTCATGGTAGTCAGTGGCATAAAGCGGCAGGGAGGAATAACGACGATCTGATACTGACTTTTCCCGTTCTGGAGAATGCCTTGGTTTACTTTGAATTGCTGCAATAGGCGGTCTGAAACAAAGTCAAATGCAATCCCCTGTGCTTGCAGCGTTTCAGCAACCAGACGAAAAGGCGTATTGTTGAACCAATCCAGGCGCTGAGTAAATTGTATCAACATACCCTCGGGGTTATGCCAGACATCATGAATGGGAAAATACAACAGCACTCTGTTATCGGGATTCCCCATTTGTAAAAAGGATTGACAGCGTGCGATATAATGATTGAGTGCATCAAAATCAGGCCAAAAGGTGTTCGTAGGGCCAAAGTGTGTGCTGGCATAAAAGAGCCAGCCCGGCCACTGCTCGTTGACCGGAGAATAGGGAATGCCATGATAAAAGATATGATTCACACCGGACAAGAACAACTTGTCCACTTCGGTTTTGACCTCGGCAAGGGAAACATTAAAGTGCTCGCCCAGCCAGGTACACGATTCGGAGGCAACGAGAGTTTTGCCCGTGAGATGGGCGGCAGAGGAGGCGAATTTTGATCCCAGGATATCCATATGTTTCTTGTGGCCAAACCGTGTATTTTCAGTCTCAGGAATATCTGTACAGGCATAAGAGTCCATAAAATTGGCCGGCATGCCATGCGCTTGATTACGGGTCATGCTATTACGATCATGACACCACTTTACCCAATTCTTTGTAAACACATCGATTAAAAGATCGGAAACGGTTTCACGATAATCGCTCTTTATGCGGGCGATCTTATCCGGTTTGCCCTCTCCGGCCAGGCTGGGCAGGTGATCGCGCAGATCATAACCACGTCGTTGTTGAAAATGATTAAAAAAATTACGGGTCCAGTCAGATTTTACTTCATAGGAATCATTATAGAATGCCCTTACCGGCTTTCCCCGATACCCGTCAAAAAAGTCATCGAATGGTTTTAAATACGATTGCAGAGATTCGTAAGAAAAATAATCCATGACATTGCCTTCACCCCCCGGGGCTGCGCGTTTGACCTGCATACCAGACCAGCCGTTAAAGACCGCATAAAGCGTCCAATCATCTTTTTGGGGTGTCCAGGCAAGAAAGCCATCCTCATCGACATTGGGCATCAAGTCTCGAATTTCTCCTGTATTGGAAAAGGCCATGAGCGCGATAAGAGGCGGATGTTTGCCATGATATTCTTTTATCTTTGTATCGGAAAGACGAACGGGTTGATCAAGAGACAGGCCTTTCTCAAGGGTAAAGGTTTCAATCTGTACGGCTCTGACCGCGTCATTGGCATCGATCTGTGGCCCTCCGAACGGCCAGCCCGTCCCTGTGGTCATATCGACCCCCATGCCGAGGCGGCTGGTCTGGGCTGTGGTGTGACCGAGCATCTCACTCCAGCGGGGCGACAGGTACTCGATATATCGATCTTCATAGCCCTTGACACCATAAATGGGAATAATGTGTACGCCGCCAATACCCACCTCATGATAGAGATCCAAATTTTGATTCAGATTTTCTTGATCCACAGCGCTTCCCATCCACCACCAATAGGTCCAGGGTTTATGCTGGCTTTTTATCTGAGGCCATCTGTCTGGCTCTTGATTGGCGAACAGCAGACTGCAGGAAAGAATCAGTATGAAATAAAATATGGATAATCGATTCATTGGAATCCCGACTTTTTTCGGTCACGGTAATAATAAAATTCTCTACTAGAAAACCAATCCCCCGGGATTCAAATCATCTGAATCCGGGGGATTAGATCTATGTGTTCGGTTGGTTTAGAAATTAAACGAGGCAGAGAACTGATTCACGGAACCGAAAATTTCTCCAAAATGAAGATACGAATAATCGAGACGCAGGAAATTATATTGCAAGCCCGCACCCAGTGTGAGGCCTTGTTCATCATAATTGAATTTGTAACCGCCGCGCAAAGCGATCAGCTGGTTGAGCACAAACTCGGTTCCCACATGGACTCGTTCCGAATAATCGCGAGGATTGTTCATTTCCAGGGCAGCGATCCATTGATATTGCTCGGAACCGGCGCCCAGAAATTGTAGGACATCTCCGGAGAAACCAACGCTAAAGACCGTGGGCAAAGTGAGGGTTTCCTGGATATACTTGAATTCTCCGGAAAAATTGCGCACAACCATGCCGACCTTGACACCATTCCAGCCGGGTTCATAAATCGTCCCAAAATCGAATCCAATCATAGATTTCGATTCATCATGTAGATTCTGGTAGGCATTTTTGATGGTACCGCCGACCGTGAATTTATTGGAAAGTTGTTTGGCATAGGAAATTCCGAGGGACCATTCAGCCACGTCCAGCATTTCCGTATCCACATACCCCAGAGGGTTATCTGCCACGGCTGTTCCCTGAATATCTCCGAGGCCCATATTAGCGCCGCTTATGCCAATCACTCCCCATTCATCGAGGTTGATGGCAAAGCCAGCAGCTTGTTTATTCATATCGGCGATCCAGCCGTTATAGCCAACAAAAACGGACTTTGATTCGACATGTCCGAGGCCGGCAGGATTGGCGAACAGGTTAGCAGCATCGCCCGAGTGCGTCACGCCAATATTTGCCATGGCAGCAGAGCGGGCATCGACTCCGATTTTAAGAAATTGGAATCCGGTTTGCGCGACTTTTTTGAAATTTTTATAATCCGGCTGTTCCTGAACTTGTGCCAAGAGACAGCTCGGTATCAATATCAAGGCAATTCGAGCGATCTTGAAATATCTCAGCCATCTATTCATATTTGACTCCTTTAAAATTTATTAACCCAAACCTCTCTTATCGGATGACGACAAACTTGCCGATTTTTTCACCCATCCCTTCAGTGCTTTTGACGTGATAGATATAGATGCCGCTCTTGATCAGCTGGTTAAAACCACTGATTTGATCCCAGCCAGCAATACCACGTTCATAAGGGTGATCGATTTCAGCAACAAGATCGCCGCTTTGGGTAAAAATTTTGATTTCACAAGGTCCGGGTAGTCCGGCAAACACGATTCGATCCTGCTCTGCAAAGGCAGGTTCGCTGATATTATAGGGATTGGGGACGACGCGTATGGTTGCCATATCATCGGTAGATGGCGCAAAAATCGTCGCGCCATTGGGATTGCGCAGATAATAATGACTGCTTTGCAAGCCCTGAGCGTCTTTGGATACCACGTAATAGTAATAGGTCTCTCCGCGATCCAATCCTGTGTCGGTATAATTGGTCACATTCAAGTCAGTGGCGATGGGTAAATAGATATAGCGCAAGCGTACGCTGCCGCCGCCGAGCAATTCTTCATCCACCGTGGCCCGATAGAGATCATAGGTCACATTACCGCCCACATCTTGCCATTCAACCGTTGCTTCACCGCCGCCCGAGTTGAGTGAAATTTCGCCAGGGTGGCTCGGCGCATCGCCCGGAGGAAGTTGCAGGTCGTTTTCCCAGACCTGGGTGGCTTTGGACATGTATCCAAACAGCTCATCGCGGGAGCTTCGCAGCCAGTCGTTCTTTTGTTCTTCAGAGATCTCACCGTTCATCCATTGAGCGCCCATATCCTGCGCTTCCGGTATGGAAGGGGCTGCAAAGCCACAGAAAAAGACGACATTGAGCGTATCACCGGCCGGAAAGACATCATACGGTCCGACGGTCATGCCACCGACCCAGTCATGATTCTTAAACGGATCATAACCGGAATCCGGATCGATATAAGGCGGAAAGGTTCCAGAGGTGGCAAAGTCATAAAAGGGAGCGTCTTCAATCCCCCCCAGAATTTCACGCGCGGTACGATAGGCGGTGGTGGGTTGGTTGCCTACATCATTGCTATGATCCGATGGACTCTTGTCCGCATGGATCAGTCCCCAGCCCCAGTATTCCGGGGAGAGAAATTCACCGGTATCGGTATGGGGATTGCCTTCATCATCCTTGTTGTTTTTGGGATCATCGCCATCAAACCAGTACCATATGTTTAAACTGTCATCCGGATCAGCGCCATAGAAATTACAAAAGTGGGACTCTATGCCAGGATCATGTCTCGAAGCCTCACTACCAGGTTGCCCACCATGAAATTGTGAGATGATAAAATCCTGCAAATCCGAGCCGTTATTGACGATCTCGTAATGCAAAATAGCAAAATCATCATAACCGGGTTCTGCCCAGGCATAGGCTCTGGCCGTCACATTCAGGCCCATGTCTGTTTCAAAAGTCTGCACAATCATTTGATCGGAAATCAGATCTGGTTGCACCTCATCATAAAGAGGCTCAATGGATTTGTCGCGCCCATCGATCGTCAATGTGAAAAATGGATATTTTGTGATCAGTTTATTTTCAACATTATTGACTTTGGGCAATACGACCTGGTCCCAGTTGGTGCCGTCAGGGGCGGTCCAATTCCTGGCTCCAAATCCCAATAAACTGGACCGGGCATTAAAATTGACCGCCTGACGCCCCTGATCATCATTACCATGATAGGTCAGGAAATGGGTATCGCGATCTTTGAGGATCGCACTTCCGGTCATAGCGGACCGGCCCAGCGTAAGCTTGAACCGCCCGATATTGGTTGTTTCGCGCGCCGTTACATCTGAACTCATTCCCGGTGGCGAGGATTGTGCGTACAATAATGCCCACTGGAATATGAGAATCAATATACTAGCTATTTTTGCAACTCTATTCATATCAAGCTCCTTTTTAATTCCTTTCTAACCATCACACCTGAAAACAGACTAGTCAAGGCTGATACGCAAGCCGAACCAAATATCTCGGGGAGCATTAAAGAGATTCCAGTACATTGCCTGATCGAGATAATCTTCAACGCGTCCATTGCCTTCATAGGTACCGGGATCCACGCCCTCTTCTGCCACCATGTCGAGATAGACATTGCGATTGAGGACATTGAGTCCGCCCCCGCCCCATCCCAATCCATTTTCAGAATGTAAAAATTTGGAATTGAGGGCATTTTGAATTTGAACATAGGCCCGAACATAGGTTGTGCCTAACAGGCGAAATCCCTTGCTGATCTCGAGATCGAGATTATACGTCGAGTTCCACTGGATGTTATTTTCTTCAAGACCCGGATAATTCTCGGAATGATAGGTCAACCAGGCGCCTGAATTCCAGCGGAACAGGGTCGTCAACGACGCGTCGGAAAAGATTTTACCCAGCATCGAGGATCCACTGTATTCGGGATAGACGAATTTGATGTTTGTTTTCAGTGTCGGCCGAGCCTTGGCTTCATTGATGTTGGCGCTTACCCGCTGATCCTGGGCATTGGGATCCTGATAAATGGTGGAATAGCCATAACGTCCGCTGGAGGCGAGCATATAGTTATAATTGACAAATCCCTTGACATATTTATTATAGGGAAAATCGATAACCAGTTCGACTCCTTTGACATCCTGATAACCGCTATTTTCAGGTCGGCTATAGGCAATTCTGCCATAATCAGGATCATTGCCCCGGTATCCGACATTGGCGATATTGCGGGTGACATCACGATAATAACCGCTCAGGGTTACGTCGAGCCATCCGGCAATATTTTGTTCGTATCCCAATTCATAAGCAATGGTTTTGCGGAAAAGCAAATCGGAATTGCTCAATGCGGTGGAATAACGGCGCTTGCGCTGAAAGTTGTGGCTGATTTGATAGACCTCGGGACGTTGATAAAAATAGCCATAATTGAAATAGAGTTTGCTGTTTTCGCTGATGGGATGGGCGATGCCCAATCTCGGGCTCAATTCGAATTTGGCTCCGGGCTCTGTGGAGGGTGCGGCATAGAGGCTATCGTAATTGAGATCTTTGGTATAATATTTACTGAATCGTTCCGTAAACAGGGGTTCATCGGTCTTGAAATAATCGCCGCGCAAGCCGATATTCATGACCATGCCTTCGAATTCGATCTTGTCCTGAATATAGAATTCCGCTTCATAAAAGGTAAACTCGCGATTCACCCAGCGCAGAAAGCGAAGACCGGGATTGTTACGCCACAGATCGATTCCATACATCAAATCCTGGTTGCTGACAATCAAGCCGGCTCCCATTTTGATCTGATTAAAATAATTAAACTGATTGGTATAATCAATATCCGCTTGAAACGTGCCATAGGTACTGTTATCGCGACGACCGTTATCTTCAGACAAGCGATGGACACCGAGCATATCAGGCGCGGGAATGCCATAGAAATCGTTTGGCATTTCGTTCAATTGGATATCCCCTACGGTTGCCACCACTTGTTCAAGATTCGCCAGATCTCCCGGAGACGCCAGCGAATGAGTATGATCATACTGCATTTTGACTTCGTAAAAAGAAGCGTTATTCAAGACATGGGTAAAATCAAGACCGAAATCAGAACGATAAAAATTGGTCTTTTTATAGATAGAATCAAAGGAATACATGCTCGTGCGGTCCATGCTGGCGGAGGCCAGCTGCTGTTGTTCGATATAATGACCGCTGACCCAGGAGCGCGGATCCGGCATATCGTTACGTGCCGGGGCGTTACGAATGAATCCTGGAGACACACCCTTGATCTCATTATAATTGGCATTCAAACGAACCGTCATGTCCGAAGATAAGCGATGGGTGATCTTGAGTCCGGTTTTCCAATCCAGGGAATTGTCGCGGACGAACGGTCTAAAATAATAGGCCTGATCGGCATAGCCCGAAAACGAAAATGTAGTTTTACCGTCTGTAAACGGTACAGGACCGGAAAACGAACCATCCAGATAGGTGTCAGGCTGGTCGCCATACTCGAAAAAGGGATGCTGATGTTTCCAGACCGCCAGCGCATCTTCCGCGGAAGTGATGGTTTGCTCTCCAATTCCCGGCGTATTGAATTTAAATTCACCGCCATTATCGGCCAGGACTTGTTTCCATCCTTCAAAATCCACATTGCCATCACCATTGCGATCGCCGGTCGGGTCAAGAGAAAGATACCGGCCGACAAACCAGTAATTATCGGCACTAAAAATGTTCGAACCAAAATGTTTCTTGGCACCCGGACTCATTCGGGTATCGATATTGAAACTATAATCAGATCCTCCTTCTTTGGTAATCATATTAATGAGTCCGGATCGTACTCTACCATATTCGGCATTGAATCCGCCTTTGAGGATTTGCACTTCTTTGATCGAGCTCTTGGGAACATTTACTTGTGCCCATCCCAGGCGGGCGTCATTGTTATTGAATCCATCGACATAGACACCGACTTCATCGATAGCACCGCCGCGCATATTCAAAAAGCCATATTGATCTCGGCCCACACCCACAGAGGTAGCGATCAGATCGCGTACGTCCGGGGAGGACGGAATAGCTGCGACATCTTCACTGCTAAAATTTTGCTGTGAATTGGCCACATCAGCCCTGATTTTAGGCCGTTCTGCCACAATCGTGACTTCCTGACCTTCGATGGTGGTTTGTTGGATATTAAAGTCAACGGTTGAGGTTCGATCGATGGCAACTCTTACCTCGGGCTTGCTGACCACGGTATAACCGATCAGGCTTGCTTTTATCGTATACGTACCGGGGGGCACATTGAGGATAAAATAATTACCATTCAGATCCGTGGCCGCGCCCATGGTCGTGCCTTCGACAATCACATTCACGCCCGGCAGGTTTTCACCGGATTGGGCATCGGTAACCGTACCTGCTATTTTGCCTGTGGTTGCTGCAAACAAAAGAGCAGGAAGGATCAATACAATTATCACACTTGTAATGCGTTCTCTCATAATCTCCTCCAAATGAATACCTTGTTAATTAATTTACATCATAATTTTGTATTTAGGGCATTCTCGGTTCCTCCTGTGGTTTATTCAATTTTTCTATGATTATTTTTTTGGTGATATATTCGATAGATCTCATCTGCGCAAATGGGTTCACATTTCTGCGCACGTGAGCAATAGCAATTAAACCATTCTAAACCATATAAACACTGGATAATCGTATCAAAAAAGGTGGGTAAAGGTAACAGAGGTCAAATCAGGGTCTGGCTCTTTTTAAAATCAGACGGAAGTTTTCCAAAGTGATCCTGAAAGACCTTGCGAAAATGGTGCAGGTCATTGAAACCCACGGCAAAGGTGATCTCGCTGATATTCATATCCGAAGTCAGGAGATACTGAGCGGCCTTTTGCATTCGAATTTGGCGGATAAAACGATTGGGAGTTTTATCGGTCAGGCTTTTTACTTTGCGAAAGAGTTGCATGCGACTCACATGCAGTTCTTTGCATAGGATCTGAATATTGAGATCCGATTCTGACAGGTGATCTTCAATGCTTTTGATGACTCTGCTGAGAAAGTGATCATCAGGATGAAATGCCTGTTCTTTATTCTGAGCGACAATTAACTCGTGCACATATTTCTGTTGCAGCTGTTTGCGGATCTCGTAAAGATTTTCAATACGCGTGAACAGTTCAGCCATATTGAACGGCTTGGTCAAATACGCATCTGCCTGAGCTTTGAGCGCCTGCATCTTGGCACTCTCTGAATGGCGTGCAGTGATCATGATAATGGGGATATGACTCGTGAGCTCATTCTGTTTCAGTGTCTGACATAATGCAAGGCCGTCTTTTTTAGGCATAACGAGATCGCTGATAATGATATCAGGAATCAGATCCACGGCCAATTTGATACCCTGTTCACCGTCAGATGCCACTCGGACATTAAATGAATCTCCGAGTTCTTGCTTAAAATAGGTCCGCATATCGGGGTCATCCTCGATGACCAAAACCAGCAATCTGGAACGAGTCTCCTCTGACCCTGCCTGTTCATTCATTTGTAAATCAGAAACAATATCAGTGCTTTCCGGTAATTCCTCATCATTTGACAGAGGCAACTGTATCGTAAATTCAGTGCCCTGATCTTCCTTGCTGGTCACAGAAATGGTACCTTTGTGTAAGGATACCATTTCCTTAACAAGTGTCAAACCGATCCCCGAACCGGAAATATGACTGTCATTCTTTATAGAAACCTGAAAATATCGATCAAAAATAAAATCCAGATCTTTTTCAGCTATGCCTATACCACTATCCCTGACCTTGACCTGGAGCCACTCTCTGGACGACTCTTCTTGATTTTCTGACGGATCTTGATGAACAATTCCCACAAAAAGATCAACCGAACCGTGAACAGGAGTGAATTTAAAGGCATTGGACAAGAGATTGAAAACGATCTTTTCCAGTTTATCCGGATCGAAATCAATAACCAGCTTGGGCAAATCCGGATGGAATCGATAATCGATCTTTTTTTCATCCGCATAGGGTTTAAAACTGTCAAACAGATGGCGCAGAAACAGGACGACATCACCCTGCACCGGATTCAATTGCAGGGCCTTGTACTCGATCTTTTGTAGATCCAGGGTTTGATTGACCAAATGCAAAAGGCGTTGGGCATTTCGATACATGAGCTCGAATTGTTCTTTTTTGCCCTGTCCGGAGGTGATTATTTTTTCAAGCGGACCCAGAATCAATGTCAAAGGAGTACGCAGTTCATGAGAGATGTTGGCAAAGATATTCAACCGTAACAGATCCAGTTCATGAATCTTTTTGTTGCGTTTAATGAGCCGGACTTCGTAAATCACGATCAAGGTGATGATGGCGATAATTGAGAGAATAAACCACCATTGTTGCCAGACGGGCGGAACCACATAAAACTCGGCCCTGGCCGGAGTAGGATCGATATTCAGATCCTTATCCCGAGCACGTACCATTAGTGTATGATGTCCGGTAGGGAACTGCAAAAACGTATGAAACGTCTCTTTGGAGAATTCAGACCATTCTCGATCATCTATGCGAAAAGAGTATTCCAGTTCTGACGATTGGGAATTCTCCATATAATCATTGCCATGCCATGAAAACAAGGCGTTACCAGGCTGGTTGATCTTTTCATTAAAGACTTTGATTTTTGTTTCCGGTGGGTGTTCTTCAGGAAGATAACGAATGGTCTGAAAATGAGAGAATTTATTCGTATCTCTGGGATAGCCGGGATATCCCCGTCTGTACCAGGTCAGAGAGGCCATATTGACCCACAAGGCACCCTCTTTGTCCTCATGCAACAATCCTCCATTGGCCCGGATTTTGATATCCTGATGCAAAGCATAGGTTATGAACTTTTGGCCATCAAAACGGCTTATGCCATTCAAGGTGGCAACCCACACCGAAGAATCTCTGGTACAGAGGATATCCTGGACGCTGTTATCCGCAAGACCATCCTCGAGAGTAAACTGCTCTACGTTTGAATTTTCAAGACGCATCAACCCATACTGTCGCGAGCCGGCCCAGATGGCGCCGTCGGGAGCGATGTCGATGGCTTGCATGATTTCCGAAAGAGGAAAATCATCGTATTGCCCATGTGTTTCGCCATCCCAATACTCTAATCCCGATGTGGTTGCAAACCAAAGCGTACCTTCTTTGGCTCTTGCAATTCCATAAGGAGTTGGATGTACTTTTGGAGGCGTAAGAGCCAACCATGCGGATGGATCGTCTGCCGCACCCTTGGACGGATCATATTGCAAGATCCCCCCGGTATATTTTGCCTCATCCCTGCGAAACCAACTAAACGAACCAAAGTAGACTCGTCCCTCTTTATCTTTTACGATATTTCTGGGATCAATTCCATATCCAAGCTCCGGATGGAGCTCGGTGAGCCAGCGCCCATTCTTGAAAAAGGCAAAGGCGGCCTGTTGTTTATGAGAACCGGCGGCCCACAATCCGGCCTGGGGTGTATAAACCAGTCCGTTTGGGAATTCAATCATGCCATTATCCGGACCATAACTTTTCCAGATCTCTCCATCAAAAGAAACCGCATGACCATGAATATCCAGAAACCATTTGATCCCATCCTCGGTTTCACACTGGTAATTGAGATTTTTAAACGACATCCATCTATTGTCGTTCAAGTCAAGCCTGAGCACCTCTCCTGCCCGAGCGGTCACCCACAGATAGTCGTTATGATCCAAATACAAGAGCACGCGATCACTGGGAATGGGAGCCACCGGTGCCTCATAATAGCTCCACGTATTGTCTCTTAAAATATTCAGGGTACGAGCCCCCCCGATCATGATGGTACCCTCAGAGGTTTCGATAAAGGAAAGATGCAGATTATTACTGCCTATTTTGACGAGGTCGATGATCATCCACGTTTTCTGATCAAATACATGAATTCCGGTATTGTCGTTCGTGATCATCCAGATACGACCATCAGAGGATTGGTACATTTTCGTATCGTTGAAATCGAATGATTTCAACCCTGATTCCTGATCATAGAGATACCAATCGGGTTTTGAGATATCGGTTTCTGTACGATCCCAGCAGGCCACCCGGTCTGCTGGTAGCGGAAACCAGAGTCGCTCCTGATCGTCTTCCAGGATATGACCGGGCTCAAAGGGGTACGGGTTGGTCAATGCTTCGGGGAGTAGTTTATATTGAATCAATGGAAGGAATTCTTGCAGCGAATTTTTCCATTGTAGGCTAGTATGAAGAATTTTGGTTCGATTTCGCAAACATAACAAGCCCGGTTCACAGGTTGCCCATAATGAGCCATCCCGGGTAAGGGTCAGATTGTTAAAATTCCATACCTGTTCGCCAGGTGATTTGAAAAGAATTGTCCATTCACCGTTTTGATATCGAGTCACAGTCTTTGCAGTGCTGACAAATACCTCGCCATGCTCTCCCGTTGCAATGGAATTGACATGACTTTCGGGCAAGCCATTCTCGGCTGTGAATAGTTGCCAGTTGCGGCCATCATACCGCGTGACTCCGTCATTAATGACAAACCACATCCCTCCGTGCGCATCCTCCACCAGCGCCCGCACCCCTTTGCCCGCAAGATGAGGAAAACGACTCCATCGCCATTTTTCCAAAAACGGATCACCGCGTTGCGGCTGGTAAGGAGTTGCCACCAAACCTGAACAAAGGCCCAACAGCAAAACGAAAAGCAAAAACTGAAT
>WJME01000164.1 GCA_014728115.1 Candidatus Zhuqueibacterota bacterium | reverse complement strand
CCCATGGATTATCTCTATGCTTCTTACCGGCACCGCTGGTTTACGTATTCGTGGTTTGCCGCCAACCTGGATCCCACCCGCTTTGCCATCGACGGTGAACCCGGTTATCAGAGGCGCTATCTTGCAGCGCACCGGCTGGAGGTCAAGCCCCTGCCGCGGTTGAGAATTGCAGTCAGCGAGGCCATCATTTTCGGAGGACCGGAATTCAGTTCGCACTTTGCCTTTTTCAATCCCGTGACCCTGTATCACAGCGTACAAAATAATGGTCCCGAAGGCGGCAATACCATCGGCACTCTGAGCGCGCTGTGGATGCCGTTCCATACCCTGTCGTTGTACGGCTCTGTGATGATCGATGATATCCAGGTAGAGTATTCCGTGCCCGGCGACATGGAGCCGGATGAGATCGGCTGGATGCTGGGAACGATTTGGGCGGATCCCGGTCCTGTGTCCGGTCTCGATCTCTATGCCGAATACAGCCGCATCACCAACCGGACGTACAACACACCTTCCCCCTGGGAAAAATGGCTGCACCGCCGCGAACCTGTCGGCCACTTTTTAGGCAATGACTTTGACCGGCTCCTTGTCGGAGCCGACTATTGGCCGCGGTTGTCCTGGCGGGCCGGACTGCAATATGAACACCGCAGAAGGGGAGAGGGCCGTATCGAAAACGAGTTCGACACTCCCTGGCTCGATTATACCCTGGAACAAGGCTATTCCGAACCCTTTCCCACCGGCATAGTCGAAACCTCGGACATTCTCTCGGCTTCTCTGACCTGGCAACCGCGCTGGTGGGGCCGACTCTTTATGCAGGCCAGTCATTGGAGCGTGGCCAATGCCGATCACATCACGGGCAACAGCGACAGCTATTGGACGATGCAGGCCGGCGTTCAGATCGATTGGGGGGCGAAATGGCAACTGCCGTGAAACACGTTCACACGTTCGCACGTGTGAACGTATGAACGTGGAATGTCCCATGCCCCTCAATTCTTGTATTGACTTTGACTGACGAAACATTATCTTATAGATATTCCGGAACGTACGGGGATATGCATCGAATAAACCTATAGAGCTGTATCTGCAGGATCAAAAAGAAGCAGAGCAAATGGAATTTGTCGGATTGCAACGAATAAGGAGCGGCAACGAGTGATTCTGCAGGACCAGCGAAAAAAAATCGTTCATATCCAAAAAAATGAATTCACCTGAATTCGGAACTTTTAACATTTAATTTATGTTAAAAGTGAGAATATTAATCGAGTACAATGATGACTATACAAGCAATCGAAACAACAGCCATAATCAAGGACCAAAAACAATTATTACTTGATGAACCTATATCTCTTCGTGGAGGGGATAAGGTACGGCTCATTATCTTGCTACCAGAAGAAAACGATATAGATCATGCTGAATGGCTCAGTGCAGCTGCGGCTAATCCAGTCTTTGATGACCTCAATGACCCAGCAGAGGATCTCTATACTGATGCAGACGGAAAACCCTTCAGCGACCAAGGGTAAAATAGTCCTGGTGACATTCCCTTTCGATGATCTCACCTCAACAAAATTGCGTCCTGCCGTTTGTCTAACCAACCAAATCGGGCCGTACCAACATATCGTCTTGGCGTTTATTACAAGCCAGATACCAACAGATTGTTATGATACTGATATTATCATTCGAAATATCGATACAGACTTTGACAAGACAGGTTTGAAAGTTACTTCTACGATTCGCTTACATAGACTAATGACTGTCTCGACCTCTATCATTAAAAGAGAATTGGGTCGCTTGCCAAACACGATGCAAATCAAAATAAACAAGAAATTGAAAAAACTATTCGAGCTGTAAATTGTCCTGTACCATCCTTTGTATCATAGGGAAGGTCATTCTATTGTTAAATCAAGGTCAAGAACGTCTGTTATCCAGGATCCAGGATCCAGCATCCAGAAACCAGCATCATTCAAAATTCAAAATTCTCAATTCTAAATCCACCAAGAGCATATCCGCGGAGGAAATTCAATGACCCCCTTTATCGCAGAGTTTATCGGAACCGGTTTATTGATTTTGTTGGGCAATGGCGTGGTCGCCAATGTGGTGTTGAACAAGACCAAAGGCCATGACAGCGGCTGGATCGTCATCACCGCCGGCTGGGGACTGGCCGTGTTTATCGGCGTGTTTACCATCTCGCAATTCAGCGGGGCCCATATCAATCCGGCGGTGTCTATCGGACTCGCTCTGGCCGGCAAGTTCAGCTGGGTCAAGGTGCCCGGCTATGTCCTCGCCCAGATGCTGGGTGCGGCGGCCGGCACGTCCCTGGTGTGGCTGCACTACCGGCCCTATTACCAGGTGACCGAGGACAGCGAGGCGATCCGCGCCACGTTTTGTACCAGTCCGGGCATCCGCAATTTGCCCTATAGCTTTATCGCCGAAATTATCGGCACATTCGTGCTGGTCTTTGCCGTGCTCTATCTGGCAGCCCCGGAAGTCGGACTCGGTGCCCTCGATGCTCTGCCTGTGGCGCTGGTGGTCTTTTCCATCGGACTGTCCCTGGGCGGCACCACCGGTTATGCCATCAATCCGGCCCGTGACCTGGCGCCGCGTATCATGCACGCGCTCCTGCCGATCCGGCATAAAAACCATAGCGACTGGTCCTATAGCTGGATTCCCATTGTGGGTCCGGTCATCGGTGCGGCGATCGCTGCAGGGGTCTATATGTTGCTGGACGGGACGGTTGTTTTGACGCCCTGAGTCGCGCTGTCCCGGATATTTTTAAGAGACAGGGTCTTTGTCCTTAAATCTTTAATTCCGGCGAACCGTAATGTCTCACAGGGATAATCTTAGGGGGGCAAAAAAACTCTGGGAGAAAAACATATGGTTCAACTGTTTTCTCCCAGATAAAAATGCTTTCATACCTTTGTGGTCAACACGATCTCGACACAACATTTGTCAGAAAACACGGTCTCTTGAGCTCTCCTCGTGGCTCTGCTGGTGTTTAATTTAATGTTGCCGATTTCTGTTTCCGGAAAAAATCAACTCGTATTTCAAATGATTACACTCTAGTATCCGGCTTGCTGCTGTAATGCCTCAATGGCACGTTGTTGTTCTTGTACCACTTTGGTCAGTACACTGATAACCTTGACCGGATCCAGACTTTTGCGCTCGGGTTCGGCCACCAGCTCTGGCATGTCTTCGGCAATAAATCCAAGGCGGAAATTATCCGGATCATCGCTATACTCTTGTTTGTAATAAAACGATACCGGATTTAGATTCATAAATGCCTCAAGAGCCTGATCATAGGAAAGATCTTGAATATTTGTTTTATATTCGCGACTCGAGCCTGGCTGCCAGCTGGCACCATCGCAATAAGCGCTCTGAACATGAAACTGATGCGCAGGATCATTATTGTTCACTCCAACACGACCCTGGTTGGTTACAAACAGGCCGCCATTGTGTCCGGGGATCAATTCCAGCCGATGAGGCTTGCCATCTGTGCCGGTTTTGAATCCCATGAAGAGGTTGTCCTGTTCCGGTCCCGGTACCTTGATCCAAAACCAGGACCCGGTTTCCAGGCCCGACAGGTTCATGCGGCCACTGCCGTCATTTTTACCGACCATGATGCTCCCATCAACATGTAAGTTGACTTCAGGATGAACCGTTGCTGTGCCAATACCAATTTTGCCAAAGTTCACACCGGATTGTCCGCCTGCATCGTTTCCCACTCCCAGCACATTGCTCAGGGACTGATTGTCGGTATTGGCTTGAAACCGGTCCGTAAAACTCGCTGTTATATCCGAGTTATCACTGAGGGTGAGAGTAAGGGTTTTTGTCGCATTGCCAGTAAAAGCTGCACTTTTGACCACACCATCAGCACCACTGCCCTGCTGATCCTCGACCACGCTGAGGACCCCATCCGTATCCACACTCAACACCGGATGACTGAGGGATCCTTTGACCAATCCACGAAATCGAATAGTTCCGGCAACATCCAGTTTCGCACTCGGCGAGACTTGACCGATACCAATGCCCACATTACCTGTGCCTTGATCCACTTTGAGATAGGTGGTCGAGCCTTCTTTGATCTCCAGCTGACCCCAGCTCGACACCACAAGCCCGAGTAGAAAGATGCTGATGATTGATTTTTTCATGGTTTTACCTCATAATGTCTGTGCAGAATTTAATTTATCAAGGGTGTTACACCTCTTTTGGTTCCGGACATCTCACTACACTATCATCATTCGCTCTTGAATAGATCCGATAGATAGTTTGCTGACCTTTGTATCCACTGGTCGTCGTTCATACAATGTCTTGTCACACTTTTATGACATATGATCCCAGTTTATGACGTGATATCGAAAAGAAAGCAATAAAATAAGAATTTATAAACAATTTTTTGTAGAATGTCTCAAGTATATGTTATGTCGCAAATCGTGTGCCAGCGTTTTTTTCGATTTGTTATCGTAAAGGTCGAGAGGAAAGAAAAGCCCCGCTTTTTCTGTTGACATTGCTCATAAAAATTTCTATATTTCGCCGTTTGACGAAATGAAAAAGATGGGTGTGATAAACCAACGGTCCTGGAT
>WJME01000163.1 GCA_014728115.1 Candidatus Zhuqueibacterota bacterium | reverse complement strand
TTCTTGTGGCAGGCTCAAAAGCAGGATTGCGGCAAATTCACCGCCCAGATGGGCCATTTTGCTGGCTTCTACATTGGCCTGGTATTGCAAAAGGAGTTCTGTGATTTCGTCAACAAGGCCTATACGGTCGGCGCCGGTCAGCGTAACTACCATGTGTGTGCGCATATTCTCCCTCGTGATCAAAAACTGTCAAGAATGATTTATCACTTTTCATTGCTGTCCAAAATAATAAAAAACGCCTTTTCTATTTTGGACGTGACTTAGTATAACTCTTTCTTTTGTCAAACACAAAAGAATTATCAACTATTCACAATTCGTTTGTTTAGTATATCCAAAATAATATATTTATTATATACCAATACTTTTAGACATATGCGATTCTTTTTGCAATTCTCTCGAGAGATAATCCGGAGGAAACATGAAGCACGACTATTTTCATCGTGTGGCAGCATTGACGCCTACAAAGTTATGGATTAATAATGTCACCCGAAATGAAGCGCAAATGGCGATCGATGCCGGAGCGGTTGGCTGTACCCAGAATCCGTCTTATACATGGAAGATGCTCAACCATCCTGAAGAAAAAGCCTTTGCTTTGCAGTTGCTCGATGAAACCCTTAAAGAAACCGCTGATGACAATGAGGTGGTATGCCGGTTACAGCGTAAACTGATTAGCGGTATCGCAGAAATCTTTATGCAGGTTTATGAAAAGACCAACGGCGAGCACGGTTTTGTCAGCATTCAGGGCGATCCTATTCACGAAGAGGATGCGAATGTCATTATCGCCGAAGGTAGGCTGAACCGCGAGATCAGTCCGAATATGATGATTAAAATTCCCGCTACCCATGCCGGTTTGGAGGCGATGCACGTTCTCATCAAAGAAAACACCCCACTCAATGCCACCGAAGTCATGGGAGTGAGTCAGTTTGTCGATATATGCGAAATGTATCACCGCATCATCCAGGAAACACGCACAAAGCCTGTCATGTATTTTTCACTGATCACTGGTATTTTTGATGAGTGGTTGCACAGATATGTAGAAAAAGAGGGCATAGAGATCAACCAGGATATTCTCTTCCAGGCGGTAATGGTGGTTGCCAAAAAGGTATACCAGATGCGACAGGACAAAGGATATGAACTCGGATTTATCGGCGGTGGTGTGCGTGGCTTGCAGCATTTTACCGAAATGGTGGGCGGAGACGTGTGTATCACCATGAACTGGACCGGTCATGTTGACCAGCTGCTGGAACTGGATCAGCCGGTCGTCTCGCGGTTGTTCAATCCTGTTCAACCCAAAGTGTTGGATGAGCTCTTGCAGCGGGTTCCTGCCTTTGGTCACGCTTTTATGGAAAAGGGCCTCAAAGTCGAGGAATATGAAGAATATGGGCCTGTCATGTATTTCAGAGACAGTTTCGTGTCGGCATGGAAAAATGTCATTGACCTGGTAAAGCAGCGCCGGCGCGAATTATCCTGATGACACTCGATCGGATGCCTGACTCTTGCATGTCTGTTTTGTAGAGTAACCCGTGCCAGGGTGACCTTTGTTTTGTGTTCCGATGCGGAAAAGAGTTTTAAAATACCGGTCCTGAGCAGCTGTCTGACCGGCTTGAAAATCCTGCGCTCTTTGTTGACATTCTGATTCTCGCAGCAATCTTTACTTGCATTTGATGTGAATCGATTCTATCTTTATGGTTGATGTACTGCTAAAATCCATATCGATTTTTTAGAGGTTGGCGATCGAATGAAAGCCCAACAGCAACATCAGGCCTTGTTACAAACGAAATTTTTTTTACCTTCTCTGGCTAAAAATATCGTCTCGAGGCCCAGACTCTTGCAACGGCTCGATGATGGTCTGAATTCGCAGGTTATTTTGATTTCTGCTCCGGCAGGATTTGGAAAAACCACGCTGTTGAGCGACTGGATACGAGCCAAACCATTGCCCGCTGCCTGGCTTTCACTGGATCCGTCGGAAAATGAACTTGTCGGTTTTTTGCGTTACCTGACAGCAGCTGTACAGACCCTTTATCCTGATACTGCCCGTGCTACCTCCCAACTGTTAAAGGCTCCCCAAACACTGGCAAGTATGGCTGCAGAGTCTATTTTGGTCAGTTTTATAAATGATCTCTCCTTTATCGAAACCCCTTTTCTCCTGGTGCTGGATGATTATCATCTGATCGAAAACCAGAGAATTCATCAGGCTGTGGAATTTCTCGTCGAGCATTCTCCTCCCCATCTCACCCTTGTATTGTCTACCCGCAGTGATCCCGCACTTTCGCTGGCTCGCTGGCGGGTGCAACAGATCCTGACCGAAATCAGAGCCATGGATTTGTGTTTTAACTTGCAAGAGACCTCTGAATTTTTAAACGATCGTCTCGCTTTGCAGCTTTCTCGATCTGATTTGAAATTAATATCTCATCGAACCGAGGGCTGGGCAGCAGGGTTGCAGCTGGCGTTCCTGTCGCTCAAAGGACGAAGCGATATCTCTTCATTTATTCGGGCTTTCAGGGCAGATAATCGGTATGTGGTCGACTATTTGATGGAAGAGGTCTGGCAATGCCAGCCACCGGCATTGCAATCGTTTCTGCTCAAAACCTCTATTCTCGATCAGCTGGAAGCCGGTCTTTGTGATGCCGTGACCGGTGAAAAGAACAGCCATCAGATGTTACAGCTCATTGAAAAATCGAATCTGTTTCTTTTTCCCCTGGATGACCAAAGACAGTGGTTCCGCTATCATGGCCTGTTTGCTGATTTGTTGCGGCAGCGTGTCGACAATACTCAGGATACATCAGAGTTGCATCATCGTGCCAGTCTATGGTATCATCAGAATGGTTATATACATCAGGCAGTGGACCATGCTTTGCAAGCGGCTGATCATGAATTGGCTACGCAATGGATTCAGGAAATTGCCGAACATGATTGGGATCGCGGTCAGCAAAGTCAATTGCTCAAATGGATCAAACAACTCGATCCGTCGCTGATCGAGAATAATCCGCAAATGTGCATCTATTTTGCCCGCGAGTTGTGGGAAAACAATGAAATTGATGCCTCTGAATCTTATCTGCATCAGGCAGAGCAGCTGTTGGATCATTCAGAAATCACCCAAAAGGATGATTTCCTGGGGCGAATTGCCGTGATGCGCGGCATCATGGCTTCATACCGGGGGAACAGTGAAAAAATCATCCATCACATCCATCAGGCAATGCAACTTTTGCCCGCTGAAAATTTGATATGGCAGAGTGTCGCAGCGACGACGCTGGGATTTGCCTATGGATGGAGTGGGATCGGAAACATGCCAAAGGCAGCCGAAGCGTTTGAACAGGCCAGCAAACTGTGTGATAAGGCTAAAAACACGTATTTTTATCTTTTTGCCGAGGGGTGCCTTTGCACAGTGATGGCCTATATGGGCAAGCTCGATGCAAGTATGCAACGGTTACAGGTGGGTGTACAGTATGCCAAAGAACACCACATGGAAAGAACCGCACCCGTAGCCTCGATATTTGGAACCATGGGGGCTATTTATTGTCAATGGAATGAAATCGAAAAGGGCGTGGATTATATCAATAAAGGCCTTGAAATCAGTCTTGCCTGTATGGATCCTCTCGTCACGACCTCTTTACAAATGGCCCTTGTCAAAAGTCATCTTTATCTCCGAGAATATGACAAAGCACAAGCGCTGAGGGATGTAATTATAGAGTGTGAAGAAAAATTTTTGGTTCCCCCATGGATAAAGGCCAATCTAGATGCTTTGCAGGTCATGATCTGGCTCTTGCAAAAAAAGATGCACCTTGTAGAAAAATGGAGCTTGCAACGACAATTATCCATCGATGATTCGTTAAATCAACGGACTGAATTGCGTTATCTGACTTTTTCTCTGGTGCTCCTGGCAAAGAATCGTGAGGACGAGGCGCTTGTCCTCATCGAGCGGCTTGTCGATCAGGCCCGGTCCAATGAAAGAATTTTTATCCTCATCGAGCTCTTGCTCATCAAGGTGGATATCTTGCTGAAAAAGCACAAAAAAGACCAGGCCATCGAGATCCTGGAATCTGCATTACAATATGGGCAGTCCGGTCCCTTTATTTTTCCCTTTCTGGCATATGCGGATCGTATTGCGCCATTATTGGCCGAATTGCGGGCTCTTGACAAAGGCAATGGATTTGTTGATGGGCTCTTTGCCTGTGAACCGTTGAGCTCGTTATCAAATGAACCACATTCTACAGAACCTTTGAGCCAGCGAGAGTCTGAGGTTTTGGCTTTGCTTTCAGTCGGTTTTTCGAATAAAGAAATAGGGGATAAATTATTTATTTCTCTCAATACCGTCAAAACGCACATCAAGAATATCAACAGTAAGCTGGATGTCTCCAATCGTGTTCAGGCCATCCAGCGCGCCAAAGAAATGCATCTGCTCGACTAGCGCCTCCGCTTTCCGGAAGAATCACCCCTGAAAATCACCCTAAAGGGTGATGACATTTCTTTTTCAATCACGTATATTAAAACTGAACATTACTGGAGAATAGCCATGTTATGCGATTTAATGTTGGGCAAGCCTGTTCCTTATCGTATCGAAATAGCCGGACGGCTTGATCCGATGTGGGTAAAACATTTCGAGGATTTGGACATTCGATACCTCGAGAATCGGACTGTGATCACCGGTGGAGTTTTTGATCAGGCCGCTTTGCACGGATTGCTGAATCGAATCCGTGATTTGAATTTAATCTTGCTGACCGTGCAGCGCCAGGACCTATCATAGAATTGAAGGAGAGGATCATGACAGATCAAACGGCAAATGTCGACCAAGCGCTCGGGGAAAAAAGTGTTGCGATTCGTCTCGGCTCAATGACGTGTGAAGAGATCAAAGCCAAAATTCGCGAGGTTATCGATAAACAAAAAAGTCTGGGGTGGATCTGGATTGGCATGACCTGCCAGGGAACCACTTTGCACCTGCAATTCAAAGAACTTTTACTCTTGTGATCATGTCTTGTATTGAATTTTCTATCTCTGTTCTTGCCCCAGCAATTTCCCATTGCATCTCTGGTTGAATTTTCCTAACGTATAATATTATTTTCCTAACACGATTGTTTTCAATAATGCAATCGATTTCCCTTATCCTGCTTTATCCAGGTCTCTGATCGTCATCTTGATTTACCTAATGAGTAGAGGAGTATCGCATGAAAAGACCATCGAAACTCGATCGGCGAACGTTTTGCAAGTCTGTTATTGGCGCGTTTGCTTTGCCCACGATCGTTCCGTCAACTGTTTTAGGTCGCAACGGCCTGATCACCCCCAGCAACCGTATCACCATGGGATTCATCGGTGTAGGGGGGATGGGCACCGGAAATTTGCGCGGATTTCTTGAAAAAGATGATGCACAGATTTTGGCTGTTTGCGATGTCGATGTCAATCATCGCAACCGGGCTCGTGATCTGGTCAATGACAAATACGGTCATACCGATTGTAAGACCTATAATGACCTTAGCGAGGTTTTGGCCCGCCAGGATATCGATGCCGTGTGTATCTCTTTACCTGATCAATGGCACGCCCTCGCCGGAGTCGCTGCCTGCCAGGCTGGCAAAGATATCTATGCTGAAAAACCCCTGGCTTATTCTATTGCCGAAGGCCGTGCTATCGTGGACGCCGTTGCCAGAAATGGGACTGTCTGGCAAACCGGCAGTCAGCAACGCTCCAGCTGGCAATTTCGTTTCGCCTGCGAATTGGTCCAAAATGGTTATGTCGGCCAGGTGGATAAAGTCCATGTCGCCCTGCCCTATGGCAACAGTATACGCGAGGGCAGTACTCAACCGACAGATCCACCCCCCGGATTCGATTATGACCGCTGGCTGGGACCCGCACCCTGGGCACCCTATAGCCCTGCACGATGTCACTGGAATTTTCGTTGGATCAGCGACTATTCCCAGGGCCAAATCACGGATTGGGCCGGTCATCATATCGATATCGCACAGTGGGGCATGGGATCTCAACTGACCAGCCCCATTGAAATCGACGGCGAAGGTGTGTTTCCGCCGGCCAGGGATGGATTGTTCGATACGCCGGAAAGCTACCGGTTTCTGTGTCATTACAAAAAGGGATTCGATATCCTGGTCACCGATCAAAAGCGTCATCCCAAACAACGCAATGGTCTGACGTTTTTTGGCAGTGAGGGAGAGATATGGGTAAATCGAAGTGAAATCGTCACCACCCCCAAATCTTTGATTCGAACCAAATTAAAACCCGGAGAAATCCATCTCTATCGAAGCGATGATCATCGCCAAAACTTTTTGGATTGTGTCAAAACCCGTAAAGAACCCATTGCCCCGGCAAGGGTCGCGCATCGATCGATCATGGTCGCACATCTGGGGGTTATCTCTATGAAATTGGGAAGAAAACTAAACTGGGATCCGGATAAGGAACGTTTTGTCAATGATCCGGAAGCGGATCGCATGTTGTCGCGTCCGATGCGACCGCCCTATACACTCTAGACATTCGATCCATTATTCACAGACAGAGGACATTATGAACATTACACGTAAAATTCTAGTCATCATGAGCGCTTTTGTCTTTATCCTGTCCGCAAATGCCGATTCTGCTGTGGACCGGAAAAAGGCGAAAGCATTGCTAAACGCTGTTGCCCATTATGAGTTCGGAGCCAGCCGTGCAGAGCTTGCCGAGTTTGATGCGCTCCTGAGACTGTCTCTGGGGAACCCGGACGAGTCCGGGGAATGGGAAGCGCTGTGCATAGATCAGCTAAAATCGGGCGGCACCTTTGCCGGGAAACAATTTATTTGCCAGCGGCTCAGCCGTTTCGCTTCACCGGCTTCTGTGCCGGTTTTGAGCGATATGTTACAAAATCCTGAAACAGCCCATATGGCTCTTTATGCATTGGAACGCATTCCCGGCTCTAAAGTGGATGAAGCACTGCTCAGCGCTCTGGCCACTGCCACCGATCAAAAAGTGGGGATCATCAACACACTGGGCCGCAGAAAAGCCGAAAAAGCTGTTGATGTCCTGTCTGAAATGCTGACGCAATCCAAAGATAATGTTGCAAAAGCCAGTATCCATGCCCTCGGAAACATAGGTACTGCACAGGCAGCTCGGGCTCTGATTCCTTTTATCGCTCCCGGTTCAGTGGCTTATCGTCCGGATGTTTTCTGGGCCTATCTCTCATGTGCTGATCGTTTTTTGGAACAGGGGCAAACCCGGATCGCTCTTGAAATGTACCGCCGGTTGGACGGTCCTGATGTCCCTGTGGCTGTGCGTATTGCTTCGCTCCAGGGTCAACTCGATGCCGACATAGAACACCGATATGAGCTCATTCAGAACTGGATTGCAGGAGGGGATAAAGCTGCCCAGACTCTGGCGATACGTTCACTGCATCTTCTGGACATGGAAAAAACCGTTGCGATCGCCGGCCAGTGGCCATTGTTCTCGCCCGCCAAAAAGGTTCAAATGCTCGCCATGTGCGAGGATTTGGGGTATCCCGAATTACAGAATGTCATTACCCCTGCAACCGGGGATCCTGTAGATCAGGTGAGAATGGCAGCGCTGGCCGCCCTGGCAACCTGCGGAGACGCTTTCACCGTCGATTTGCTCGCTGAACATGCGGCCAACAGCAGCGGAGAAGAACAAAAAACAGCGCGTAACAGTCTTTATCTGCTCAAGGATCCGGCTGTGGATCAATACATCAGCGATAAAGTCGCGCAGGCGCCATTGGCTATAAAATCAGAGTTGATACTGGCCCTGGGAGAACGCCAGATCGCAAGTGCTGTGCAGCCCCTGTTTACACTGACAAACGATAATGAAACCCGGATCCGGCGGGCAGCGATCAAAGCCCTCGGAGATTTGGCTCCTCCCGAACGCATTCAGGAGATGATCGAGGTGCTCAAAAAAGCCCAAACTCCCGCAGAACGCGAAGAAGCGATCCTGGCTGTGACACGGGTCAGTAATAACTTGCCAGAGGAAACACGCGTCGATCCTGTACTCTCTGCGCTGACAAATGCCAATCCTGAAAACCGCATGGCCTTGCTCAGAGTACTGGGTCGTCTCGGCAACGAACGCGGCCTGCCGGAACTCCGTACGGCATTGCAGGAAAAGGATCAGGAAATTGTGATCGCCGCGGTTCGTGCCACAACAGACTGGCCCAATGCAGATCCTATTGCTGATCTATACCTGGTCGCAGAAGAGGGAAAAGATAATCGCAGTCGCATTCTGGCGTTGCGTGGCGTGATCGAACTTTTGGAAAAATCGGATAATCTCAGCCATGCCGAGACCGCAGAATGGTATGAAAAGGCCCTGAGCCTGGCCCCTGAAACAAACGAGAAACGAATGATTCTCTCTGGCTTGAGCTATGTGCGCGCCCCGGAAGCTCTCGATGTGGCAATGCCTTATCTAAAGGAAAAAGATGTAAAGGCAGAAGCCGAATCCGCGGTCATGCGAATCGCCTCCCGGATTCGGGGAGACCATCCTGAAAAAGCAAAAAATGCTTTAAAAGCCGTTGTCGCTCAAACCGATCATGATTTGATCAAAGCAGAGGCACAGGATGTGCTGAGCCAGTTACAATAGATACATGATCCGGTTTTATTCATAAAGCAGTCAATAAAAAACCCACACTCGTTTGATCGCGAGTGTGGGTTTTTTTGATGCCTTGAAAAATCTGACCTAGATCGTATAGATCTCTTTATAATCGGATTTTTCTTTCAAGGATTCAATGACGGCGTCATAAACTTGATTCTTTTTTTCACGCAAAAGCGTTTGTTCGAGCTGGCCCTGAACCTCTTCCAGCGGCTTGGTCTCTTTTTTGCGATCCACAATCTTGATCACGTGATAACCGTATTCGGTCTCTACGACATCGCTGATAGAGCCAATAGGCAGGTTAAAGGATGCGTCTTCGAATGATTTGACCATACGACCCTTGGGAAAGTCTTCGTACAATCCGCCTTTCTCTTTCGAACCCGGATCTTCGCTGTACTGTTTGGCCAGTTCGGCAAAGTCTTCACCCGATTTGGCCCGTTCAACCAGCTCTTCAGCTTGGTTGCGAATTTCGGCTTTTTCGTCCTCACTCTTGCCCTGGGTCATGAGCAGGATGTGGCGAACCGTTGCAGTTTTGGGTTCCTGATATTTTATTTTAACTTCTTCTTCTTCTACAGTCACCGTGTCAAATACCATGTTTTGTAGATATTGCGTAGCTAAAAGGTTCGATTTGACATCTTTTTTGACATATTCCAGCGTCAGCCCTTGTTGCTGAATCGTCTCTGCGAATTTTTCTTCTCCTCCGGAAGAGGCATAAATTTTTTGCATTTCTGCCTCTAGAGTATCTTGTGAAACACTGATATTATTTTTTTCTGCCGCCGCCTCCAGCAGTTTGCGTTCTGCTTGCTGGGCCGCTGCATAATAGACAAATTGGGAAATTTGTTGATCCGGAATTTGTGCCATATTATTCGCATGTCTGGACCACTGGCGATAAATGATTGGCATGATATCATTGGTATAAACACTAAATGATTTGGCTTCAACGAGTTTGTTCGATTCGTCCGGATTCAGAATCGGTGCCTTTTCAGATAATTTCTGAAAGAATTCATATTCTTTCGAGTCCGGCTGGTAGAGAGGGGCAGGTGCTTTGTCACCACATCCTGCTACCCATAAAATTAAAACTCCCAAACTGAGGAGGCTCATTTTTTTCATTTTGATTCTCCAATTATGTTCTGTGAATGGATTAAGTCAAGGCAGAATGGAAGAGCCTGAGATGAGTATGGATTCAAGCGATTGATCCCAAAAGCTCGCTATGGGGTTTTTCCAGCAGCATAGCACTGTCCACCCTGTACACCTGCTGATGGTTTTATCGAATTATCTTAAATGATACAATTATTTATTGACAATTCCCAAGGTTTTTTTTGCACAAACTTTTATTAGGGCCCATAAAGGTTCTCACCTTGTTTCCTTTGCCGAATCATTTAATGGATTAAATAAAAGATTGTTCCAATCCTTTGTGATATTATTGATTGTGTTTGCATATTTAAATGATATATTATTGAATATGATCACTAAAAATAGCGAGGTGCTGATGAGATCAGGTCTTGTGCTGTTTCTCGTTGCTTTTGCCTGTTTCTGTAGAGCAGATAAAGATGTCCGTGTTGAGACAATAGCTGTTAAACCCGAGAGCGGCTTTCGAATGGACGGCTATTTTGTATGGGGCGGATCTGCTATCAAAGTGAATGACACCTATCATCTGTTTGCCTCTCGATGGCCTGATCATACGGAATTCCCTCGTGGTTATCGTCGTCATTCTGAAATTGTCAGAGCCACCTCCACAGACCCCCTGGGTCCCTATAACTTTGAGCAAGTCGTCATTGACGAGCGGGCTCCCGGCTATTGGGATTCGGATATGGCTCATAATCCCACGATTCATCGGTTCGGCGATGACTATATACTGTTTTATATCGGATCGGACAAGGATTCGGTTCTACGTCAGATAGGGTATGCTGTTGCAAAAGAGATCACCGGGCCGTGGCAGCGCTCTGCTACTCCTCTTGAGTTTGGCCAGGACGCCAACAATCCGGCCGTGCTTTTTGAGCCTGATGGGTCTGTCAAAATGATGTGGCGTACCAGGGATTTACAGGTCAAGATCGCAACCGCCCCGCATTATTCAGGTCCCTATGCCATTGTCAACGAGAATGTATGGCCAGAGGCCAGACTGGAAGATTTTTACCTTTGGAAACAGGATGACAGGGTTCATATGGTATGTGAAGATAATCGGGGCGAGGTGAGCGGACATGAGCGATGGGGAGTCCGGTTTGTCTCAAAGGATGGCATCACAGGGTGGCATCCTCTGGATGCCCCGGTCATGTACGATCACACGATTAAATTTACGGACGGATCTGAATTGCATTGCGAGCGTCGGGAACGGCCACAACTGTTGCTCAAAAACAACATTCCGACCCATCTTTTTACAAGCGTGCTTTACAATGGCACCACCTGGTGTCAGGTGGTGCCGTTGAGATAACCTTTGGGTATTACCAGCTTCAGGCAGGGCCTCAGCTGACATCAGAGCTGTGGATGCCCCTTTATCTGCGTCTTTTGAATTCAAAGCTGTTGAAATGAGAACCATTGATCTGACATAAATTCTGTTTCATTTAAGATAAATGCACCGTATTATTTGGGTTGGGTTAGATGTTTATAGTGCCCATGTCATGCCTATTCCCAGACTCTTGCCATCATTCATCACTTTTGGAGCGATGTACAAGGTTCTTTTTTCGTGCAGGCGGATAATGGTTTTTGCGACGGTCGTGCCCAAAAGAGCTCCAAAGACCACATCCGTTGTCCAGTGCAGGTTGGCATCGAGGCGCTGAAATGCGACGCATGAAGCCAATCCATAGGCAAGGACAGTAAAGGGCGGAAAATCCACGTGATGTGAAAGGATGGTGGCCACCTGAAAGGCATTGGACGAGTGCCCTGAAGGAAAAGAGACGCCCTCCCAAAACTCGAATGCATAGGCGCCTTTATTGACCGAGGGGCGATGACGTCCGATAAACAAACTGCCGGTGTTTTTGATTGTAGAGGCAATGGTCAGAGAGACAATAATCTGCCAGGATGCTTCTCTGAGCGGATCGATTCCCAAGAG
>WJME01000162.1 GCA_014728115.1 Candidatus Zhuqueibacterota bacterium | reverse complement strand
CAATTCCTATTTTGCAACTGGAAACCTCACAGTTACTAATTGTCCCGGACCAGGCGGCCATACGTATGCCAGTAGAAAAATGGTAACTCCCCGCGCTAAGATGGTCAAATCTTATCCTATCTACAATCACCCATGCAACCGGGCCATTCTGTGGGGCGGATACCTTAAATCTATGATTATACACATCAATACCTACGTCCGTAGCATCGGTGGCGCTCCAGCTTCCATTGCGTTCAATTTTTAAGTTTTGAATTTTATATGTTGGCCAGGTTTCGGAAGGATCTGCTGAAATTAGCACTATAGCACCGCTATAAGCAGTGCCATCAGTGGCTTGGATAGGATTGGCTTGTAAAACGGTTGCAAAAGACTGCCCCGATAATTCCACGTTGTCCCTCATAGCAATGCCCGGAATAACGTAATTATCTCCATTGGAGAATGAATTATCCGCATCAGTTGAGTTCCCAACAAAGTCGTCTACCGTGATGATCGTATCACTATTAATCTGAGTTATTTTCCCGGCACAATGATTTGTGAGATTTATAACAATATCCCCAACAGCGATATCTCTTGAAGTGAAATGTGCTGCGGTATCGACAAGTGTTGTGCCGCTGCCCCCCGTAGCCGTTCCGCCAAAAGCATCAATTCGATAAGTCCCCGTGGGAATAATCACCGTACCACCTCCTGCGTCGGAAGCTGCATCTATGGCATCCTGGATGGCTCTTTTGGAATCATTTGTACCGCTGGAATCCGCATCAAAGTCCAAGATATTGAAGACTTTTTTAGTGGCCCATACACGATCATTTGTAGGATCCGTGAGCTTGATATCGCCGTCAACCTCCAGTTTCTCATCTGGATCAGTGACACCGATACCCACATTGCCATCGGGACCCAGTATCGTCATAGCCGTGATCTGGTCATCACCTCTTGCGGTTGCCTTTGATACGGTAAATTCCATTTTGCTGTCCCAATTATTTGCATCAATAGCTTTGATTCGAGCAAGAACATGGTGTGTGGAGACACTGAAATTATTATAAAAGGCAATCCCCGACCCATTGCCGGCTCCACCATCATCCGAATCGATTACAAGCAAATCTTCATAGGTGTTGCTCCCGGTTTCTTTTCTTATATGCATGATTTTTGATGGGTCAGTGGTCCCAATGCCGACATTTCCATTATTCGACTTTACAGTTATCGATTCGTATGTTGGACTGCTTACCGTATTGCCTGCAGTAATCCGTAAGGCTAACGATGATGCGCCACTTTCATTTGAATGAATCCTGAAAAGTTCATTGTTTCTGTTAGCGGTTGTGTGCGCTGTATAAAACAGGTTTAATGGATACTGTGAAGAAACATTCCAGAATTTTGACGCCCACCCAACGGGTTTATCATAACCGGAGCCGTCGGCTCTGAAAGAACAAAAATTATCGCTGCCAAAATAAACATCCAACAATCCATTGGGATCAGTTGTTCCTATTCCAACTTTGCCGGTAGAATTGTCGGTTAATGCAAGAGGACTGTTATTGGCGCCGTCCGAGACGTACTGACCGGTTGAACTGAGATTTGAATTCACTTGTAGATTAGGCATACACCCTCCTTGTTAAAAGGTTCAAAATATTATCTTCTTTTGGTGCCCCACCTTCACCCCCGCATCAATAAAAATCTTAAATCCCTTCTCCTTCGCTCTCAAACAAAACCCCACATCCTCCATGGTAAAATCCACTGCATCCCCGATTTTTTTCTCAATCGGCCGAAACCAGGGATATTCCATGCTTTCAAATACCCCCTTTTTCACCAGCATAAATCCCATGCCGGTATAGGCGACTTCGATCAGTTCACTGGAATTTTTCATATCGCCGGGAGTAAGAAAGCGGAAACAGCCGTGGGTTTTGAAATACTCCTCATCCCATTCTTTTACTGTAGCATAGGCATGCCCTCCTTCCATAAGGTAGATGCCGGAGACAATGTCTTTGTCATGGCTGAGGAGTCGTTGTAATTGTTCCGGGGTGAAAAGGATATCGGAATCGATCCACATGATGTAATCGTAGTTGAGGGTGCCGTTAAATGGTTTCTGGTCTTTGCCTCGCATGACATCAGCGCCCAGGCACATGTTTCTGACATAGTAAATATTGCATGATTGCCGGCGGCTGAGGATCGGTTGGATATTGTTTTTCAGGCACCAGGCGACAAGGGTTGTCCAGCATTCCAGGAATTTTCCTGAGAATGAGTTTCCGGGGAGACAGAAGACGATTGCCATCGGGGCACTCTTGTTTCAGGAGGCGCGGGGAGAGCTGCTGTTTTGCACAGGAGATGCTGATTCTGTTTTTCCGGCCTGGCTTTCCAGCTCGAGAATACGGCTTTTCATCATACCGATGACGTTTATCAGGTTTTCGACCTGGTCGTTGTAGTTTTTGAGGATAGTTTCGAAGGACTCTTTTGCCTGATAGACATCCATTTTTGCCTGGAGTGCCCGGCGGCAGATGTCGTCGGGGTTGATTGTGTTTTGCATGTTTTTATCCTTGTAAATTAAGAAAGTAAAGTTTGCTGTTGGATATAAATGGTACAATGTTTGCGGGGGCAAGTAGTTTGTGAAGAAATTTGCGGATTCTTTTTCAGCCGGATGAATCCAGGAAAGATAGTATAGTGATACAAGAAGGTTGCTTCACCTTATCAAAGATGTTCCTGCGGTAAGAAAGTCTAAGCTACCTACGAT